>JBIQKL010000148.1:4324-6764 GCA_044506555.1 Hyphomicrobiales bacterium | reverse complement strand
GGCGCTCCTCGACGGCCGCGGGCCGCTACGCCATGCGGACCGCCCCATCCTCGGCGATGATCCAGAACGGGTTGTGCGCCACTTCCCAAAGATGGCCGTCGGGATCGGCAAAGTAGCCTGAATAGCCGCCCCAGACCGTCTCGTGCGCGGGCTTGACGATCTCGGCGCCCGCCGCCCGCGCCTCGGCGAGCACCGCGTCGACCCCCTCGCGGCTTCGGGCGTTGTAGGCAAGCGCCATCCCCGAAAAAGCGGCCCCCGCATCGCTGATGCCGGCATCTTCCGCCAATTCCGGCCGCGTCCACAGTGCAAGGATGGCGCCGGGCATCTGGTAGAAGGCCACGCCTTCGTCCTGGTTGCCCCGCACCCACCCGAGCCCGTCCTCGTAGAAACGGCGCGCACGAGCCAGATCGGCGACGCCAAGGGTGACGAGGCTGAGGCGCTGATCCATCAGACCGACTCCCGGATCGTGTCGTTCGGCTCGCGCGGTCTCCGCCGACGCGGCGTTCTGCAGCTACTCGTCGTCGAGAGCCCCGTCGCCGTCCTCGTCGATCCCGCCCTTCTCGAGGAAGCGTTCGGCGATCAGGCCGGCGTTCTGGCGGATCGCCTGCTCGATGGCCGCGGCGATGCCGGGATTCTCCCTGAGGAACAGCTTCGCGTTCTCGCGTCCCTGCCCGAGGCGCTGGCTATCGTAGGAGAACCAGGCGCCCGACTTCTCGACGATCCCTGCCTTGACCCCGAGATCGACGAGCTCGCCGGTCTTCGAGATTCCCTCGCCGTACATGATGTCGAACTCGACCTGCTTGAACGGCGGGGCGAGCTTGTTCTTGACGACCTTCACGCGCGTCTGGTTGCCGACGACCTCGTCCCGCTCCTTGATCGCGCCGATGCGGCGGATGTCGAGACGGACCGAGGCATAGAACTTGAGCGCGTTGCCGCCCGTGGTCGTCTCCGGGCTGCCGAACATCACGCCGATCTTCATCCGGATCTGGTTGATGAAGATGACCATCGTGTTGGAACGGCTGATCGACGCGGTGAGCTTGCGGAGCGCCTGGCTCATCAGGCGTGCCTGGAGACCGGGAAGCTGGTCGCCCATCTCGCCCTCGATTTCGGCCTTCGGCGTCAGCGCCGCAACCGAATCGACGACCAGCACGTCGATGGCGCCGGATCGGACGAGGGTATCGGTGATCTCGAGCGCCTGCTCGCCGGTATCGGGCTGCGAAATGAGAAGATCGTCGAGATTGACCCCGAGCTTCCGGGCATAGACCGCGTCCAACGCATGCTCGGCGTCGATGAAGCCGCAGATGCCGCCAGCCCGCTGCGCCTCGGCGATGGCATGCAGGGCGAGCGTCGTCTTGCCCGACGATTCCGGACCGTAGATCTCGACGATGCGGCCGCGCGGCAGGCCGCCGATTCCCAGCGCGATGTCGAGACCGAGCGAACCGGTCGGCACCTTGCCGACCTCCACCGGCGTCTCGTTCTTGCCGAGGCGCATGAGCGAGCCCTTGCCGAACTGACGCTCGATCTGGCTGAGCGCAGCATCCAGCGCCTTCGACTTGTCCATTGCATGCCCCTCGATCACGCGGAGACTGGCTGTAGCCATGATGGTCGTCGCTCCTTATTCCACACCGCCGGGAGTCGTTCAAACACGGCGCGCAGACATGCGGCCCTGATGCGCTCGACGTCATTGTACATGATTTGTTCGCAAGAACAAGCGGAGAACGCAACTTCCCCCAGAACGGGGAGACAGGCGCGATGCCTGCCTCCCCCGGCTTCGCCGGATCGGGACTCAGAGGCTGAAATCGCCCTCGTTGAGCTTGTGCAGTCCGAGGATCTTCACGGTGGCGTCGGTCTTGCCGTCGCCATTGGTATCGACGTAGACGGCGGTGTAGCCGTCCTTCTTGAACTGCTTGTAGCGCACTTCGCCGTCGCCATCCTTGTCGAACTTGGATTTGCCGATGAAGTCGAGTTTCGGTTTGATCATCTTCGAGAAATCGATCACGTCCTTCTTGTCGAAGTCGGCGATAACGTCGGTTTTGCCGATCTTCTTCTCGAGCACCTTCTTCGACTTGAAGACGAACTTGTCCTTGCTGATCGCCGACTTGAACACCTCGCCGCCGCTGACCTTGGCGGTGGAACCGGCCCCGCCTTCCTCGTCACCGTAGAGGATGTCGAAGCCGGTATTGGCGTGCAGCTTGTCCTTGCCGAGCCCTCCGATGAGGACATTGTCGATGCCCTTGACGGCCTTCAGATTGTCCTTGCCGTCGCTGCCCATCACCTCGTTGAGGATGCCTTCGACGTCCTTGGTGCTGCCGCGGACATTGGAGATGAAGATGCCGGAATCGTAGATCGAGTCGCCAGTATCGGCGATGGCGATCTTGATGTCGTTGACGCCTTCCTTGACCTTGGCGATGACGGTGAGCTTGTTGCTGATGCCGTCATA
>JBIQKL010000148.1:0-4224 GCA_044506555.1 Hyphomicrobiales bacterium | reverse complement strand
TGACGCCTTCCTTGACCTTGGCGATGACGGTGAGCTTGTTGCTGATGCCGTCATACTCGAACTGGATCGCACCGCCGGTGTTGTCCTGGAAGTAGCCGAGGTTCTGGTCGAGGACGCTGAGCGGCTTCTTGGCATCGCCGCCGAAGAAGGCGGCGTTCTTGCCGTTCACCATGACGGCCGCGATGTCGACGAACGTGCTGTTCGACCACTCGGGATACTCCTCGGAGCCGAAGACGATGTCGAACATGACCGTCTTCACGCCTGCCTCGGCGTTCACCTTGAAGGTCAGGACCGTCGCGTCCTGGGTGACGCCGGCACTCGGGAAGGCATTGAGGACGATATTGGCAAGATCCGCATCGCCGCCCTGGCCGTTGTGCCCGGCGTAGCTGCCCGCCGTGTTCGACAGCGGCGGGGTACCGTCGCCACTGGTCAGCAGGATGCCCGGACCGTTGAGCTTGGCCTTGCCGAGGGTGAGACTGTCGAACGTCGACGCCGCCACCGGAGATCCCGTGAAGACCACCGAGCCCGCCACCAGCGAGATGCCGTTGCCCGATTGGAACAACGTGCCGGCAAAGGCTTCTGCGTTACCGGAATAGGACGTGAAGATATTCGTCATTCGGTTGCAATCCTTCATTCATTTCGGAACGACCCGGCGGAGCATCGCTTGGCCGGGCGCGCGGAGAATTCCGCAGCACCAAGTCGGCCGGCCAGTGACCATGATCATAGACACGCGTTTTCCCGCTCCTTTTCCTTCGCCCGTTGCGATTCGGACACGCATTCCGGCTGCTTCGCGGCGGCTTCCGGCGATTGCCGCGACGCCGCCGCGGCACGATGATGGCGTTCCGTCCCGCCGGTCGCCGAGGTGCCCGAGATGAATCACCGCCCCGCTGCCTTCGCCGTCTTCGGCGGCGCGACCGTGGACCACGCGGCTGCAACCGCCGCGGCACCGGTCCTCTACGCCTCGAACCCCGGTTCGGCGCGGACGGAGCCCGGCGGCGTCGGGCTCAACGTCGCGCGCGTCCTGGCCCGGCTGGGCCGGCACGTCAGGCTGGTGACGTGCGTGGGTCGCGACGCCGACGGTGAGACGGTGCTCGCCGCAGCGCGCGCTGACGGCGTCGGTCTCGACTGGGTGGAGATCTCGCCCACGGGGCGCACGGCGACCTACCGGGCGGCGTTCGACCATGCCGGCGACCTGATCATCGGCATCGCCGACATGGCCATCTTCGATTCGCTGACGCCCGAGACGGTCGCACCGGCGGCCGCGACGACGCATCCCGGCGAGGCGTTCGTCCTCGACGCCAACCTGCCCGCGGCGACCCTCGCGTTCCTCACCGAGGCCGCGAACGGCCGGCGCGTCGCCGCGATCGGCGTCTCCCCGGCCAAGGCGGTGAAGCTCGGCCCGGTCCTCGACCGGCTCGCGTATCTCTTCGTGACGCGCCGCGAGGCGTCGGCCCTGCTCGGCGTTGCCGGCGATCCTACGATCCCGACGCGCGACCTCGCGACGCGGCTTGCAGGACGGGGAGCCCGGCACGTGGCGGTGACCGATTCGGACAAGCCCCTCGCCGCAGCCGCGGATGGGGAGGTCCACCTGTTCCCGCCGTTTCCCGCCCATGTGCGGAGCGTGAACGGCGCCGGAGACGCATTGTGTGCCGGCTTCCTCCACGGCCTCGCCGGCGGCCGCGGGTTCTTCGATGCCGTTCTCTCCGGCCTGGCCGCTGCGGCGATCACCGTCGAGGCGCCGGGCACGGTCGCCGCCGGGCTCGATGCAGCATCGCTCGAAGCGCGGCTGGCGAAGGCGCGGGTCGTGACATGACGCCGGCGAGGACGGGCTTTCGCGGCGGCACGCGAAGTGGCAGAACGCCGGACGTTCGACATGAGGGAATGACGGCATGACGCTTTCGATCGGCCCGGAGGTTCGCGCCGCGCTCGACGCGGGCCGCCCGGTGGTCGCCCTCGAGACGACCATCGTCAGCCACGGCATGCCCTGGCCGGAGAACATCGAGACGGCGATGGCGGTCGAGGCGATCGTCCGCGACGGCGGCGCCATACCGGCCTCGATCGCCGTCCTCGACGGCAGGGTGCGGGTGGGCCTCGGCCGCGCCGATCTCGAGCGCCTCGCCAAGGCAGAGGATGTCGCCAAGCTCTCCCGGGCCGACCTCGCCTGGGCCGTGGCCTCCGGCCGGCCGGGTGCGACCACGGTGGCCGCCACCATGATCGTCGCCGCCCTCGCCGGAATCCGGGTGTTCGCCACCGGCGGCATCGGCGGGGTACATCGCGGCGCCGAGCGGAGCTTCGACATATCCGCCGACCTCACCGAGCTCGCGCGCACGCCGGTCACGGTGGTCGCGGCCGGCGCCAAGGCGCTCCTCGACCTGCCCAAGACGCTCGAGCTCCTGGAAACGTTCGGCGTGCCCGTCGTCTGCCGCGGCACCGACGAGTTCCCGGCCTTCTGGTCGCGGAAGAGCGGCCTCGCGGCACCGATCCGCCTCGACGACGCGACGGCCATCGCCGCCTTCATCCGCGCCCGCGACGACCTCGCCCTCGGCGGCGGCGTGCTGGTCGCCAACCCCGTGCCGGAGGCGGACGAGATCCTGGCCGAGGAGATCGGCCAGCACATCGAGGCTGCCTATGCCGACAGCATCGCGGCCGGCATCACCGGCAAGGCGGTCACGCCATTCCTCCTCGACGCCATCCTCAAGCGCACCGGCGGCCGCAGTCTCGCCACCAACATCGCCCTGATCCGGGACAATGCCCGCGTCGCGGCAGCGATCGCGGCGGCGCTCGCCACGGGCTGAGCGCGAGTCAGCGCGACAAACGGATACGCCACGTCCCGGTCGAGGCCACGGCCGCTTGCACCAGCAGGGCGGCGCCCCCCTCTGCACCGTTCATGTCCGCTCTTCCTTCGCGGCCGGCAGCTTTCCGATGGTCCGTTCGAAGCTCGCCCGGACGGCAGCCTGGGTTTCCCGCAGGTGCACGTCCAGGGTGGCGAAATCCGGCAGCTCACCGGCGCGCGCCAGCAGATCGAGCAGACCGCCCGGCGCCTCGGCCGGGACGAAGGTGCCCTCGACGCAGAGCCGGAGCAGCTGGGTCAGCGCCTGGTAGAGCCGGAGCGCGGGAAGCAGGACCTCGGCGTCGCGTGGCGACAGCAGTTCGGCCTTGGCGGCGTTGGCGAGCACGGTCTCGGTCTCGGGCGAGAGGATGCCCGGATGATCCGCGCCGTGGATCAGTTCGAGGTATTGCGCGATGAACTCGATGTCGACCAGGCCGCCGGAGGCCTGCTTCAGGTCCCACGCATCCTCGCCGCCCTTCTCGGCCGCGATCATGCCGCGCATGTCCAGGACGTCCGCTCGCGTCTTCCTCGCGTCGCGCTTCGTCGAAAGCGACTTGCCGGTCACCCAATCGATCTTGCCGAGGATCCGCTTGCCGCCGGCGATCGGACGCGCCCGGGTCAGGGCCATGTGCTCCCATGTCCAGGCGTCGTTCGCCTGGTAGGCGGCGAATGCGTCGATGTGCGTGGCGAGCGGTCCGGAGTTCCCCGAAGGGCGGAGGCGGAAATCGACCTCGTAGAGCGTCCCCTCCCCGGTCGGCGCCGACAGCGCCGCGAGCAGCCGCTGGGTCAGCCGCGTGAAGTACTGCGTGCCCGGCAGCGGCCGGTCGCCATCGGAGGCGTCGACGCGCTCGTCGAAATCGTAGAGGAAGATCAGGTCGAGGTCCGAAGCGGCGGTCATCTCGCGGCCGCCGAGCTTGCCCATGGCGAGCACGGCGACCTCCCCGCCCCGGATCCGCCCGTGGGCGCGTTCGAACTCGCGCCGGACGGCGTCCAGAAGCGCCGTGACCAGCACTTCGGCGAGCGTCGCATAGGCGCCGCCGGCGGCGCGTGCGCCGATCGTCCCGGCAAGCACACGGACCCCGATCAGGAATGCCTGCTCCTGCCCGAAGACGCGGGCGCGGTCGAGCACGTCCTCGTAGCCGTTGGCCTCGTCGAGGGTCTGCGCCAGCCGCTCCGCCAGCACCTTCCGTGCCGGCACCCGGCCGAAGAACGCCGGCTCGATCAGGGCGTCGAGCACATGCGGACGATGAACCACGGTCTCGGCGAGACGCGGCGCCGTCGCCATCATCGTCGCGAGCAGGCCGAGGAGTCCGGGGTTGGAACTCAGCATCGAGAACAACTGCACGCCGGCGGGCAGCCTGGCCAGGAAGCGGTCGAAGGCCGCGAAGGCGGCA
>JBIQKL010000147.1:0-6774 GCA_044506555.1 Hyphomicrobiales bacterium | reverse complement strand
CGGCTCGAACCGCCCTTCGCACGCATTAGAGCAAGCATCTCCGATGGGATTCACCTGCGGCATCGTCGGCCTGCCCAACGTCGGCAAGTCGACCCTCTTCAATGCCCTCACCCGCACCGCGGCGGCGCAGGCCGCCAACTATCCGTTCTGCACGATCGAGCCGAATACCGGCGAGGTGGCGGTGCCCGATCCGCGTCTCGCCGCGATCGCCGCGATCGCCAGGCCCCAGGCGACGGTGCCGACGCGGATCAGCTTCGTCGACATCGCCGGGCTGGTCCGCGGCGCTTCGAAGGGAGAAGGCCTCGGCAACCAGTTCCTCGCCAATATCCGCGAGGTCGATGCGATCGTCCACGTGCTCCGCTGCTTCGAGGACGGCGACGTCACCCATGTCGAAGGCCGGGTCGATCCGGTGGCCGATGCCGAGACCGTCAATACCGAGCTGATGCTCGCCGACCTCGCGAGCCTCGAGCGGCGGGTGAGCCCGCTCCGGAAGCGCGCCCAGGGCGGCGACAAGGAGGCCAGGGCCGAAGTGGCGCTGATGGACGCCGCGCTCGAGGTGCTCAATGCCGGCAAGCCGGCGCGGCTCGCGGCGATCCCGGCGGGCGACGAGAAGGCCTTCGGTGCCCTCAACCTCCTCACCGCCAAGCCGGTGCTCTATGTCGCCAATGTCGACGAGGGCTCGGCCGCCACCGGCAACGCGCTCTCGGCCCGCGTCGAGGCGATGGCGGAGGCGGAGGGTGCGGCGAGCGTCGTCATCTCCGCCGCGATCGAGGCGGAGATCGCCCAGCTGCCGGACGGCGAGCAGCGCGAGTTCCTCGATTCGATCGGGCTGGCCGAGCCCGGCCTCGACCGCCTGATCCGCGCCGGCTACGCCCTCCTCGGGCTGATCACCTACTTCACCGCAGGGCCGAAGGAAGTCCGGGCCTGGACCATCACCGAGGGGACCAGGGCGCCGCAGGCGGCGGCGGTGATCCATACCGACTTCGAGAAGGGCTTCATCCGCGCCCAGACCATCGCCTACGACGATTTCATCGCGCTGGGCGGCGAGCAGGCGGCGAAGGAAGCCGGCCGCGCCCGCGACGAAGGCAAGGAATACGTCGTGAAGGACGGCGACCTGATGCTCTTCAAGTTCAACGTCTGATCCGTCAGTCGAAGCGGCGCCAGGCCGCATAGAACGGCGGCAGACAGCACAGGAACCCCGCTCCCGCGAAAGCGAGGAGGATCGCGTCGACGCTCATGCCCGCTTCGAGGAGCGAGCCGAAGACGAACGGCGCCGTCGCCGACATCAGCACGATGTACATCGCCACCGCGCTCCGGATCGTGCCGAGCGAGGCGAGGCCGAACAGCTCGGCCCAGACGGCGGTCACCACCGGCTTGGTGAGCCCGCCGCCGAGGCCGATCAGGGCGAAGGCGAGCGGCAGCGCCCACGGCGCGGATGAAACGCCAAGGAGCGCCACCGCGAGTACGATCGGCGCCGACTGGAAGAGAAACATGCGCCGGGCCGAGATGCGGTCGATCACGTAGCCGGAGGCGAACAGGCCGATCACGTGGGCCGCCGCGCTGGCCGGGAAGCTGGCGGCGACGAGGCCGACCGGCCAAGCCTTGGCGCCGGCGATCGTGGTGATGTGGAACATCACCGCCGTCCCGAAGAACGGCATGACGGCGAGGTTCGGGAGCGCCGCCCAGACGAACTTCGAGCGCCCGAGCAGGATGAGTCCGGCGACGAGGCTCCGCCATGCTCCGCCCCGCTTGTCCCGCGACGGCGGAGCGCGCCGGATTCCGCCGAGCAGCCACTGCGTGAACGGCAGGAGCACGACCAGCGCGACCGCGCCGAACAGCGCATAGGTCGGCCGCCAGCCGAGGGCCGCGATGCCGGCTACGGCCAGCGGCGGGAACACCATCTCCGACAGCGGCACGCCGAGCGCCGTAATGCCGAGGGCGCGACCGCGCTCGGCATCGAAGGCGCGGGCGGTGGCGGTCGCCTCGACATGGACCATCAGGCCCTGCCCGGTGAGCCGGAGCAGGTAGAAGGCCAGGAACAGGGTCAGCGGCCCGGCGGCCGAGGCCATCACGAAACACGCGACCGCGAGACCGACGATCACGGCGGCGCTGAAATGGACGAGCCGGACATGGTCGATCCATTGCCCGACGAACAGCAGCGTCAGGGCGGACCCCAGGGTGCCGGCGAGGTAGAGGCCGCCGATCTCGGCCGGGTTCATGCCGAGATTGTCGCCGACCGCGGCGATGAACAAGCCGATGCAGAAGGTCTGGCCGGGCGCGGAATAGAACGCGTGCAGGGCGCCAAAGGCGAGCGGCCGCGCGTGCGTGCGCGCGAAGGAGAGGAAGGACAAGGCGGTATCCAGGACGGAAGCTTGCGGGGCGGCAGAGCTATAGCCGGGCAGGCGCGGCAGCGAAACCGCTGAAACGTCGTTCCCTCGACGTTGATCGCGGCCGGCAGGAGGGCTATCGATCCAGCCGGGGCCTCAGCGGGAGGAACGTGTGCCGAAACGCCATTTCGAGGATTTCAGGGTCGGCGACACCCTGCCGCTGCCGGAGCGGCACGTCGGGCGGGCGGAAATGATCGCCTTTGCCGCCGAGTTCGACCCGCAGCCGTTCCACCTCGACGAGCGTGCCCCGGCGACCGACCTCGCCGGCGGGCTGTTCGCCTCAGGCTGGCACGTCTGCGCGCTGCTCATGCGCATGCTGTGCGACGCCTATCTCGTCGATTCGACCTGCCTGGGATCGCCCGGCATCGACAGCTTGAAATGGCGGCGGCCGGTACGGCCGGGAGACCGCATTTCCGGTACGTCGACCGTGCTCGAGCTCCGCAACTCGTCGACCAGGCCGGAGCTCGGCATCGTCCGCTTCCGGCACGAGGTCGTGAACCAGGCCGGGGAGACGGTGGTGCTGATGGAGAATCCCATCTTCTTCCGGCGGGGAGTCGCCCGGTGATCTACGAGGACTTCGTCGTCGGCAGCGACCATCCCTTCGGCGCGCACCGCTTCACGGCGGACGAGATCCGCCGCTTCGCGCTCGCCTACGATCCGCAGCCGTTCCACGTCGACGAGGAGGCGGCGAAGGAGAGCCTGTTCGGCGCGCTCTGCGCCAGCGGCTGGCACACCGCCTCGGTGATGATGGGCTTGCTGTCGCGCTACTTCCTACGGGCCGACGAAGAGGCGCGGAACGCGGGCCGGCCGGTCCGGGCGCTCGGCCCCTCGCCCGGCTTCGACGACCTGAAATGGCTCCGCGCCGTCTATCCCGGCGACACGATCACGTTCAGCGGGCGGATCGTCTCGAAGCGGAAATCGGCATCGAAGCCCGGCTGGGGGCTGGTGACGCTCGAAGCCGTCGGCGTGAACCAGAAGGACGAGCGGGTTTTCGCCGTGACCGCCCATATCTTCGCGGCGCAAGCCAACGTCGGTCCCTGACCGGTTCAGGTCACGCGGAGCGTCCTGGCGCCGGTGGCATCGCGGAGTTTCGCGGGATTGACGGCAAAGACGGCATTCGGGGTTCCGGCAGCGGCCCAGACGGTGATGTACTGGAGCAGGTCCTCGTCGATCCAGGTGTCGAGCGGCGCGGCATGGCCGAGGGGCGGAATGCCGCCGATGGCGAATCCGGTGGCGTCGCGGACGAACCCCGCATCGGGGCGGGTCAACGCCTCGCCGAGCGTGGCGGCGACGCCCTTCTCGTCGACGCGGTTCGCGCCGGAGACGAGCAGGAGAATCGGCCTGCCGCTGTCTTTTCCCTTGAAGATCAGAGACTTGACGATCTGGCCCACGGCGCAACCGCAAGCGGCGGCGGCATCGGCCGCGGTTCGGGTGCTGTCTGGCATGACCCGCACCTCGACGGCAAGGCCGAGAGCCTCGGCAGCGGCCTGGACGCGGACCGCGGCAGCGGGAAGCGTGGTCATCGGGGATAAGTCCTCACGCGACGGGATCGGCGGCGAACGTCGGGTTATGACTTCGGTGCGGTGGGATCAAGAATTAACGAAACCTACGCCAAATCCCTTTCAAATTGCTAACAGCCTGCTAACCATGGCGGACGGCTCGGGAAAGACATGAGCGATACGTCCGATCACGGCGGAGGAAAGGTGCGGAGCCTCAAGGCGGCGATCCGTCGCGTCCGCACGGCCGAGGCGGAGCGTTCCGACGTCGTGGTCGAGCTCCGCGACGCCGAGCGGGCGCGCCTCGAGATGCTGGCCGACGAACTCCGTTCGGTCTTCGCGGAAATTCCCGAAGGCGACGACGCCTTCGTGCTCAGCGTCTCCGGCGGCACCCCGCCGCGGCTGTGGATCGACATGACGTCCTTCGTGGTGATGGACCGCGACCGTCGCACCTACCGCTTCCTCAAGGACACCCGCCTCGGGCGGACCGTCATCCTCGAATCCGCCAGCCTCGACGACGTCGCCGACATGGTCACCAACTACGTCGCCGAGCGGATCATCGAGCGCGAGCGGGCGATGGAGGGCGACTGGCTCCTCCGGCGCACGGCCGACGAGGATCGGGGACGGCGCCGCAATCCGCGCCCGCTGGGGCAGGCGCTCCGCGAAGCGCCGGAGACGCGCGCGCCCGACATCCGGTCCACCGGCTGGGTGGTCGCCGCCTTCCTCGGCGGCCTGCTCATCGGGGTTGGCGCCCTCTTCGTCTACGTGCTCGTCAACCTGCCGGGGTGACGCCTCAGCCGATTAGGCGGCGGGTCGAAAGCGCGACGATGCCGTCGCTCCCGTAGCGCGGCCCCCGCTCCTCCATGTCGCAGATGAACCGGTCTTTCTCCCGCCGGATCCGGTAGACGAGGTAGCTGCCCCCGTGATGCACCGGCGAGGCGTGCAGCGAGGCCGACGTCGCGCCGACCACCGGGACAGGCCCGTCGCGACCGCGGATGTGGCCGACGCTGGTCACATGATTGTGGCCGTGCAGGACGAGTTCGGCGCCGGCCTCCGCCACCGCCGCGCGGAAGCGCGAGGCGCCCCGAAGCCGCTTGTGCCAGGGCGTCGACCCTTCGACCGGCGGATGGTGGATGAGGACGACCCGGAACAGGCCCTCGCGGCGAAGCCCGTCGAGCTGCTCGACCAGCGCCGCGGCCTGCGCGTCGCCGAACCGTCCGGTGGCCATCAGCGGCGCGGTGGCGACGGCACTGGAGGCGCCGATGATCGCCACATCGTCGCGGACGCGGACATAGGGGAAGCCGGGGGTACCGTCGTCGCCGGTCATGTAGGGCCCCCAGATCTGCGTGTAATGGCGGAGCGCGCCCGGCAAATAGGCGTCGTGGTTGCCCGGGACGACGCTCACCTCCGCCGGCGCGCCGAGCGCGGCGAGCCACGTGCGCGCCGTCTCGATCTCGGCGGGCAGGCCGATGTTGATCAGGTCGCCGGTCACGGCCGTATGGGCCGGCGCCTCGGCATGCAGGTCCGCGACCAGCCGCTGCAAGCTCGCCGGACCGAGCGTCCGCGACCGGCCGCGGCGCCAGTTGGCGTAGCCGAAGGCGCGTTTCGAAGCGAGGTCGCGCCACCGCACCTGCGGCAGAGGTCCAAGATGCGGGTCGGAAAGATGCGCGAGCGTGAACATCCCTCTCCGGCTTAACGGACGCCTCCCCCAGGGTAAAGCGCGGCCGGCATGGTATGGCTTCGCGGACCGAGTTGAATCGAGGACGGCGTGGCCAGGCGTTTGATCAGGTTCCCGACGCGGGCATTCCTCGCCTATGCCGCGCTCCGGCGCGGGATGACGCTCGGCGTCCGCGCCGCGGTGTTCGACGCCGAGGGCCGCATCCTCCTCATCCGCCACAGCTACGTCGCCGGCTGGCACATGCCGGGCGGCGGGGTGGAGCGCGGCGAGACGATGCGCGCCTCGCTCGAGCGCGAGCTGATCGAGGAGGCGGGAATCGCGCTCACGGGGCCGCCCGAGCTGTTCGGCATCTACTGGAACCGGCGCGGCTCGCCGCGCGACCACGTCGGCCTCTACGTTTGCCGGCAGTGGCGGCAGGCGGCGCCGCCGCCGCGGAACCTGGAGATCGTCGACAGCGGGTTCTTCGCCGCCGATGCATTGCCGGAGGCGACAACGCCGGCGACCCGCCGCCGCCTGGCCGAGATCGCCGGCGAGGCCGAGGCCTCGGAAACGTGGTGAGGCTTTGACGGCAGGCTCCGCGGCGTGCTATCGGCGCCGCCGGAGGAAGACAGCGATGCCGAGCCGGATGTCCCGACGACGAGACCAGCGACGCGCTCTTGCGCGTGCCGCTGCCGTCCGGTCCGTGCCCGCCTGACGACTGGATCGGGCCGCGGGCCGGGTCCCTGCCCTCCCGGTTTCTCCCGCGAGCCCCGATGAACGCCTGCCCCTTTTCCTTCCGGCTGGAAGCGCCGGCCGATTGCGCCGAGATCGACATCCTCCACGCCCAGGCCTTCGGCCCGGGCCGCTTCGCCCGTGCCGCCTTCCGGCTGCGCGAGGGCGTGCCGCACGACCCTTCGCTCTCCTTCGTCGCCACGCTCGACGGCGCGCTGGTCGCCTCGGTGCGGCTGACCCCGATCGGGATCGGCGGACGCCCGGCGCTGCTGCTCGGGCCGCTGGCGGTGAAGCCGGCCCACAAGGGCCGCGGCGCCGGCAAGGCGCTGGTCCGGACGGCGCTGGCGGCAGCCCGCGACGCCGGACACGCCGTGGTCCTGCTCGTCGGCGACGCGCCGTATTACGGCCCGCTCGGCTTCGTGCGGCTGGCGCGGAGCGCGATCACCCTCCCCGCCCCGGTCGATCCCGACCGCGTGCTCGTCGCCGGCTTGACGCCGGACGC
>JBIQKL010000028.1:25232-42823 GCA_044506555.1 Hyphomicrobiales bacterium | reverse complement strand
GGCGACGAACTCAGGCGGAAGGCGGGGCTTTTCGTGGAGAGTACGGCGAGCACCGACGCCTTTGCGGCGTTCATCTCCGACGCATGGAAGCGGCACCTGGCGGGACTCCCGCCCGCCGACTGGATCGACGACCGCTGGCAAGCGTAGGCGGGGCGGGAGCGGCTTTGTTCAGAATCGTCTCAGGCTCGCGCTAGTCGTCCGTTTCGAAGCTGACGCCCATGCCTGGTTCCTTGGAGGCCGACCGGGCGATGGCGGTCCGGATCTCCGTCGCGTCGAGCCGCGCGGCTTCGGGAACCGCGGAAATCAGCCGGCTTGCCGTGGTTTCCACATCGACGATCGGGAACTCGGCCCTGCGCGCCTCGGCGATCAGATGGTTGATCGCCGCCTGAACGGCCGCGGGAAGGGGGGTGGAAGGCTTCGAGAAAGTGCCCATCGGGATGTCGCTCCGCAGCATGTGGCGGGCCGCTCCCCCACGCCGCGGCTCGTCGATCCCGCCGTGCCCCATCGATCGACGCATGACCGACTATGCTCGATTGCCGCCCCGTCCGCGAGTCGAATCGCGAACGGACCGTTCCCGATAAGTTGTTTTGGCAGCAGCAACGCGAGAGTGCTCATCGAGAGGCCGGCGCCGAAACCTGGCCGGGCGTCGTCGACGGCAGGGTGGTTCGGGAACATGTCACGACGACATCGGCAGGACGAGTCAGGGCCAATTGGTCTGACAGGTTACCGGTGCTATTATCGGTTCCCTTCCCGAGGACCACACGGCACCGGCCATGGCGACACCGCGCAGAAAGTACGAAGAAATCGGCGAGCATCTCGAGCTGGCGATCTTCTCCGGCCGTCTGGCGGTGGGCGACAAGATCCCGTCGGAGCGCGCGCTGATGGACCGTTTCGGTGTCGGGCGCTCCACCGTGCGGGAGGCGCTCTTCATGCTGCAGCGCAAAGGCCTCCTTGAGACCCGGCCCGGTGCCGCGGCGCGGGTCAGCCGGCCCGATGCCGATACCCTCATCAACGACGTCTCCGGCGCCGCGCGGCACATGCTCTCCCAGCCCGACGGCGTCCGCCACCTCCAGAACGCCCGGACCCTGTTCGAGATCGGCCTGGCCCGCCATGCGGCGCGGCATGCGACGGCGGAGGACCTCGCCGAGCTCAAGGCGGCGCTCGACGCCAACGGCGCCGCCATCGACCAGCCCGCCTTCGAGCGCACCGACCTCACCTTCCACTTCACGCTGGCGATGATCAGCCACAACCCGGTATTCACCTCGATCCATCACGCGTTGATGGCATGGCTGGCGGAGCAGCGCTCGGTATCGGCGCGCGCAGGCGCAACCCGCTCCGAGATCTTCGCCCAGCATCGCGCCGTCTATGACGCGATCGCGGCCGGCGACGCGGTCGCGGCGGAGGAGGCGATGGAGGCTCACCTCGCCACGGTCGCGCGCTACTACTGGCGCGCCGTCACCCCGGACGGCGGGAACGAGGTGCCTGCAGGCGCGGCACGTCAGGACATGTAGACGCCGCCGTTCACGTCGAGCACGGTGCCGGTCACGTAGCTCGCGGCATCGGAGCAGAGGAACGCGATCGGCCAGGCCACCTCCTCGGGCTCCGACATGCGGCGAAGCGGAATCCGGGACACGTCGACCGGCCTGCCCTCCATCATCGGCGTCGCGGTCGATGCCGGCGCGACGCCGTTGACCAGCACGTTGTCGGGGCCGCCACGCTGGGCGAGCCACTTAACCAGCGCATGCAGCCCGCCCTTGGAGGACGCATAATGGGCGCTCGCGATCAGGCCGCCGTTCTTGCCGGCGAGCGACCCCACCAGCACGATCCGGCCCCCGCCCCGGCTCGCCATCTGCGGCAGGACGGCGCGGGCCGCGAACACGGCGCCGCGCAGATTGACCGAGATCACGGCATCGAAAACGTCGTCCCAGCCCTCGTCCTCCCAGTCGTCCCAGGGACAGATGGCCGCGACATAGACCAGCGCGTCGGGCGTGCCGGAAGCGGCCACCAGCGCTTCGATCGCGCCGCGATCGGCCACGTCGCAGGCGGCGGCGCGGACGCTGGCGCCGGCGGTCGCGAGCTCGGCCGCGAGCGTCTCCGGCGCGCTCCGGTCGGCGAGCACGAGGCTCGCGCCCTGGCGGGCGAGCACTCGCGCAGTCGCCTGGCCGATTCCTCCGGCGGCGCCGACGACGAGGACGCTGCGACCGGCAAGATCAAAAGCGGATTGCATGGCGGCTTACCTATCAGACCAAATCGAATCTTTCGGCGGGTCCGATCACGCTTCGGCACCGGGTGAGCTGTCGATTTTGACGCATGATTGATGGTGGACTTGTGCGCGACAACCTGTCATACCAGATTTCGCGACAGCGTCCAAGACGCACAATGCGGGAGGAGACCATGAAGCGTGCCGTTATGATGGCGACCATTGCCGCCGTGATCGGCGGGCTCGCCGTGCCGGCGTTTGCCCAGGACATCGTCGAGCAGGCGAAGCAGGACCTGGTGATCTACGCCGGGCCGCAATCCGACTGGCGCGGCCCGACGAGCGCGCCGAAGCCCGAGGCGGGTAAGAAGATCGCCTATATCTCGAACGACGAGAACAACGACGCCTCGCGGGCGTGGGGCGTCGCGATCCAGGAAGCGGGATCGAAGATCGGTTGGGAAGTGACCATCATCGACGGCAAGGCGACGCCGGTCGGCTGGATCAACGCGCTGAACCAGGCGATCGCGCTCGGCGTCGACGGCATCATCACCTCGGCCGACGCCGCCAGCCTCCAGGAGCCGATCGCCGCGGCCAAGGCGAAGAACATCCCGATCGTCGGCATCCATGCCGCGGCCCTCCCGGGGCCGAACGAGGAACTGGGCCTGTTCACCAACATCCAGCAGGACCCGCGCGAGATCGGCAAGGCGCAGGCCGACTGGGTGATCGTCGACTCGGACGGCAAGGCCAAGGTCGTCGTCACCAGCCACAACGAATTCGCCATCGCGGAGACGAAGTCGCGGGCGACCGAGGCGCGGCTCGAGGAATGCCCCGGCTGCGAGGTCGTCGAATACGTGAACTCGCCAATCGCCGAGGTGGCGCAGCGCCAGCCGCAACTGGTGATCTCCTGGGTCCAGAAATACGGCACGCCGCTCTATGTCACGGCGGTCGCCGACTACACGCTCGACTTCCAGGTTCCCGCGCTCCGCAGCGCCGGGGTCGATCCCGCCGACATCAAGCTCGTCGGGGCCGATGGACAGCGGTCCGCCTATGAGCGCATCCGCGCGGGAGAATACCAGGTCGTGACCGTCTCCGAGCCGGTCGAGATGCAGGCCTACCAGGCCGTCGACGAGGTCAACCGCGCCCTTCAGGGCCAGCCGCCGAGCGGCTTCGTCCAGGCGCCCTATCTCGTCACCCCGGACAACGTCGACGCCGAGGGCGGCGACCAGAACGCCTTCATTCCGACCAACGACTACAAGGCCCGCTACCTCGAGCTCTGGGGCATCGGCGGATAGGACCGCGTCCCGCGGCAGCAACGGCGGTTCGCCGATGAAGCCGACCAGCGCATCGCCGCTGCTTCGCTGCCGCGGCCTGAGCAAGCGCTTCGGGGGTACCCAGGCGCTCGACTCGGTCGACTTTACGCTGCGGAGCGGCGAGATCCAGGCGCTCCTCGGCGAGAACGGCGCCGGCAAGTCGACACTGATCAAGATCTTGGCCGGCATCTACGTGGCTGATGCGGGAAACATCGAGGGGCCGGCGGGCCCGGTCGTTTCCGGCGAGGCGGTTCGGGGCCTCGCCTTCGTCCACCAGGACCTCGGTCTGGTCGAGACCATGTCCGTCGCCGAGAACATCGCCGTCGTCGCCTCCTATCGGCGACGCGGCGGGCTGATCGACTGGGCCGCGACCGCCGCCGCGGCCCGGCGCGCCCTCGACGCGATGGGCTGCGCCTTCGATCCGGAGCAACTGGTCGGACAACTTTCCGCGGCTGAAAGGTCGATGGTCGCGATCGCCCGGGCGCTCGCCGTGAACGCCCGGATCCTGGTCCTCGACGAGCCGACCGCCACCCTCCCCGAGGCCGACGTCGCCCGGCTGCACGAGGTCCTCCGCCGGCTTCGGGCGCAGGGGCTGGGCATCATCTACGTCACCCACCGTCTCGACGAGGTGTTCCGCATCGCCGACAGCGTGACGGTGCTTCGCGACGGCCGGGTCAGGTCCTCGCTTCCCGTGGCCGAAGCCACGGCGGACGGCCTGGTCGAGGACATTGTCGGCCGCCGGATCGAGGATCTCTTTCCGCCCGTCCGCGAGCACCGCGGCGAGGTGGCGCTGAGCGTCGAGGCGCTGGCGTCCAAGTCGGTTGGGCCGGTGAGCTTCACGGTCGCCCGCGGCGAGGTGCTCGGCCTGGTCGGGCTCAGGAGCGCCGGGCACGACGTGGTCGGCCGGATGCTCGCCGGCGTCCTGCCCTCGCGCTCCGGCACCATCCGTCTGCAGGGCGGGGAAGTCGCCTTCCACGACCCCGGCGATGCGATCGCGGCCGGCGTCGGATTCGTCTCGAGCAAGCGCGGCGAGGAGAGCATCTGCGCCGGGCTCGCGGTCCGTGAGAACCTCTTCCCCAACCCGCCGCTCGCCGGCATCCGCGTCATCGGGACGGCGGCCGAACGGCGGCGCGCGCTCCAGGTGATCGAGGCTTTCGATGTCCGGCCGCGAAGCACGGAACGGCCGATCGCGACGCTGTCGGGCGGCAATCAGCAGAAAGTCGTCATCGGCCGCTGGCTCGGCATCGGGCGCCGGGTGATGGTGCTGGAGGAGCCGACGATCGGCGTCGACGTCGGCGCGAAATCGGAGATCTATCGCTTGCTGCACGATGCGCTGTCGCGCGACCTCGCGGTCGTCCTGGTCTCGTCGGACTTCGAGGAGGTCGCCGGGCTCGCCCATCGCGCCCTCGTCTTCAGCCGCGGCCACGTGGTCAGCGAGGTGGCCCGCGCCGACCTTTCCGTCGAACGGCTGACAACGCTGGCTTCCGGCGGGAGCACGAGCCACGCATGACTGCGATCGTCCGCATCGTCTCGACCTGGGGACTGCTGCTCCTGCTGATCGGCCTGATCGTCCTGTTTTCGCTGCTCAAGCCGGACACGTTCCCGACCCAGTTCACCTTCACCTCGCTCGCCAACAATCGCGCGATCTACGCGCTCGCGGCGTTGGCGGTGATGATCCCGATGACCGCCAACCAGTTCGACCTGTCGGTGGCCGGCGTGCTCGGCATATCGCAGATCCTGGCGATCGGGCTCCAGACCCAGCAGGGCCTGCCGTGGTGGGTGGCTTGCCTGATCGTGCTGGCCCTCGGCGCCTTCGTCGGCCTGGTCAACGGCATCCTCGTCGCCCGCGTCCGGATCAATTCGTTCATCGCGACGCTCGGTACCGGGTCGATCCTCCTCGGCATCCTGCAATGGTACACCGAGGGCCGTCAGGTCGTCGGCACCCTCGACCCGAGCTTCATCGCGCTCGCCGGCCGCGTCGGCCCGGTCCCCTACGCGCTGATCTACGTGATCGTGATCGGCATCATCCTGTGGATCGTGTTCGAGTACCTGCCGTTCGGCCGGAAGCTCTATGTGCTCGGCGAAAACCCGCGCGCCGCCGAGCTGAACGGAATCTCCGCGACCAGGTACGTGACCTACGCCTTCATCATCGGCGGCATGGTTGCGGCCTTTGCCGGCCTCGTGCTCCAGGCCCAGCTCCGCGTCGGCCAGAGCACGGTGGGCCAGGAATTCCTGCTTCCGGCGTTCACCGGGGCGCTGCTCGGCGCGACCGCGATCAGGCCCGGCCGCACCAACGTGTGGGGAACGCTGATCGCGGTCGCGGTGCTCGCCGTCACGGTCGCCGGCCTCAACCAGCTCGGGGCGCCGTTCTTCGTCGAGCCGCTGTTCAACGGCTTCATGCTGATCGTCGCAGTCGGCCTGTCGGTGACGGCCGCCCGCCGCCGCGACCGGATCGCGACCGAGCGCTGATCCCGAAGGAGACCGGACCGTGCCCGAGTTCCCGATCGTCGACGCCCACGTCCATTTCTACGAGCCCGGGTTGATCGACTATCCGTGGATGAAGCAGGTGCCGCAGCTTCAGCGGCCGCATCTTCCGGCCGACTTCCAACGCCTAACCGAGGGCGTGGAGATCGAGGCGCTGGTCTTCGTCGAGGTCGACGCCGCCCCGGGCCAGAACCTTCGCGAGGCAACCTGGGTCGACGGCCTTGTCGCCGAGGAGCCGCGGCTTCGCGCCATGGTCGCCTCGATCCCGCTCGAGAAAGGCGAAGCAGTACGCCCCGAGCTCGACGCCTATGCCCGCCTCGGGACGGCGCGCGGCGTCCGGCGGCTGATCGAGCGTCACGCCGACGAGCCCGGCTGGGCGCTCCGCGACGACTTCGTCGCCGGGGTTCGCCTCCTACCAGAGTACGGCTTCAGCTTCGACCTCTGCCTCTACCATCCCCAGCTCGCCGAAGTGACCGAGCTCTGCCGGCGCTGCCCGGAAGTGCGGTTCGTGATCGATCACATCGCCAAGCCGGGGATCCGCGACGGCCTTACCGAGCCCTGGCGCCGGCAGATGCGCGACATCGCCACGCTGCCCAACGTCCATTGCAAGATCTCGGGCGTCGCCACCGAGGCCGACCACCGGAACTGGTCCGAAAAGGACGTCGCCCCCTACATCGCCCACGCCGTCGATTGCTTCGGCTTCGACCGGGTGATGTACGGCGGCGACTGGCCGGTGTCGGAGCTCGCCACGCCCTATCGGCGCTGGGTCGACTGCGTCGATGCGGTCGTCGCCGGCGCCAGCCAGAGCGACCGCCTGAAGCTCTATCGCGACAACGCCAAAGCCTTCTATCGCATCTAGGACGGAGAATAGCGACGATGGCCCTCTACCCCAAGGGACCGGGCGACCGGAGCGTCGACCCGGCGGTGCTCGAAGGCATCGTCGCGGCGGTCTTCGCCCGCTGCGGCATGAGCGGCGAGGACGCCGGCCTGCTCGCCGCGTCGCTGGTCGCCGCCGACCGGCGCGGCATCCTCTCGCACGGCGTGCTGCGCGTGCCCGACTACGTGAAGAAGCTCACCGTCGACGGCGTCGATCCGCGCGGGCGACCCGCGATCGTCTCCGACCGTGGCGCCGCCATCGTCGTCGACGGGCACAATGCGATGGGCCAGATCGCCGGCACCTTCGCCATGCGCCGGGCCATCGGCCGCGCCCGCGAGATCGGGCTCGGCCTCGCCGCGGTCCGCGGCTCGAACCATTGCGGCGCGATGGACTGGTACACGCTGATGGCGGCCGCCCAGAACATGGCCGGTATTGCCGGCACCAACGCGATCCCGACGATGGCGCCGTGGGGCGGCGCCGAGAAGATCGTCGGCATCAACCCGCTCTCGATCGCCCTGCCCGCCGGGCGCGGCAAGCCCTTCGTCCTCGACTTCGCCTTCGGCGCCACCGCCCACGGCAAGATGCGGGTCTATGCGCAGAAGGGCACGCCGATTCCCGAGGGCTGGGCGTTCGACCGGGACGGGCACCCGACCACCGACGCCGTGGCAGCGCTGGTCGGCCTTATCCAGCCGATCGGCCAGCACAAGGGCGTCGGCCTCGGGATGGCGGTCGGCATGCTGTCGAGCCTCCTCTCCGGCGCCGCCTACGGCACCGATTCGGGAACGATGGAGACCGGCGCCGTCGTCGGTGTCGATGGCCACTTCTTCCTCGCCGTCGACATCGCCTTCTTCGAGGACGTCGATCGCTTCAAGGAGCGCGTCGACGCGGTCGTGGCCCAGGTGCACGGGTCGCGGCGGCGGGAGGGCGTGGACCGCCTGTACGTCCCCGGAGAGATCGAGGCCGAACTCGAGGACGCATCACGGAACGGGATCAACCTGCCCGGGGCGACGCTCGACGACATCCTCCGCGAAGCCGAGCGGCTCGGCGTGGATGCCCGCGCGCTTGCCGCGGGCTGACCTCCCGGACTCAGACGATGTCGAAATCGCTGCCCGACAGGGATCCCGGGCCGCCCTTGAAGTCGGCGAGCTTGTGCGCCGCCTGGCCACCGGTTCCGTCGGGATCGAACCACAGCGACTTGTCGGCCTGGTCGTAGATCAACTGCGCCGTGCGCTGGCTGGCGTCGTGACCGCTCGAGCGGTTGACGAGCTCGCCGCCGTCGAGGCTGCTGCCGATGCCGAAATCGCTGCCGTCGAGTCGGATCTTGTCCTGGCCCGACTTGAACTTGAACAGCTTGTCGGTGCCGCCGTCGTTGGTCAGCCAGAACATGTCCTTCCCGCCGTTGTGGCCCTTCAGCTTGTCGTTGCCGGTATCGCCGCGCATCACCGAGCCCTTCGCCGACTTGATCACGTCGTTGCCGCCTTCGCCGAAGGCGGATCCGTGCTTTTCGGGTGTCAGCTTGTCGTTTGCCTGCGAACCGGTGACGTTTTCGACATTCCGGACCTTCTCGCCTTTGGCGGCCTTTTTGAACACGCCGTCGCCGAGATCGACGATCACCCGGTCGTTCAGGTCGGCATAGCTGAGCGTGTCCTTGCCGCCGCCGCCCTGAACTTCGTTCTTGCCCTTGCCTGGCAGGAGGATGTCGTTGCCGGAGCCGCCGCGAAGAACGTCCTTGCCAGCGCCGCCATAGACGATGTCGTTGCCGGTATTGCCGCTTACCGTGTCCTTGCCGCCGTCGCCGAAGACGATGTCGTCGTCCTTGCCGCCGAGCATGTTGTCCTTGCCCGAGCCGCCATAGATGACATCGTTGCCGTAGTTGCCGTGGACCGAATCCTTGCCGCTGCCGCCATAGCCGAAGTCGTTGTCGCGTCCGCCCCACACGACGTCGTTGCCGCCTTCGCCGTAGCCGTAATCGGTGCCCCGGTCGCCGCCGACGTGATCGTTGCCGTCGCCGCCATATTGCCAGCCGAGGCCGCCGTCCCGGCCACCGCCCCAGATGCGGTCATTGCCGCCTTCGCCGTAGATGAGGTCGTCACCGTCCTTGCCGCCGAAGAGCTGGTCGTTGCCGTCGCCGCCCCAGATCCTGTCGGTGCCGTAGGTGCCGTGAATCTTGTCCTTCCCGTTGCCGCCCCACAGCCAATCGTCACCTTCATGGCCCATCAGCAGGTCTTCGCCATCCCCGCCGTAGAGGAAATCGTTGCCGAGGTCGCCGCGCAGCTCGTCGTTGCCGGATTCACCATGGACCTGATCGTCGCCGTAGCCCGCATTGAGGCCGTCGTTGCCGGATCCGCCCCAGATCACGTCGTTGGCGCTGCCGGCAAACACCGTGTCGTTGCCGCCCAGGGCGAACACCAGGTTGCCCTGGGGGTCGATGGCCGAGATGTGGTCGGGGCCGTCTGTGCCGTAGTGAGTCGTCATCACGCTACCATTGCTGTTCGAGTGCGACGTCAGGACCCGCCCGCGGAACGCGTTCCGGGGCTTCTCCCGCGTGGTCTTCCGATGGTTCAAGCAGTCGGTCGACCCTATTGTTCCGCATTCGCGGTCACAAAAACGAACCCATGCGGCCGAAAAACCGCATGGATCACAGCCATTTGTCTCAGGCTGAGGACTTCGTGACCAGGCCGACAGGAACCTACAAAGGCCAACTGCCAAAACTCATAAGGACAACGTGGGCCAGGCGCCCAACGTGTCAACCCCCGGGGCTGCCGTCCGGCCATGGCGGCAGGGCGGCGCGAGGTTCAGCGCTTCGGTTTCAGGGGGCGTGAGGGCGCAGACGGCCGCGGGGATGCAGGGCCGCGGCTCGCCGGACGAAGGTGCTAGATGCGCCTTCGGGATTCAGCTCGAGACTCGGCGAGGGATGCCGGGCATTGCATGCGAACGGGGAGAAGGTGGGCGGGCCGGCCGGGCCGGCTCCGCCGGGAAAGGCTTCAGGCGGGCGACAGGTTCTGCGCCTTCAGCATGCCGTTCGCCTCGGGGGTCACCTTGACGTCGCTCCGCGCGATGATCGGCTGCACATATTGGAGCAGCGGGATGACCAGACCTTCCTCCGCGATATGGCCGATGACCTTCTTCCATCCCTCGATGCGCTTCGCTTCGTCAGCCTCGCCCCAGAGCGGGCCGATCATGTCGATCAGCTCCTGGCCGTCCCACACCGAGTGCGGCGACGGGCCGAACATGGCGAAGCCGGTGGAGGTGGTCGGGTCGCCGATCGAGTTGCCCCAGTTGTAGAAGGCGGCCGGGGCGAGCTGGTCCGCGGCACGCAGTTCGAAATGCTTGGCGATCTCGTAGACCTCGATGGTCGCGTCGATCCCCACCTTCCGCCACATGCCGACGATCGCCTGGATCATCTCGTAGTCCTTCGGCTTGAAGCCGCGGGTGGTCTGGATGGTGAACCTGACCGGGTTCTCGGGAGAGTAGCCGCTCGCCGCGAGCAGCTCCGTCGCCTTCTCGGGGTCGTAAGGGATCTTGATCGCCGGATCGAAGGCCGAATACTCGGGCGCCTCGAGCGTGTTCAGCACCACCCCGTAGCCGCGGAGCAGCCGATCGACGATCGCCTGCTTGTCGATCGCGTAGTTGGCCGCGAGCCGGACGTTCTTGTCGAGCATCGGCTCGACGTCGTTGAGGAAGATCATCGCGATGTCGGAGATCGGCGTCGAATAGCCGGTGAAGTCCGGGTTCTCCTTCAACCGGTCGAACTCCTCGTAGGGAATCTCCAGCGTTACGTCGGACGAGCCCGATTCGAGCTCGGCGACGCGACTGGTCGCGTCGGGGATGAACTTGTAGACGACGGTGTCGAAGGCCGGCTTGCCGCCCCAGTAGTTCGGGTTCGCCTTGAGGCGGAGGAAGGCGTTCTGCTGGAACTCGTCGACCATGTAGGGACCGGAGCCGACCGGCTTCGCCTCGAAGCCCTCCGCGCCGACGCTCTCGTAGTACTTCTTCGGCAGCACGTAGCCGGTGAGGAAGCCCATCCACATGAAGAAGGTCGGCTCGAACCGGAGCACGTCGCCGGTTATCGTGTTGCCGTCGATGGTGTAGTTGCCGACCGTCGACCAGATGAACTGGATCGGGTTGCCGCCCTCGGCATTGGCGGCGCGCTCCAGCGACCAGACGACGTCCTCGGCCGTGACCGGGTCGCCGTTGTGCCAGGCGGCGCCTTCGCGGACGGTCATGTGGACCTTGGTCTTGTCCTCGTTCCAGCCCCAATCGGTGAGGAGGCCGGGCTTGAACTTGAGGTCCGGCTCCTGGCCGACATAGGGGTCGAAGACCGCCTGGTAGATCGCCTGGATCGTCGGGTTCACCGCCGAGGCGCCGACCGTGGGGTCGAAGCTCGGCAGGTTGACGTTGTAGGCGATGGTGACGGTGCCGTCGGCGGCGACGGCTTCCGAGACGAAGCCCCTGCCGATCAGCGGCAGGGTGGCGGACGCGGCCATCATCGCCAGCAGGCGACGGCGGTTCAGCACGGCGAAATTCATCAGGATTCTCCCCTCTCCCGTTTGCCTCCGCCGGCGGTCGCGGGCGTGGACCCGACAGCCGGCGCGCACCGCGACACGGCGCGGCCTATTCCCCTTCGCTTTCCTTCCAGCGCGCCATCAGCGTGTTCGAGGGCTCGTCCTCGTCGACGGCCTTCCGCGCCTGCGCGGCGCCGGCCACCGGATAGAGGCCGGGATCGAGCAGGCCGACCTGGACGAGCACCGAGGCCTGGTCCCAGTAGATGTGCTCGCTGTGGATCTTGTCGCCGCGGAAGCGGACGATGGCCACCAGCGGGATCTCGACCTTCCTTCCCGTCGGCGCGACGCCGGGCAGCATCCAGTCGATCTCGTTGTCATGGGTGAAGCAGAACAGCATCTCGTCGACGATGCGATCCGCGCCGGTGGTGCGGCTGATCGGCACCAGGCGGGCATCCTGCGGCGACGTCGGGATGAAGTGATGCTTGTAGAAGCGGAGCGTCTCCTCGTAGCCGGTGCCGCCGGTCATGGTCGGCACGTGGTTGACGTAGGGCTCGGGGACCATGGTCAGCATGGTCTCGTCCGCCGCGCGGGTCGCGAATTCGAGCTCGGTGTGGCGGTCCCAGATCTTGTCGAGGTCGTAGCGGGGGCCGAGGACCCGCCGAAGCAGTTCGAGCGTGCGGGTATAGGCGAGATTGAAGGCCGACTTGTCGAAGGTCTCGCCGGCCTCGGCGAAGCCCGGGGCGATGCCGCGATAGTAGAACGACTCGACCGAGGGAAAGCGCGGCCGAAGCGCCTCGAACGTCGCGGCATCGGCATCGGCGAAATGGAAGACGACCGGCCGCGCATGAGTTGCCGCCTTGTCGATGCGCGATCCGATATCCTCGCCGTAGTAGACGCTCGCGCAGGCCGCGACGCCGGCGTTCACCGCATCGAGCGCAGCCCTGCCGCCGGCGCCGAAGCCGACGGCGCCGATCTGGCCGCCGGTCTCGCGCCGGGTGTTGAGCACCTTGGCCGCCCCGGCGAAACCGCCGTCGACGGCGAGGGTGACGTAGCCTTCCTCGGCGTAGAGATCGGCGAGCGCAGTGAATTCCCTGACGCGGCCGGGGCCGGCGAAGATCAAGAGACCCGGGCCGCTGTCGCTTCGGGGCAGCGCGAGGTAGCCGCGGCCGTCGCCCACCTCGATCCAGCCGGTCCCCATGCCTGCCCTCGCCGCGGATTCAGTCTCAAAAGAATGGACTGCGTCGGAGCAAGTGTCAAAGCGTCGGGGCGGCGCCGAGTAAACTCCAAGCTTGAAGTTCTGACGGGCTCGCGGAACAATCGCCCCGCCCGTCCGCCACGATGCCGGCGGGCCGGAATACCGCCGAGGGGAGGATCAATCACGCCATGTCCGCCGATCTGCTGATGCAATTCGCTGCCGCCATCGCGGACGGCAAGGTGAAGGTGGTCGACCTCACGCAGACGCTCCGTCCGTCGACGCCGGTGATCCAGCTGCCGCCGCCCTTCGCCCCCTCCGATCCGTTCTCGATCAGCGAGATCTCGCACTACGACGAGCGCGGGCCGGGGTGGTACTGGAACAACCTCAAGCTCGGCGAGCATACCGGAACGCATTTCGACGCGCCGATCCACTGGGTGAGCGGCAAGGACCACGGCGACGGCGCCACCGATACGATTCCCGTGAAGCGGATGATCGCGCCGGCCGTGGTCATCGACCTGTCGAAAGAGGCGGCCGCCGACGAGAAGTTCCTGTGCGAGCCGTCCCACATAGCGGCCTTCGAAGCGAAGCACGGCCGCATCCCCGACGGCGCGTGGGTACTGATGCGGACCGACTGGTCGAAGCGCGACGACCCGGCCCGGTTCCTCAACATGAAAGAGGACGGCCCGCACGTGCCGGGGCCGAGCGCGGCCTGCGTCCGGTTCCTGGTCGAGGAGCGGAACGTCAACGGCTGGGGCGTCGAATCGGTGGGTACCGACGCCGGCCAGGCCTTCGCCTTCGAGCCCGCCTTCCCGGCGCATCACCTCATGCACGGCGCCAACAAGTTCGGCCTCGCGAGCCTCGCCAATCTCGACCAGCTCCCGCCCACCGGGGCGGTCCTGATCACCACGCCGCTCAAGATCGAGAACGGCTCCGGCAGCCCGATCCGGGCGCTGGCGCTGGTGCCGGGGTAGGTGTCTCCGGCTACGGCTTCCGCTTGTCGATGAAGGCCTGGACACCGTCGAGCGCGGCGTCGTCCATCATGTTACAGGCCATCGCCTCGGAGGCGATGGCATAGGCGTCCGAGATGCCGGCCTCGATCTGGCGATAGAACTGCGCCTTGCCGATCTCGACCGTCACCCGTGCCTTGGCGACGATCTTCGCGACCAGCTCCTCCACCGCCGCATCGAGCGCGTCCGGCGCCACGACCCGGTTGACCAGGCCGCGGCTCCGAGCTTCCTCGGCATCGATGAAGTCGCCGGTCAAGAGCATCTCCATCGCCTGCTTCCGGTTAAGGTTGCGGGAGAGCGCGACGCTCGGCGTCGAGCAGAACAGGCCGTAATTGACGCCGCTCACCGCGAAGCGCGCGTCGGTCGAGGCGACGGCGAGATCGCACTGGGCGACGAGTTGGCAGCCGGCGGCGGTGGCGATGCCGTGGACCCTGGCGATCACCGGAACCGGCAGGCGCTGGATGGCGAGCATCACGTCGGTGCAGGCGGCGAACAGGCCCCGGTAGTAGTCGAGGCTCGGGGCGGCGCGCATCTCCTTGAGGTCGTGGCCGGCGGAGAATGCCTTGCCGGCCCCGGCGATGATCACCGCCCGCGCGGTCTCGTCGCGGGCGACCGCGTCGAGCTCGGCCATGAGCGCGGCGAGCATCGCCTCGGACATCGCGTTCATCGCCCGCGGGCGGTTGAGAATGAGCGTGACGACGCCGCGGCTGTCGCGGGCGGCGGTCACGACGGGGGCTTCGACGTCGGCCATGGGCTTCTCCTCCGGCTCAGGCGATGGCGCTCGCGGATTTCGCCAGCGCACGGAGCTGGTACTTCTGGATCTTCCCGGTCACCGTCTTCGGGATCTCGGCGAAGCGGACCTCGCGCGGCACCTTGTAGGCGGCGAGCAGGTCACGGCAATGGGCGAGCAATTCCTCCGGTGTCGCCGTCGCCCCCGGCTTGAGCTCGACGAAGGCAAGCGGCGTCTCGCCCCATTTCGGGTCCGGCTTGGCGACGACGGCGCAGGTCGCGACGGCCGGATGGCGGTAGAGCGCGTCCTCGACCTCGAGGGACGAGATGTTCTCTCCGCCCGAGATGATGATGTCCTTGCTGCGGTCCTTGATCTTCATGTAGCGGTCCGGCTCCATCACCGCGAGATCGCCGGTGCGGAACCAGCCGCCGGCGAACGCCGCCTCGGTCGCCTTGGGATTCTTCAGGTAGCCCTTCATGGTGATGTTGCCGCGGAACATGATCTCGCCCATGGTCGCGCCGTCGGCCGGGACCTCTTCCATGGTCTCCGGGTCGAGCACGGTCATCCCGTCCTCGAGCACGTAGCGGACGCCCTGCCGGCCGTTGAGCCGCACCTGCTCGGCGAGCGGCTCGGCCGCCCATGACGGGCGCTTCACGCAGACCGAGGCCGGGCCGTAGACCTCGGTGAGCCCGTAGACATGGGTGAGGTCGATGCCGATCCGGGCCATGCCCTCGATCATCGCCGCCGACGGCGATGCCGCCGCCACCATGGCACGGACCGGGTGGGCAATGCCCTCGCGCATCTCCGCGGGCGCGTTGATCAGCATCGTGTGGACGATCGGCGCGGCGCAGTAGTGGTCGGCCTTGTGCTCGCGCATCGCCCCGAAGATCGCCGCCGCCTCGACCTTCCTGAGGCAGACATGGGTGCCGCCGATCATCGCGATGGTCCACGGGAAGCACCAGCCGCTGCAGTGGAACATCGGCAGCGTCCACAGGTAGACCGCGAAATGCGGCATGGTCCACGTCACGGCGTTGCAGACCGCGTTGAGATAGGCGCCGCGATGGTGGGTGACGACGCCCTTCGGATCGCCGGTGGTGCCCGAAGTATAGCTGACGGCGATGGCGTCCCATTCGTCCGCCGGGCCCTCGAGACGGGCGACCGGCTCGTGCGCGGCGATCAGGGCCTCGTATTCGTGGCTCCCGAGCCGCTCGCCGGGGCCGGCATATTCGCTGTCGTCGACGTCGATCACGATCGGCCGGCGGCCGTGCTCGTCGGCGAGGATGCGGAGCGCCTCCTTCATCGCCGGCGAGAACTCCCGGTCGGTCAGCACGACCGAGGCCTCGCAATGGTTCATCTGCCAGGCGAGCAGCCGCGCGTCGAGGCGCGTGTTCAGGGCGTTGATGACGGCGCCGAGGGCGGGGACGGCGTAGTGCGCCTCGAGCATCTCCGGGGTGTTGGAGAGCATGACGCTGACCGTCGTGCCGCGACCGACGCCGAGCGCGGCGAGCGCCGCGGCGAGCCGCGCCGAGCGGTCGCGCGTCGCCGCCCAGTCGTAGCGGCGACGACCGTGGATGACGGACGTCAGGTCGCCGAAGACCTCGGCGCTCCGCTCGACGAAGCTCACCGGGGTGAGCGCGGCGTAGTTGGCGGCGTTTCGGTCGAGTCCCTCGTCGAAGATTCCCATCGGTCCTTCCCCTGGCGGTGCTTCTCCGGCGCCGCCATCGGTATCGCGGGAATTGTCGCAGGCGGCAAGTGGAAGCCGCGGTGCGATATTCAGCGGAGCTTGATCCGCGGATCGATCAGCGGGGCGATCAGATCGGCAATGAGGTTGCCGATGATGATGGCGAAAGCGGAGACCAGCGTGACGCCCATGATGATCGGGATGTCGATCTGCTGGATCGCCTGCCAGGCGAGCTGGCCGATCCCCGGCCAGCCGAAGACGCTCTCGACCACGACGATGCCGCTCATGAACAGCCCGATGTCGATGCCGATCATCGCGATGATCGGCAGGATCGCGTTGGGCAGCGCATGGACCGCGAGCACGATGCCGGGCTTGAGACCCTTGGCGCGCGCCGTCCGCATGTAGTCCTGGCGGAGCACGTCGATCATCGAGGAGCGCATCATCCGCGCATACCAGCCGGCGCCGAGGATGCCGAGGGTGAGCGCGGGCAGGACGAGATGCGAGAAGCTGCCGTAGCCGCCGATCGGAAACCAGCCGAGATGCACGGCGAAGACGTAGAGGAGGAGGATGCCGACGACGAATTGCGGCGCCGAAACCGCGACGAAGGAGATCACCATCAGCGTCTGGTCGGCGAAGCGGCCCCGGTTGAGGGCGGCGACGATGCCCATGGTGAGCCCGATCAGCAATTCGCAGAAGATCGCGCCGACCATCAGCAGCAAGGTGGCCGGCAGCCGGGCCCAGATCAGCGCCGTGACCTCCGCCTTCTGCTGGTAGGAGCGGCCGAGGTCGCCCTCGATCAGCGCGCCGAGGTAGCGGACGTATTGCTCGTGGAGCGGCCGGTCGAGGCCGAGCTCGCGGCGGATGTTCTGGATCGTCTCCTGGTTTCCGGCCCGGCCGGCGATCTGCTGCGCCGGATCGGCCGGCAGCACATAGAGAAGGACGAAGGTGATGAAGCTGACGCCGAGCAGGATCAGAACCGCCTGGACGAAGCGGCGGAGCAGGTAGGCCGCCATCAGAAGCGGCCCTTCTGGGTCGGGTCGAGGATGTCGCGAAGCGCGTCGCCAACGAGGTTGAAGCCGAGCGCCAGCACCACGATGCAGGCGCCGGGAATGAATACCAGCCACGGCGCCGAGGTGAAGTAGGTCTGGCTCTCGAAGATGATGTTGCCCCAGCTCGGTGTCGGCGGCTGGACGCCGATGCCGAGGAAGGAGAGCGTCGCTTCGAGCAGCACCGTCGTGGCGACGCCGAGCGTGCCCCAGACCAGCATCGTCGGCACGAGGTGCGGGAGGACGTGGCGGAACAGGATGCGGGCGCGCCCCGCGCCGATCGCCCATTCGGCCTCGACGAACTCGCGCTCGGCCAACGAGCGCGTCTCGGTGTAGGTCACGCGGGCGATCTGCGTCCAGTTCACCATGGCGATGACCAGCGCCACGATCCACAGGCTCGGCCGGAAGATCGCGGCGAGCACGATGGCCAGCAGCAGCGCCGGGAAGGCCATCATCAGGTCGGTGAAGCGCATCAGGACGCTGCTGACGATGCCACCGAAGAAACCGGCGGTGACGCCGATCATCGAGCCGAGCATCACCGCGATGCCGTTGGCGACGA
>JBIQKL010000028.1:12628-25132 GCA_044506555.1 Hyphomicrobiales bacterium | reverse complement strand
CCGGCGGTGACGCCGATCATCGAGCCGAGCATCACCGCGATGCCGTTGGCGACGATGCCGATGATCAGCGAGGTGCGGGCGCCGTAGATGAGGCGCGAGAGCAGGTCGCGGCCGAGCAGGTCGGTGCCGAGCCAGAAGGTCTCGTTGGGCGGCAGCGGCGCGCCTTCGAGGGTCAGCCCGTCGAAGAACTGCTCGTCGGGATTGTAGGGCGCGAGCCAGGGGGCGAACACCGCAGCGATCACCACGAGGAGCACCGCGACGAGCCCGAACAGGGCAAGCGGCCGGCGGACCAGCGCGCCGATCACGCGACTGAGGCGGGCGGCCGGTCCCGGCGTCATGGCGGCGCCTTCGGGGGCGGTGGCGAGGCTCATTGCGGGTAACGCGTTCCGGGCGCCGGCGGAGGAGATCGACGGGAAGGAAGCGTAAGCGGGCTCCCGACCAAGTCAAGGCGAAGCGCTCCGCCTCGACAAAGCCGCGGTCCCTGCGTATGGCAAGGGCGGCCGGCGGGCTTCCGATCCGGTGACAAGGAAAAGGCGTCCGAGCGGTCACCGCCCCCCATGATGCGTTCTCCCGTCCGCCCGCCGCTCGCCCTCACCGTCGGGGTGGTCGGCCATCGCCCGAACCGGATTCCCGCGGAGGCCCGTGCCCGGATCGATGCCGACATCGCCGCCGTGCTCGCCGCCATCCGCGATGCCTGCGACGCCGGCCGCAGCACCGATGCCGACGTGTTCGCCGATGGCCCGGCGCAGCTCACGCTGCTCTCGGCGCTCGCCGAGGGCGCCGACCGCTACGCGGCGCTCGCCGCACTCGATGCCGGCATCGCCCTTTCCGTCGCGCTGCCCTTCCCGGAGGACGAATACGAAAAGGACTTCGCGGAGGCCGAGTCGCGGGCCGAGTACCGCCGGCTGATCGAGGCAGCGGATCGTGTCCTGGTCCTGCCCGGCGTGCACGACGACACGCCCCGGGCCTATGACGCGGTCGGCACGGTCATCCTCGAGAATGCCGACGTCATCCTCGCCGTCTGGGACGGCGGCCCCTCCGGCGGCAAGGGCGGCACCACGGACCTCCTCGAGCGCGCCGCGGCGATGGGCATCCCGATCGTCCATGTCGACGCGCTCGGCCGGGCGACCCCGAAGGTGCTGTGGTCCGGCCTGTCGCGGCATCCGGTGGGCGGGCTCGACCTCGAACACCTGCCCGCCGCGCCTGCGACCGAGACGATCGCCGGGGTCGTCGACAGCGTCGTCCGCCCGCCCGTCGACCCGATCGAGCGGCGACGGCTGTCGCGCTACCTCGAAGAGCGCGCCCGCCGATTCAACTGGCGGATCGAGGTGCCGCTGATGCTCGCCCTGTTCGGATTGCGGCGGATGCGGCGGAGCGACATCGAGCCGGCGACACCGGAGGCGCTCGCGGCGGATCTCGCGGTGATGACCGAAAGCGCGCCGGCGTACCGAGGCGCATCGGCCGGACTCGGCACCTACACGATGGCTTACGGCTTCGCCGATGCGACCGCGGTGCGCTACGCGCAGGTGTTCCGCGGATCCTACGTGGCGCGCTTCATGCTCGCGGCGGTGGCGGTGATCATCGGCGTCATCGCCCTGATCGGCGGCGAGATCTTCGGCTGGCAGACCTGGCCGCTGACCGCGTTCCAGCTCATCATCGTGCTCGTCGTCCTGCTCAACACGGCAGTGGCCACGCGGCGCGACTGGCACGGCCGCTGGCGGGAGACGCGCGAGGCGGCGGAGCGGCTCCGCGCCGCGGTCCCGTGCTGGCTGCTCGGCCTGGTCCGGAACGACGGGCCCGGCACCGAGCCGGCGTGGACCGGCTGGTACGCCCGCGCCAATCTCCGCGCCCTCGGCCTCTGGTCCGGCACGCTCGATGCCGCGCGGCTGGGCGCGGTGAAGGCTGCGCTCGCCGCCTTCGTCGAGGACCAGCGCGCCTACCACCAGCAATCGGCGGCGCTGATGCGGGCGATCGAGCAGCGTCTCGGGCGCCTCGGCCGGCTGTCGTTCGTCTCGACCCTCGCGCTGGCGCTCCTCGACATCGGCCTGCAGATCGCCGGCGTCGTCCTGCCCGGCGGCTGGAATGCGGTGCTGATCGGCGTCACCGCGGGACTGCCGGTATTCGGCACGGCGAGCTTCGGCATCCGCGCCATCGGCGATTTCGAGGGCTCGGCGATGCGGTCGCTGCGGATGGCGGAGTCGCTTGCCGCGCTCGGCGACGCGCTGGCCGCCGATCCGGCCGACCTCGTCGTGCTCCGCGCCCGCGCCGCGGCGCTGGCCGACGCGATGCTCGGCGACGTCGCGCACTGGCGCTTCGCCACCGAGACGCGGAACCTGGCCGCCCTCGACTAGTCCTGTCGGGCCGGCAGTCCGAGATGCTCGGGCCGCACCGTCTTCTCCGCCACCGCCCTGCCGATCTCGTAGGCGAGCGGGATGGCATCGACATTGTCGAGGCGATTGAGCCCGTTGATCTCATCGAGGCTGACGTGAATCCCGAGCTCGCGTTTGAGCCAGTCGCGGTCGAAGCGCGCATCGTAACGCTCGAAGGTGAACAGCGGCTCGGGGGCGAGCGTGAAGCCGCCCATGTCGCCGATCTCCGAATTGAGGTGCCAGGGCGTATGGGTGCGCCCGAGCATGTGCAGCATGGTCAGCACCTGGCTGCTCGAATCGCTCACCATGCTCGCCAGCGCCGCGATGCCGAGCTGGGCCGCCGGGGCGCGGCGGGCGGTGTCGAGGCTCATCCGGTTGCGGTACCAGCCGGTGCCGATCGATATGATGCGGATCCGTTCGGCGCCGGCCGGCCAGCCGAAGCCATAGGCCGGGATGGTGGCGAGCTGGAGCAGGGCAAGGGCCGGGTTGTTGTGCGGGGTGATGCCGCCGTCGACGAAGAGGCCGGGCGGCTGGCCCGGCGCGATCGCGATCTCCTGCGGCTCGAAGAAATAGGGTGCGGCCGTCGAGGCGCGGATCAGGTCCGAAAGACGATAGTGGCGGTTGCCGATGTAGCGGCCGCCGGGATGGCTCTCCCAGTACTTGGCGCGGGGATTGTTCGAGACGATCCAGGCGCCGCCGGTATCGAGGCGCTTGGTGACCAGAGCGAGCGAGGTCACGAGGTCGGGTGTGTCGAGCTTCCGGTCGCCGACCACGGCCTCGATCTCGCGGCGCAGCGCATTGGCGTCGAACATCGCGTGCACCAGCGCCAGCCGCAGCTTCGGCCGGCGGAAGACCCGCGGCGCGAGGTCGAGATACATCTGCTTCAGGCGCGCCGTGGTCAGACCGAGCGCGATCCCGGTCGCGATGATCGCTCCGGTCGACGTGCCGCCGACCAGGTCGAAACGGTCGGCCAGACGGACCGGCGCGCCCGCTGCATCGGCGAAGAGCGCCTCGATCCGCTCGAGCACGGCGATCGAGAAGATGCCGCGCACGCCGCCGCCGTCGAGGGCGAGGATCGTCCTGCCGGTTCCGCTCCCGGCGCTGGTGGTGCTCGTCACTGGAGGCGATCCATCGGCGTCCTGGCGGCCCGAATCAGGTCGGGCCGGTGATGGTTCAGTCCGCCGCGGCAGGGCCGGCGGCGGGGACCGAACCGGGCGGCTCGGCGGCCACCGTCGCGGACGCCGGCGGGGCCGTTGCGGCCGGCGGCGACGCCGCATCGGCGGTCGTGGTCGGCGTGGTGGCGGCGGTTTCCTCCGGGGGCGGGGGAGCCTTGGCGACCGGCGCCGATTTCCGCGGCGGCTTCACGTTGTTGGCGGCGGCGAGGATCTTCATCACCTCGGCGATCACCTCCTGCTGGATCACCGGATCCTTGTCGATGTTGAGGTGATCGATGTCGGTGCGGTCGGTGAGGTCGATGTTGTTGAGCACGCCCCGGAAATTCGATCCCGGCTTGATTTCCTGGCCGTAGCCCTTCGGCTTGTAGAAGTTGGTCACCGACTCGACGCCCCCGTTCACCGGATGGACCTGGGCGACCGCGTCGAAGACCACCACGAGCCGCACCGGCACGCGGTTCTGGACGAGCCAGTTGGCCATGACGATCGATGCGTCCCCGCCGAGCGAATGCCCTATCAGGATGATCGGCCCGGTCTTGTTCGGGTCGGCCCTGTAGTCGGCGATCAGCTTGGCCGAGATCGACTGCCAGCGCGAATGGTTCGAGAGCGTGACGTTGGCCCCGCGGTCCTTGAGGTCCTTGGCGATCTGATCCATGCCGCGGGAGAAGATGTTGGCGAGGCCGCGGAGAACGATCACCCGGCCGTTCGGATAGCTGCCGGCCCCGGGGATGTCCGCCGGGACGACCTTGGCGTTCGTTACTGCCGCCTTCGGCACGGGCAGGACGGCCTGGGGGTTCGGCGCCTTCTGCGGCCGGGGAACGGGGTTCGGGACCTGGATTTCGGCAGAGGCGAGCGACGGCAGGAGGGCGATGCCGATCACGAAGGCGGCGAGCGCGGAAAGAAACGCGCATCTGGACGGCATGGACATCCTCCGCAAGATCCCGAGGCCATTCATTCGCGCAGCAATCCTCAGCCGCCGTTCCGATCCGTCAATAGATCCAGGGCACGACCCGCTTGGTCCGGTTCATGTAGTCGACATAGTCCCGGCCAAATGTGTCGATCATCAGACGTTCCTCGTGGCCGACGCGGCAGAAGAACAGGATGCCCCAGCCGACGATCCCGGCAAGGCCGGCGATCCAGTTGGCGAGCAGGAAGGCCTGGGCGAAGGCGAGCAGCCAGAAGGCCGAATACATCGGGTGGCGCACCCAGGCATAGACGCCGGTGGCGACGAGCTCGTGCTTCTTGCGCGTCTCCAGCGTCACCGACCAGTTGCGGCCGAGCTGCCGGTGGGTCTGGTAGAACATCCACAGCGCGGCCAGCATCAGCACCAACCCGACCCAGCCCTGCCACGGCCGGAACGCATAGTCGGCGACCACCGGGTGGCGACTGAACATCGACATCAGGAAGTAGATGAAGGGGACGATGCAGAGCCCGCTGAGCGAACTCATCAGGAGGAGTTGGTCGCGGGTGCCGCCGACCGACCGATCGACCTTGATCTTCCGCGCCCGACGCTGGTGCGGAAACCGGATCGCGAACCACAGGATTCCGCCGCCCAGCCAGATCCATTCGGCAATCAGTCTGCTCATTTCGCTGCCGCCATCGTCGTCCTGTTGCGTCTCTCGCGTTCCGTGCGCATGCGTCCGGCCTGGTTGAAGAGGGTCGCGGCCCTGTCGCCGAGCCGGACCCTGAACCGGAACGCCATCGGGCCGAAGCTGATCTGGTAGAAATCGTAGAAGTAGCGCTGTCCGTTCGGCATGACGAACTGCCGGTGAAGATGCAGCGAGCTGCGCTGCGCCTTGCGATAGTCGATCTCTGTCATCATGTCGCGGATGCGGATCTGCCGCACGATCGGGCGTCCCATCGCGGGATTGCCGAGGTCGGCCACCGGATCGGTCTTGTAGAAGTTGATCGGGTCGACCTTGGCCTGGTACTCCACCCAATAGACGTCCTTCTCCGCCCCGACCCTGCCCACCAGCCTGCGGAGCCGCTCGGCGGCCGGATGCAGGCCGATCTTGAGGATCGAGGAGCCCACGGTCAGGAACGCGGCGCGCCGGAAGTAGACGCCCGCGTTCGGCTCGCGGCCGAAGATCCGGTCGATCGCCTCGATGAGCATCACCGCGCCGAGACTCACGGAGGAGAGCAGCACCTCGTCGGCGTCGTGGTCGCGCAGGGCTGCCGTGACCTCGGCGGTGAAGCGCTCGAGCACGACGTCGAGGCCGGCGATGCGGTCGCGGGCGAGGTCGGCGGCGAAGGCCCAGTCGGCGAGGGCGAAGTCGAGGTAGAAATAGTCGCCGACGAAGCGCAGCAGGCCGACGAAGACCACGGCGCCGAGGAGCGGCGCGGTGAAGGCCGCGGCCGGGATGCCGAGATACGCCGCGGCCACGCCGGCCAGGATCGCGACGACCAGGAAAGCCGCCAGCAGGAAAAGCGGATAGAGGAAGAAGAGGCCGTAGCGGATATTCGCGCCGAAGTAGCGGGCGAGCGTGCCGTTCAGGGTCAGCGCGAACAGCGCCGCATAGCCATGGAGCATGCGCGCCGGCCACGAGCGCCCGGTATAGGGCAGCATCAGCTCGTCCCACCGGAGCACGGTGTAATGGCAGCGCGTGGTCCAGTTCGGCCCCGAGGCCTCGACCTGCCAGGTCACCGCCCGCTTGTCGTCGGCGACCTGCGGCGGCCCGGAGCTCGCCGTGGCCCCCCAGAGCGCCGCGAACTTGCGCAGGCCGCTCTTCAGGCGGCGGTCCAGACCTTCGACGCCGACCGGTTCGAAGCCGCTGATATGGACGACGCGCCGCCTCGCAACGGGGCGAGGCAGGCCCTGGTTGTCCCTCGGCAACTCCAACCTCCTCGTTCCCGCTGGTCCGGCCTCCCTATGCCATGTCCCAAGGGGCATGGAAATGGCCCGAAGCACACCGGAGAAGCTCGGCCGTCGAGGTGTGGCAGAGAAGCCCCGGAGGCCTCTCCGGGCCGTTGGCCCTGCAAAAATGACCGGAGAACCTTGCCCTCGGGCCTCGGGTCGAAGCATCCTGACAGGAACGGTCGGCGGCGACAGCGAAGGGAGCGTGGCCGGCCCGCGGGGGTGGCCGTTTGCCGCCGGTGCACCAGATCACGTTTTCGTGCCGCCCGGCTCCATCAGGTTTCAGCTGGACTATCAAGGAGATCGCCATGACACGCCTCATTTTCGCTCTCGCTGCCGGCCTCGTCGCGGCGACGCCGGCCTTGGCGCAGGACCCGGCGGCATGCGAGCTCGACCGACCCGTCGTGTTCGGCGACCTCAACTGGGATTCGGCCCGGTTCCATGCCGCGGTCGCCGAATACATCATCCGCACCGGCTACGGCTGCGCGACCGACAGCATTCCCGGGGACACGATTCCCCTGATCAACGGCGTCGCCCGGGGCGATGCCGACCTGGTGATGGAGATCTGGACGGCCAACCCGGCCGAGGCCTGGGTGGAGGCCGAGAAGGCCGGCCAGACGGTCGCCCTCGGCACCACCTTCCCCGACGCCAGCGAGGGCTGGTTCGTGCCGACCGCGGTGGTGTCCGGTCCTGTCGCCGTCGCCCCGGACCTGAAGTCGGTCACCGACCTCGCCAAGTATCGCGACCTCTTCACCGAGCCGGAGGAGCCGGGCAAGGGCCGCTTCTACAACTGCCCGGCCGGCTGGCAGTGCGAGATCGTCAACACCAAGAAGCTCGAGGCGTACGGCCTCGCCGATTCCTTCACCAATTTCCGCCCGGGCACCGGCGAGGCGCTCGCCGCCGCGGCCGAGGCGGGGGCGCTCCGTGACAAGGCGACGCTGTTCTATTACTGGGGGCCGACCTGGCTGCTCGGCAAGCACGACTTCACCCGCCTCGAGGAGCCGCCCTTCGACCAGGCCAAGTGGGATGCCATGATGGCCGCGGAGCACCCGACCGAAGCCACCGCCTATCCCGAGAGCAAGGTGGTGATCGGCGCCAACAAGGCGTTCACCGAGGCCGCGCCGCAGCTTGCCGCGTTCCTCTCGGCCTACAGCTCGACCAATGCCGCGACTTCGGCGATGCTCGCCTACATGCAGGACAACAAGGCCAGCCCCGCGGACGCCGCCCTCCACTTCCTCAAGACGACCGACGAGTGGACGTCATGGGTGCCGGCCGAGGTGGCGGACCGGGTGAAGGCGGCGCTCGGCAGCTGAATCGCCGGCGAGGAGGCAAGTCGCGGAGCGGCGGGGTTCGCCGTTCCGCGAGGAAGGGGCACCCATGTTCCCGGACATCGGCACGCCGATCGCCGTAGCCGTCGACCGCTTCGTCGACTGGCTGGTGATCGAGCACGGGGCCGCCTTCGAATCGGTTGCCGGCGGCCTCCTCGTCGTGCTGGTGCCGATCGAGCAGGCACTGCGCACGGCACCGCCGCCGGTCGTGCTGCTCGCCATCGGCGTCGTCGCCTATGCCGCGAGCCGGAAAGCCCTTCTCAGCCTCGTCATGATGCTGCTCGCCTGGCTGGTCGGCTGCCTCGGCCTGTGGGACCAGGCCATGCAGACCGTGGCATTGCTGATCGTCGCCGTGGGCATCGCCGTGGTCCTCGGCATTCCGGTCGGCATCCTCGCGGCGCGGAGCCGGATCGCACGCGCGGGGATCAATCCCGTCCTCGACCTGATGCAGACGATCCCGAGCTTCGTCTACCTGATCCCGGCAGCCATGCTGTTCGGGCTCGGCAAGGTGCCGGCGATCCTCGCCACCGTGGTCTATGCGACGCCGCCGCTGGTCCGCCTCACCGACCTCGGCATCCGCGAGGTCGACCACGAGGCGGTCGAGGCGAGCCGCGCCTTCGGCGCGACGCGCTGGCAGGTGCTGCGCGGTGTCGAATTGCCGCTGGCGCTGCCGACGATCATGCAGGGCATCAACCAGACATTGATGATGGCCCTCGCCATGGTGGTGATCGCCTCGATGATCGGCGCGCGCGGCGTCGGCGAGACCGTACTGATCGGCCTCCAGCGCAACGACCCCGGGACCGGGCTGGTCGGCGGCCTGGTCATCGTCATCCTCGCCATCATCTTCGACCGCACCACGCAGGCGCTCGGGCGGCGGCTGCAGGCGCACCGCGGCGTGCGGAGCTGAACGGTTGGCGGTGATCGAGATCCGGCATGTCTCGAAAGTCTTCGGTCCCTCGCCGCGGAGGGGCCTGGCGCTGGTCCGCGGCGGCATGGACAAGGACACGCTGCTCGCGGAGACGCGGAACGTCCTTGCCCTCGACGACGTGTCGCTCTCGGTCGAGCGAGGCGAGACGTTCGTCGTCATGGGCCTGTCCGGCTCGGGCAAGTCGACATTGCTCCGTCACGTCAATCGCCTCATCGATCCAACCGAAGGCGAGATCGTGGTCGACGGCGTCGACGTGCTCGGCCTCTCGATCCGCGACCTCGAGCAGTTCCGGCGGAAGAAGATGGCGATGGTGTTCCAGCACTTCGGCCTGTTCCCGCACCGGACCGTCATCGACAACGTCGCCTACGGCCTCGAGGTGCGCGGCGTGGCCAAGGCGGCGCGCCGGGCGCAGGCCGGCGAGTGGGTGGCCACGGTCGGCCTCGCCGGGTACGAGGAACGCTTTCCCTCGGCGCTGTCGGGCGGCATGCGGCAGCGCGTCGGCCTCGCCCGCGCGCTCTGCGCCGACGCCGAGATCCTGCTCATGGACGAGGCCTTCTCGGCGCTCGACCCGCTGATCCGGAACGAGATGCAGGACCAGCTGTCCGGCTTGCAGGCCCGGCTCCGCAAGACCATCGTCTTCATCACGCACGACCTCGACGAGGCGCTTCGCCTCGGCGACCGCATCGCCATCCTCAAGGACGGCCGGGTCGGCCAGGTCGGCACCCCGGCGGAGATCGTCGGCAATCCCGCCGACGACTATGTCCGCGCCTTCGTTGCCGCGGTGAACCGGCCGCGGACCGCGATCGTCTGAGAGGCTCAGCGCAGCAGGATGCTGCCGGCGACGTCGACCGCGCCGATCAGGATGCCGGTGACCAGAAGGCCGCCGATGATGCCGATGAGGATGAACAACCCGTCGCGCTGGATCATGCCCAGCGCCACCAGCGCCAGGCAGACGGCGGGCGGCACGTTGAAGAGCGGGATCGGCAGGATCAGGATGAGCGAGAGGTAGAGGCAGACGAGACCGACCAGCCGCTCTCGGCGGGCCAGCCAGTGGAGGCGCGGCCGCGAGGCGCGTTCCACCCAGCGGAGCGCCGGGGCGAGGTAGCGCGCCGCCGCGTCGAGCACGCGTCGCGGTATGGTGACCGTCAGCAGCCGCCGCGGCAGGAGCGCACCTTCGCCGAAAAGCGCGAGATGCGCCGAGATGATGACCAGAGGCACGCCGAGCACCGTCGAGATGCTGGGCACCGGCAGGGGCGGCACCTCGGGCAGGACGAAGATCAGGAGGGCGAGCCCGTGGACCCGCGACCCGGCCGCCGCGACGATGGCGCTCAAGGGAATGCGGTCGGCCTCCCCGGCGGCAAGCGCCTCGATCACCTGCGAGGCCGTGCGCTCGGCGGGCGGCGGCGGTCGGGACGTGGGGTTGCGCGCCACGCCCCGGGTCTCAGGCCCGGAGCGTGCCGCCGGTGGCCTTGCTCACGTCGGCGACGATCTTTCTGCCGACCGCATCGATCTCCTCATCCGTCAGGGTCTTGCCCTTCGGCTGCAACGTCACCTGGATCGCGAGAGACTTCTTGCCCTGCCCCAGCGTCTCGCTCTCGAAGACGTCGAACACTGTGGCGCCGGAAATCAGCTTCCGGTCGGCGCCTTCGGCGGCGCGGAGCACCTTCGCGGCCTCGACGTTCCGGTCGAGGACGAAGGCGAAGTCGCGCCTGACCGGCTGGAGATCGGAAAGGTCCAGCGGCGGCTTGGTCTTTGTGGCCTTTACCCTCGGCGGCGGGATCGCGTCGAGGATCAGCTCGAAGCCGGCGAGCGGGCCCTCGACGTCCAGCGCCTCCAGCACCTTCGGGTGGAACTCGCCGAACCAGCCGATGACGGTCTTCGGTCCCTGCCGGATGGTGCCGGAGCGGCCCGGATGGAACCAGGGCGGCGCCTCGGCGACGATCTGCACCCTGTCGGGCGAGAGGCCGAGGACGTCGAGGGTCGCGAGCGCATCCGCCTTGGCGTCGAACACGCCGACCGGCGACGCCTTGCCCGACCAGTGCCGGCCGCCGGCCGTCCCGCGCCGGACGCCGCTCGCCGCGATCACCTGGTCCTCGGGGCGGTCGCCGCGGTAGACCTGTCCGACCTCGAACAGGGCGAGGTCTTCCTGCCCGCGGTCCGCGTTCCGCTGCGCGGCCGCGAGCAATCCCGGCAGCAGGCTCGGCCGCATGTCGCTCATGTCGGCAGCGATCGGGTTGGCGAGCACCAGCTCGGCGCTCCCCCCGCCGAAGGCCTCGGCCGCTTCATGCGGGATGAACGACCACGTCACCGCCTCGACCATGCCGCGGGCGGCGAGCGCGCGCTTGGCCCGGCGGGTGCGGAGCTGGATCGGCGTGAGCACCGGCCTCGCCACGCCCGGCAGCCGCGGCAGCGGCGTCACCGGCACCCGGTCGACGCCGACGATCCGCACCACCTCCTCGACGAGGTCGGCCTTCATCGTCACGTCCGGCCGCCAGGTCGGCACCGAGACGGTGATCGTGCCCTCGAGCCGGTGCGGCTTGCAGGCGAAGCCGAGCGCCTCGAGGATCGCCGTCACCTCGCTGACCGAGGGGTCGATGCCGGCGAGCCGCCTGATCTCCGAGACGGGGAAATCGATCACCATCCGCGGCTCCGGCACCTCGCCGGCGATGAAGATGTCGGACGCGGTGCCGCCGCAGAGATCGAGCACCATCCGCGTCGCGAGCTCGAGGCCGGGCAGGGTGAAGGCGGGATCGACGCCGCGCTCGAAGCGGTGACGCGCGTCGGAATGGACGCCGAGCTTCCGCCCGGTGGCGGCGACGTTGAGCGGCTCCCAGAGCGCCGATTCGATCAGCACGTCCGTGGTGTTCTCGTCGCAGCCCGACGCCTCGCCGCCCATGATGCCGGCGATCGATTCGACGCCCTCGTCGTCGGCGATGACGCAGACCTCCGGGTCGAGCGCGTAGGTCTTGCCGTCGAGCGCGACGATGGTCTCGCCCGGCTTGGCCCGACGGACGACGAGGTCGCCCTTCACCTTGGCCGCATCGAAGACGTGGAGCGGCCGGCCGCGGTCGTGGGTGATGAAGTTGGTGATGTCGACCAGCGCGTTGATCGGCCGGAGCCCGATCGCCCGGAGCCGGCGCTGCAGCCACTCCGGCGACGGTCCGTTCCTGACGCCCCGCACCAGCCGGAGCGCGAAGGCCGGGCAGAGCGACGGCGTATCGCCCAGATCGAGCACGACCTTCACCGGGCACGGGCCGTCGCCCGGAACCGGATCGATCGCGCGCTCGATCGGCTGGCCTTCGCCGGCGGCGGCGAGGTCGCGGGCGATGCCGGCGACACTGAGCGCGTCGCCGCGATTGGCGGTGACGGCGACGTCGATGACCGGATCGGTGAGGCCGGCCCATTCCGCATAAGGCTCGCCGACCGGCGCATCGGCCGGCAGGTCGACGATGCCGGCATGGTCGTCGGAGAGTCCCAGCTCGCGCTCCGACAGCAGCATGCCGTTCGATTCCTGGCCGCGGATGATGCCCTTCTCGAGGTGGACGCCGGTGCCGGGAATATAGGTGCCGGCGGGCGCGAAGACGCCGGTCATGCCGGTCCGCGCATTCGGCGCGCCGCAGACCACCTGGATCGGCGCGCCCGCGCCGTAGTCGACCATGCAGACCCGCAGCCGGTCGGCATTGGGATGCTGCTCGGCGGAAACGACCCGGGCGATCCGGAACGGCGCGAAGGCCTTGGACGGATCCTCCACCGATTCGACCTCGAGGCCGATCATCGTCAACCGGTCGGCGATGCCGTCGGCGGCGGCGATGGTGTCGAGATGTTCCTTGAGCCAGGACAGGGTGAATTTCAT
>JBIQKL010000028.1:11041-12528 GCA_044506555.1 Hyphomicrobiales bacterium | reverse complement strand
TCCTCACCCCGCCCGGAGCGTGAGGGTGGCGCCGTCGATCTGGCCGAAGCCGGCGATGTCGCCGATCACGAGGCCGGCCGGCGCTCGGCCGATGGTGAACGCCATGGCCGTGTCGTCCGCGCTGGTCGCAGCCCGCTCGACCCGGACCTTGCCCGAGGCGAACACGGTCATCCGCACGTCGTCGTGCTCGACCCGCTTGGTCGCGCCCTTCCGCGTGCGGTCGAGCCGAAGGCCGTTGCCGGTCTCGGCGCCGCGCCAGGCGAGAGCCAGGTCGAGCGCGATCTCGTCGATGCCGAGCTGCGGCGCCACATGCATATGGATGCCGACCGTGTCGTCCGACAGCGCCGTCACGCGCCCGTCGCCCCGGATCGTGAACACGAATTTCCGGATCTCGAGCGCCAATGCCTGCCCGGCCGCGAACGGCACGAGCGAGGTCCAGGCCAAGGCCGGTGCCTCGCTCACGACGACATGCCGCCGACCAGCGTCGGCAGGTCGAGCGGACGGAAGCCATAGTGGTTCAGCCAGCGCACGTCTGCGTCGAAGAAGGCACGGAGGTCGGGCATGCCGTATTTGAGCATGGCGATGCGGTCGATCCCCATGCCCCAGGCGAAGCCCTGGTAGCGGTCGGGATCGAGCCCGCCGGAGCGGATCACGTTGGGATGCACCATGCCGCAGCCGAGGATCTCCAGCCAGTCGTCGCCCTCGCCGAAGCGCACCTCGTTGCCGACCCGGCGGCAGCGGATGTCGACCTCCATCGACGGCTCGGTGAAGGGGAAGAACGACGGCCGGAAGCGCATCTGCACGCGGTCGACCTCGAAGAAGGCCTTGCAGAATTCCTCGAGCACCCAGCGCATGGTGCCGACCGTCGACTCCTCGTCGATCACCAGGCCCTCGACCTGATGGAACATCGGCGTGTGGGTCTGGTCCGAATCCATCCGGTAGGTGCGGCCGGGAATGACCACGCGGATCGGCGGGCTCTCGACCTCCATCGTCCGGATCTGGACCGGGGAGGTATGGGTCCGCAGCAGCATCCGCTCGCCGTCCGGCCGCGGGTTGAAGAAGAACGTGTCGTGCATCTCCCGCGCCGGATGGCCGACGGGGAAGTTCAGGGCGGTGAAGTTGTAGTAGTCGGTCTCGATGTCGGGACCCTCGGCCACCTTGAAGCCGAGGTCGGCGAAGATCGCGGTGATCTCGTCGATGACCTGCGACACCGGATGGATGCGGCCGGTCTCGAGCGGCGCGGGGCGCACCGGCAGCGTCACGTCGACCCGCTCCGCCTCGAGGCGCCGGGAGAGTTCGGCGTCCCTCAACACGGCCCGGCGGTCGGCGATCGCCTGCGTGATCCGGTCGCGGAGGCCGTTGAGCGCCGGGCCCATCACCTTCCGTTCCTCGGGGCTCATGGCGCCGAGGCCCTTGAGCAGCTCCGAGACGCTGCCTTTCTTGCCGAGCGCGGCGACGCGCTCCGCCTCCAGCGCGGCATCGTCGGA
>JBIQKL010000028.1:0-10941 GCA_044506555.1 Hyphomicrobiales bacterium | reverse complement strand
CGAGGCTCCGCTCCGCGGAGCACCTCAGGATGGCGCGGTAGAGAAATCCCGAAGCACTCTCGTCGCCATGCTGAGGCGCCCGGCCGGAGGCCGGGCCTCGAAGCATGCACTGCTCGATCCGCGCGAGTCGCGCGCCGTCCGAAACGATGCATCATCAGCTCATCCACCGGAGCGTCCTTGCCTTCAGCGGGTTCCGGAAGGGGCGGCCTTCCTTCTGGGCGTTGGCCCATTCGTCCTTGACATGCATCCACCAGCGCGCCTGGGTGTCGGCGTCGTTGATCAGCATCACCTTCGGCGCGGTCATCAGCCCCTCGCGCTGGCGCACCACGACGACGCGATCCTGGTCGAGGAAAGTGCGCATCAGCCGGTGGGCCAGGGGCTTAAGCGGCTTCACCCAGCCCGGCGTCGTCCAGAACATCTGATGGACCTCGGTCGCCTCGTCGGTGATCGGCGTGATCGCCGTCAGCCCCACTACGGCGTGCTTGTCGCCGCGTACCTCCTCGATGCGGAGGCCGGGCAGACGGTAGGTGATCTCGGTCGAGACGTCCTTGCCGAGGAGCTTGTAGACGAGGTTCTGCGGCGGGAGCGGATGGCGCACCATCCGCCAGCCGAGCTCGGACGGCTCGAACGCCTTTTCCTTGGGCCGGAGCTTCCGCGCCTGCTTCTTGAACCACCACGAGGTATGCACATAGGCGGCGTGGGTCGGGTCCATCAGGCCGAAGGCGGCATGATCGGTCGAGCAGGCGAAATGCATCTGGATCGCAAGCGTCGGGCCGACGTCGTCGGCGAAGACCGGCAGCGCGGGGGGTGACGCCACGTCGCCCTCGGGCGTTTCCTCGCCTCTTGCGAAGTAGACCCAGACCAGCCCCTGCCGTTCGACGCAAGGGTAGGACTTGGTGCGGATCTTCGCGATGTCGGCCTGCTGGCCTTCACGCAAAGAGGGAATCGCGACGCAAGCACCGTCGCGGCCGAAGCGCCAGCCGTGATAGGCGCACTCGATCGTCTCGCCGTCGAACTTGCCGTAGCGGAGCGGGATGCCGCGGTGCGGACAGATGTCGCGGACCGCGAAGACCGAGCCGTCGCGGGCGCGGCCGACCAGAACCGGCTCGCCGAGCATGGGGACGGACGCGGTGGTGCCCGGGCGGAGCTTGCCGCCCGGCATCGCCACGTACCAGAGACCGCGGAGCAACTCCGCCTTCAGGCCCTGCACTGTTGTCCATCCCGCGAGCGCGCCGTCCGTGAGGATGCGGCGTTCGCCGGAAGGCCTGGAGCACGCCGCCTACTGGAGCGCGCTCTGGGCCTTTGCGACGAGCGCCTGGAAGGCAGCCGGCTCGTGGACGGCGAGGTCGGCCAGCACCTTCCGATCGACTTCGACCCCGGCCTTGCCGAGGCCGTCGATAAATCGGCCGTAGGTCAGGCCGTGAGTGCGGGCCGCAGCGTTGATGCGCTGGATCCAGAGCGCACGGAAGTTGCGCTTGTTGTTCTTCCGGTCGCGATACGAATACTGCGCCGCCTTGTCGACGGCGGCCTTCGCAGCCCGGATGGTGTTCTTGCGGCGGCCGTAGAAACCCTTGGCGCGCTCGAGCACCTTCTTGTGCTTGGCATGGGCGGTAACGCCGCGCTTGACGCGAGACATGGCAAAACTCCTGGGATGTCAGCGGTTGTGTTCAGCGCCCGGAATTGGGCATGAAGTACTTGATGACGTTGTCGCCATCCGACTTGAACATCACCCGCGTGCCGCGGAGGTTGCGGATCTGCTTGTTGGTGCGCTTGATCATGCCGTGGCGCTTGCCGCGCTGGGCGTACAGCACCTTGCCGGTCGCGGTCACCTTGAAGCGCTTCTTGGCGCCGCTCTTGGTCTTCATCTTGGGCATTTTGCTCTCCGTGCGGCCGCGGGCGGGGAAAACCGCCTGTCCGGCCGGATCGTTCGATGACAGCTTTCGGAGCCGCCACGGCATGCCCGTTGATCAGCCGGGCGGCTCGGAAGGCCGGGTTATAGCGATGCGCCCCGCCGGATACAAGGGCCGAGTCGCCGCGGGGACCCGAGAAGAACAAGAAGACGGAGGCGGGCCACGGTCCGCGCTCCGTCCTCTTCGTGCGTCGTTCCGGCGTACTACGGGACGACCGTGATCCGGCCCGTCATGTTGGGGTGGAAGCGGCAGTAATAGTCGACGTTGTCGCTCGCCTCGACCACCCTCGTCGCCGACTTGCCGGGCGGGACCATGACCTCCCAGCCATCCTTGACGGTGGCGGTATGCGCGACCCGGTCCTTGTTGGTCCATTCGATCGTTTGGCCGGCCCTGACCTCGATATCGGCAGGAACGAAGGCCATCTTCTCGATCGTCACGCGGACCGTCCCCTCCTCCGCGCGGCCGAGGGTGGCGCTGGCGAGGACGGCAGCGCCCGCGAGCAGGAGCTGCCGCCGGTCGATCAGGCCGGTCATTGCAGGTCGGCCGCGACGTGCTCGGCGTGCTGCTGGTGGCCCTGGAACAGCTTGAGGCCGGTCTCCAGCAGATCCTTCAGCTCGGCATTCTCCGCCGACGGGATGAGGACGGTCTCGAGCGCCTCGTTCACCTGCTTGTGATAAGCGATCTCGTTGTCGATGTAGGCGGCATCGAAGGCCGCGCCCTCGAGCGCCGAAAGCTCCGCACGCTTCTCCTCGGCGGCCTGGGTCAGGCTCTTGCTGACGGCATTGTCCTCCGGCGTGACGCCGAGCTTCTCCAGGAGCTCGAGCGCCTGGGCGTTCACCGCCTCATGGTCGGCCTGCATCGATTGCGCGAACGCGATGACCTCCTCGTTCTCCGCCTTGGTCAGTGCGAGCTTCGCCGCCTCGATGTCGATCACGCCCGCCGTGTAGGCGATGTGCGCGATCTGGGGATCGGTCGGCTTGTCCTGGGCTTGGGCAAGCGGGGCGGCAATCAGCAGGCATGCCGCGCCGAGCGCAGCGATCAGGGACGTTCTCATCGGATCTCCTTCGGCCGGCCGCATGCCGGCCCATTCTTCGAAGTCAACGTCCCATTGGATGTCGTCGCGGCGGATGGGTTCCCGCTATTCCGGGAATCCGAGCCTGGCGAGGACCGCCTCGGTCAACCGGTCGCAGCGCCTGCCGGCGAAGGGAAAGGCGTCGACCATGACCGGGCCGATCTTTGCCTCGAGCCGGTCCCGGACCAGGCGCCGCGCCCGGTGGAGGCGGGTCTTGACCGTTGCCGGCGGCAGACCGAGCACGGCCGCGGTCTCCTCGACGCTCAGGCCTTCGATGATCCTGGCGACGAACACCACCCGGAAGAGCTCCGGCAGGTCGTCGGCCGCCTGCTCGACAAGCCGGAGAAGCTCCCGTTGGGCCATCGTGCGCTCCGGATCCTCTCCAGACAGGGAGACGGGGAAGGGAATGATCTCGGCCATGTCGCCGGCCGACGTCGGCGGCGCCGTACGCTTCTGCCGCCGCTGCGAACGGATGCGGGCGAACGCCTCGTTGAGGGTGATCCGCGACAGCCAGGTGGCAAGGGATGATTCGCCGCGGAACCGGTCGAGATTGGCGAAGGCGCGGAGATAGGCCTCCTGGAGGACGTCCTCGGCGTCGGCATTGCTGGCGACCACCGCCCGAGCCAGCCGATAGAGGCGCCGATTGTACTGCTTGATGATCGTCCGGATGGCGGCTTCGTCGCGCCGCACCGCGCGCGCGACGAGCTCGGTCTCCGAGTCGTCCCGCGCCTCGACATTCATCACCGGCAAAACCGACATGATCTGGCTCCTTCTTCCGACTTTATCCGATGCCGTCGCCGCGAACAGGTTCCCGGCCGTGCGATGCGGCTTGCGAAGGGAGGGGCCGTGTCCGTAACGTTCCGGAGAACGCCCCGGCCTCCCACAACGGCACCGCATCCCTTGGACACGAACACCTTCATCATAGGGCTCCTCAGCGGCGCGGCGGCCGGTGCGCTGTTCACCGGCGTGTTCGACGTGTTCGTCCGCTGGTCGGACCGTCACCGCGAGCGGCGCGATCTCCGGGTCGGCCTCGCCGCCGAAATCCGGGTCGGGCTGCAGAACGTCGAGCCGGAGGAGCGCATCCACCGCACGCCGGAGCAGGACCTCCTGTTCGTATCCGGCAACTGCTTCCCGTGGGAGTTCTTCAAGGCAAACCAGGGGCGCATCGGCCTCCTGCCGGACGGCGCGGCGAGCGCCGTGGTCGAGTACCACTCGCTGCTCTGGCAGTTCTACGAGAAGGCCAAGGTGCTCAGCCGCTGGACGGAGCCCGACGACACCGGCGAGCGCGACGCACTGCTCGCCGAGATTCGCGTCATCATGGGCCGGATCCGGACCGTCGGCGCCCGCGCATTGGAAGCGCTGGCCTGAGAGATCACGACAGGAGAGACGACATGAACGAGGTGCGCGTCGGGCTGATCGGCACGAGCGGGTGGGTGGAGCAGATGTACGTGCCGAGCCTGGCGAGCCATCCCGCGGCGAGGGTGGTCGCCGTCTGCGGGCGGAACGCGGAGCGGGCGGGAGCGATCGCGACGATGCTCGGCGGGGCAAAGGTCTTCGCCGACTGGCGCGCGATGATCGCCGCCGGCGGGCTCGACGCGGTGATCATCGTCGTCCCCGACGACCTGCATCCGGCGATGGCCGAGGCCGCGGCAGCTGCCGGGCTCCACGTCATGTGCGAGAAGCCGCTCGCCAACACGCTGCCCGAGGCGCTTGTCATGGAGCAGGCGGTGCGGGCAGCCGGCGTCGTCAATCTCGTCCTCTTCACCTGGCGCTGGCAGCCGCACTGGCGCTACGTCAAGCATCTCGTCGACACCGGCTACGTCGGCAGGCTGCTCCGCGCGCGGCTCTCGTTCTTCGAGAACATCGCCTTCGCCAAGGGGTACAAGTGGCGCTTCGACGGCCGGCGCGGCTCGGGCACCGCGGGCGACCTCGGCTCGCACATGATCGACATGGCGCAGTGGCTGACCGGCGCCGACGTGACCGCCGTCAGCGCCGATTTCCGCACCTTCGCCGACCAGTCGGACGAGGCCGATCCGCCGCCGCTGCCGGTGAGCGATTCGTGCTTCATCGCGCTCGGCATGGCCAGTGGTGCCCAGGTCATGGTCGACGTGAGCTCGATGAGCTTCATGGCCGATCGCGACTGCCTGGTCACGGTCGAGCTCCACGGCGACAGGGGCACCATCGAGGGATCCCACCGTTTCCTCGGTGCCGAGGTCGGCGTGACCCTCCGCGGCGCACGGGTCGGCGAGGCGAGCTTCTCCAACCTCGTCGTGCCCCCGGAATATTACGAGGGCGGCGTCGATCCGATCGAGACCTTCGACCCCTACGTCAAACAATCCGCCGGCGTCCGTGCCTTCATCGACGCGATCGTCGAAGGGCGGCCCGCCTCGCCGGATTTCGCCGACGGGCTGCGCGTCCAGCGCGTCCTGGAAGCCGTCAAGGTCTCGGCGGCGGAGGGGCGGCGGGTGGCAGTGGAGTAAGGCACGGGAACGCAACGATCATCCTGCACTGCCGTCATCCTCGGGCTTGACCCGAGGATCGTGGGACGAAGCGGAACGTTGGCTGTGCGTGCAGGGCAGCGCCGCTTCGCCCTACGCCGTGCGGCGGCCTGCGATCCTCGGGTCAAGCCCGAGGATGACGGAGGAGGAGCTGCCGCGACGGCGGATGAATGGGGCCGGCACGCGAAGGACTGGCGGCGCGGACCGCCCATGACGGGCGGCAGCCTCACGTCGCGTCGGAGGCGGCGCCCTCGGTCATCACGGCGTAGAGCGCGGCCTTGTCGGCCGAGGCGCGGAGCTTGGTCGCGACGCCTGGCTCGCGAAGGTGACGGGCGATGCGGGCGAGCGCCTTGAGGTGATCGGCCCCTGCCCCCTCCGGCGCGAGCAGGAGGAAGACGAGATCGACCGGCTGGTCGTCGAGCGCCTCGAAATCGATCGGCTTGGGCAGTCGCGCGAACAGCCCGAAGATGTGGTCGAGGTTCGCGAGCTTCCCGTGCGGGATGGCGATGCCGCCGCCGACGCCGGTCGAGCCGAGCTTCTCGCGCTGGAGCAGCGTCTCGAAGATCTCGCGTTCCGGAATGCCGGTCAGCTCGGCCGCCTTCTCGGCGATCGCCTGGATCGCCTGCTTCTTGCTGTTGGCCTTGAGCGAGCCGATCACCGCTTCGGGCTTGATGAGATCGCCTAGGTCCATCATCGACAGTTCAAGCTCATGTCCCCTCACACCGGGCCTTGGGCTTCCGGCGTCGTTGCCTCAGCGGCCCTTCGGGCCGCCCTGGTTTTCGAGTGACGGGTCGATCCAGCCGATATGGCCGTCGGTTCTGCGGTAGACGATGTTGATGCCGCCGTGGCCCGCGTTGCGGAAGACAACGACCGGGAGGTCGGAAAGGTCCATCGCCGTGACCGCCCGGCCCACGCTCATCGTCTCGAGATGCGCCGTTTCCTCGGCAATGATGGTCGGGTTGTAGTCGACCGCGACGTCCTCCTCCTCGTCGAGCGAGGCGATGACGTAGCTCGCCGCCGGCACCGTTTCGGCGCGGCTGGCGGGCCGGTGATCCTTGAGCCGCCGCTTGTAGCGGCGGAGCCGCTTCTCGATGCGGGCGGCGGCGATGTCGAGGCTCTGGTGCGCCTCCTGGGCGCGGCCCGTCGCCTGCAGCACAATGCCGGTGTCGAGATGGAGCGTGCAGTCGGTGCGCAGGCCCGGGCCCTCGCGCTCGAGCACCACCTGGCCCGAGAAGCCGCCGTCGAAGTACTTCGACAGCGCATCCCTGAGCCGCTCCTCGGCATGAGTACGAAACGCCTCGCCGATGTCGATGTTCTTGCCTGAGATGCGCAGTGCCATGGGAGCTTCGAACCTTCTCCGTCGTTCGGTTCTGTCGCGCGCGACGAAGCGCTACGTGGCCCGCGCCATGGACGGCGCCGTCGAAGCACGGAACGCTACGGTCGCTTTGCGAAAGACGCTCGCAGCCGCCCCGGCTCGTCGATGGGGCGAGGTTCTAGGAGGCGCGCGCCGACAAGTCAACCGACCCGTTCCGGGGCGGACCGCTCTGTGGATGAGCGCCGTCATGCCGTTGCGGTGCCGACGTTTCGCCGCTCACGGCCCTCGCCCGGGGCGAGCTTCTCGCGCCGGCGCTGGACGGAGGAAGGAATCCGCATCGCCTCGCGGTACTTGGCGACCGTACGCCGGGCGATGTCGATGCCGGCATCGCGGAGCACCTTGACGATGGTGTCGTCGGAGAGCACCGCATCGGGCGATTCCCCGTCGATCAGCCGCTTGATGCGGTGGCGCACGGCTTCCGCCGAATGGGCGTCGCCGCCGCCCGCCGAGGGGATTGCGGCGGTGAAGAAGTACTTCATCTCGAAGGTGCCGCGGCTGGTCGCCATGTACTTGTTCGAGGTGACCCGCGACACGGTCGATTCGTGCATGCCGATCGCCTCGGCGATGGTCTTCAGGTTCAGCGGACGGAGATGCTGGACGCCCTCGGCGAGGAACCCGTCCTGCTGGCGGACGATCTCCGTCGCCACCTTGAGGATGGTCCTGGCCCGCTGGTCGAGGCTCTTCACCAGCCATTTCGCGGTCTGCAGGCAGTCGCTGAGATAGGCCTCGTCCTGGTCGTTCCTGCTGCCCCCGGCGACCCGCGCATAATACGTCTGGTTGACCAGGACCCGGGGCAGCGTGCCGGCATTCAGCTCGACATGCCAGCCTCCGTCGGCCGCCTGGCGTACCAGCACGTCGGGGATCACGGGCTGCACCATGGTCCCGCCGAAGGCGTTGCCGGGCTTCGGGTTGAGGGCGCGAATCTCGGCGAGCATCTCGGCGAGGTCCTCGGCGCCGATCCCGCAGAGGCGCATCAGCGCGACATGGTCATGGCGCGCGACCAGGTCGAGATTGCCGATCAATGCCGCCATCGCCGGGTCGAAGCGGTCCTGCTCGCGGAGCTGGATGGCCAGGCATTCGGCGAGATCACGGGCGCCGATCCCGGCCGGATCGAAGCCCTGGACCAGCGCCAGCGCCGCTTCTGCAACGTCGGTCGAGGTCCCCAGCCGGCCGGCGATCTCGGCGAGGTCGCCGCGGAAATAGCCCGCCTCGTCGATCTCGCTGACGATCGCCTGGCCGATCAGGCGGAGCGCGGGATCGGCAGTCGCCACGCCGAGTTGCTCGGCGAGATGGTCGGCCAGCGACTTCTCGCCGGCGACGAAGGCCTCGAGGTTGTAGTCGTCGGAGCTGACCGTCGCCCGGGTCGGCGGCGCCTGCCAGGAGTCCGAAGGCAAGGCGGGCGCGGTCTCGGCCGCGGCACGGCCATGGTCGTCCTGGTAGATGTTGCCGAGATCGGTGTCGAGCTTGGCCTCGATCGCCTCGCCGCGCTCGAGGCTGGTCTCCAGCCATTCCGGCCCGTCGTCGCGCGCGGCCGCGGCGGCCGGCTCCAGCTCGGCCGCGGGCTCCGGACCGTCACCGGGACCGTCCTCATCCCCGCGCTCGAGCAGCGGATTGCGCTCGAGTTCGGCTTCGACATAGGCGACAAGATCGAGATTGGAGAGTTGCAGGAGCTTGATCGCCTGCATCAGCTGCGGCGTCATCACCAGCAGCTGGCTCTGCCGGAACTCCATGCGGGGTGAAAGCGCCATGATGCGTGACCGATCGCCCTCGATTGGTCCGAAAATTGCTTGCCGGACACGTCTTGGTATCCGAAGCAGGCGACCGATTAAAGGGTAAACTGCTCGCCGAGATAAAGGCGCCGCACCTCGGGGCTCTCCACCACCTCGTCCGGCTGGCCCTCGAACAGCACCGTCCCGGAATGGATGATGTAGGTGCGGTCGATCAGCCCGAGGGTCTCGCGGACATTGTGGTCGGTGATCAATACGCCGATGCCGAGGCTGGTGAGATGGCGGACCAGTGCCTGGATGTCGCCGACCGCGATCGGATCGACACCGGTGAACGGCTCGTCGAGCAGCATGAAGGCGGGCCGGCTCGCCAGCGCGCGGGCGATCTCGCAGCGCCGCCGCTCGCCGCCCGACAGCGAGATCGCGGCGTTCTTGCGAAGGTGGCTGATGTGGAACTCCTCGAGCAGCGCGTCGAGCTGGTCCTCACGGTTGCGCTTGTCCGGCTCCACCACCTCGAGCACGGCGCGGATGTTCTGCTCGACGGTGAGCCCGCGGAAGATCGAGTTCTCCTGCGGGAGGTAGCCGATGCCGAGACGCGCCCGCCGGTACATCGGCAGGTGGGTCACGTCGTGGCCGTCGAGCTCGATGGTGCCGTAGTCCGCCTTCACCAGTCCGGTGATCATGTAGAAGATCGTGGTTTTGCCGGCGCCGTTGGCACCGAGCAGGCCCACCGCCTCGCCGCGGGCGACCGCCAAGCTCGCGCCGTGCACCACCTCGCGCCCGCGATACGACTTGCCGAGGCCGTGGGCGACCAGCCAGCCGCGGCCGCCGGCATCCGGCACCAGGCGGGACGGCGGCGCCAGCTCCCGGCTCGCCGCGCTCTCGGCTCCTGCTGCCGCACCGGGCATCGACTTGCGGCCGAAAAAACTGGTCAGGCTCAAGCGCGGGTCCCTTGCCACGCGACCGGCATAGGCGTTCCCAACCGATCTGTCGAGGTCAGTTGGTGGCGGGCACGGCGCCCGCGTCCTTGTCTTTCTTCACGTCGGGCGTGATCACCATGCGGATCGACTTGCCGGGTGTCTGCTCGACCCGGGCATTGCCGGTGGCCATGTCGATCACCAGCCGGTCCGCGGCGAGCACGTCCTTGCCCTGGCTCAGCACCACGTTGCCGGAAAGGACGATGGTCTGCGCCTTGTTGTCGACCACGGCCTGGTTGCCGGTGACCGTCTGCTTGCCGGAATTGACGTAGACCGTGCCGGTCGCCTCCATCCGCGTGAAGCCGCTCTGGTCGGTGGCCTCGGCCCCCTTGTTCGAGAACAGCTTGATCTGGGCGGCCTTCATCGTCGTGTCGCCGCGCCGCACGGTCACGCCGCCGGAGAAGGTCGAGATGCGCTGCTCGCCCTCCTCGATGATCTCGAGCGTCTTGGCGTCGACCTCGATCGGGCCGTTGCCCTTCTGGCTGAAGCCGGTGAACAGGTCGGTCGACTGGGCATGGGCGGCAAGCGCCGGGAACAGCGCCGCCGTCAGGGCGGCGGCGGCGAGGAGGCGGAGTCTTCTCATGACGAGCCGTCCGATCTTGTCTCGGTGATTTCCGTCGTTGCGGGGTCCGGGCCTGCCTTCGGGCCGCCGGCCGCCGGCTCGTCCGCTTCCGCCGTTTCCTCCGGCGGATCGAAGCGGACCTTGACGTTGCCGCGGAAGAAGATGTGCTTGCCACGGTCGAGCACCTCGAGGCTGTCGGCGGTTATCGAGCCCTCCTTGCCCTCGAGCGCGACGCCGGCGTCGGTGAAGATCGCGCCCTTCTCGATGTCGACACGAGCGTCCTCGAGACTGCCGGCATAACCGTTGTCGGTGGTCACGCTGATGCCGCCGCTCAGTTCGAGCTTCCGGGTGTCGGCGTCGTACACCCCCGCTTTGGCGAGGAGATGGGCGCGCACGTCCTCGGTCACGGCGAAGCGGGCGTCGATGGTCTCGAGGTTGACGACCTTGGGATTGCCGAGCGCCTGCACCGCCTTGGTGGCTTTCACCTCGTAAGCGCGCTTGGTGCCGTCGAAGCCGGATATGTGGGGCTCGTCCATCGTGATCTCGCGGGTATCGAGGTTGATGCCCGAAAGCGTCAGCGCCGGCAGGCCGTCGCCCTTCTCTCCGATGTTCATGATGACGAAGAATCCCGCCACCGACAGAACAGCCACCGCCGGCAGTGCGATCTTGAGGAGCCGGACGCGCCGGCTGTGCCGGGCAGCGGTGTCGTAGTAGGCGGCACCCCGCTCCTTGGTCGGGTCGAAGCGGATGTTGCGCTGCCCCGACGCGGCGGCCGCCCGCGCCGCCGCGGCCTGGCTGCCAGGAACGTAGGCGCGCTGCCCCG
>JBIQKL010000027.1:16023-43076 GCA_044506555.1 Hyphomicrobiales bacterium | reverse complement strand
CATCGCGACTTCTTCCGCCACCAGGGCGACTGGGAGAAGTACCGGAACGACATGGCCGGCAAGAAGGGCTGGCCGCTGATCATCGCCGCCTATGCCGGGGCGGCAACGCCGGCCTGAGAGTGACGCAATGACCGATCCGTCGTCGGCGGCCGGGCGGCTGACCGTCGATCTCGCCGCCCTCGCCGACAATTGGCGCGCCATGGCTATGCGCGCCGGCACCGCCACCGCCGCCGTCGTCAAGGGTGACGCCTACGGCCTCGGCATCGCCGAAGCCGTGCCGGCGCTCGCCACCGCCGGCTGCGACACGTTCTTCGTCGCGCTGCCCGAGGAGGGCCGTCGCGTCCGTGCCGCCGCACCCGATGCCACGATCTACGTCCTCGGCGGCCTGATCGGCGGCCCCGACGCCTACGTCGCGGCCGGGCTCCGGCCGGTGCTCAATTCCGGCGCCGAGGTGGCGGAATGGCGCGCGGCCCGCACCGGAGGCGCACTACCCGGCGCGGCGCTCCACGTCGATACGGGCATGAACCGGCTCGGCCTTCGCCCGGACGAGTTCGGTGCGCTCGCCGGGGATCGGAACGCCGTCGACGCCCTCGGGCTGACGCTGGTGATGAGCCACCTCGCCTGCGCCGACTCGCCGGCACATCCGCTCAACGCCGCCCAGCTCGCCGCCTTCCGCGAGGTCCGTGCCCTGCTCCCCGGCGTGCCGGCGTCGCTCGCCAATTCCGCCGGAATCTTCCTCGGACCCGACTACGCCTTCGACCTGGTGCGCCCCGGCGTCGCGCTCTACGGCGGCAGCGCGGTGAACGGCCCGCCCAACCCGATGCGGCCCGTCGTGACGCTCGAAGCCCGCATCCTGCAGATTCGTGACGTACCGGCCGGCGAGACGGTGGGCTACGGCGCCGCCGAGGCCGTGAGCCGGCCGAGCCGCATCGCGGTGGTCGGCGTCGGCTATGCCGACGGCTATCTCCGCCGCGCCGGCGCCACCGATGCCCGCCGCGGCGCGAGCGGCTTCCTCCGCGGCCGGACGGTACCGCTGGTCGGCCGGGTGTCGATGGACCTCATGGCCTTCGACGTCACCGAGGTCCCCGGCGCCGCCCGCGGCGACTGGATCGAGCTGTTCGGCCCGCACGTCGCCATCGACGATGTCGCGGTCGCCGCCGAGACCATCGGATACGAGCTCCTCACCGGCCTCGGCCGGCGCTACGCGCGGACCTATGTCGGAGGTCGCTGAGACCCGGTATCCGTCCCGCGTGCGTTCCCAGACCTGGACCGGCACGCACGACCCTGGCCGGCTTCAGGTCCTCGCCAGCATCGCGCCCGCATCGGCGAAGCGGATCGTCGTGCCCGTATCGGTGAAGCCGGGCGAGACCAGGCGGACGATCTCCGGCACCACCGTCTCCGGCGGCGGGACGGTCTCCGGCTCTTCGCCCGGGCGGCCCTGGGCACGGAGCCTGGTGCGGAGCGGGCCGGGATCGAACAGGTTGACGGTGGCCCGCGTCCCTTTCAATTCGCCGGCATAGGTCCTGGCGAGGACCTCGAGCGCCGCCTTGCTCGCCGAATAGGCGCCCCAGTAGGGACGGCAGCGCTCGGCCTCGTCCGAGGTGAGGAACAGGACCCGCCCGGCGTCGGACTGTCGAAGCAGCGGATCGAGCGAGCGGATCAGCCGCCAGTTGGCGGTGACGTTGATCGCCATCAGCTCCTCGAACACCTTCGGCGCGAGATGCGCGAGCGGCGTCACCACGCCGAGCACGGCGGCGTTGCCGAGAAGGATGTCGAGCCGTCCCCAGCGCTCGAAGATCGCCCCGCCCAGCCGGTCGATGGCGGGAAAGTCGGTCAGGTTCATCGGCACCAGCGTCGCGGCGCCTCCGGCGGCGCGGATCTCGTCGTCCAGCTCCTCGAGGCCGCCGACGGTGCGTGCGATCGCCACCACATGGGCGCCGGCCGCCGCCAGGCCGAGCGCCGCGACACGGCCGATGCCGCGCGAAGCGCCGGTGACGACGGCGACGCGGTCTGCGAGCGGCCCGGTCATACCGCCTTCGCCACGCGGGCGAGCTCGACGAGGTTCTCCGTCGCCCGGACCGCGATCCGCTCCTCGGCCTCGGCCGCCTTCTTCCGCTCGAAATCGGTGAGCCGGATAGGATAGTCGCCCGAGAAGCAGGCGTCGCAGAACTTCGTCCTGCCGGTCCTCCGCCCCTCTTCGCCGACGGCGCGATAGAGCCCGTCCATGGTCAGGAACTCGAGACTGTCGACCTTGATGTAGTCGGCCATCTCCCTGACCGACATCCGCGAGGCGATGAGCTTCGAACGTTCCGGCGTGTCGACGCCGTAGAAGCAGGAATGCGTCGTCGGCGGGCTCGCGATCCGCATGTGGACCTCGCTGGCGCCGGCGTCGCGGACCATCTTCACGATCTTCACCGACGTCGTGCCGCGCACGATCGAATCGTCGACCAGCACCACCCGCTTGCCGGCGAGCACGGCGCGGTTGGCGTTGTGCTTGAGCTTGACGCCCATGTCGCGGATCGCCTCGCTGGGCTCGATGAAGGTCCGCCCGACATAGTGGTTGCGGACGATGCCGAGGTCGAAGGGGATCCCGCTCGCCTCCGCGAAGCCGATCGCGGCCGGCGTACCGGAATCGGGAACCGGCACGACGAGGTCGGCGGCCGCCGGGTACTCGCGGGCGAGCTCGGCGCCGATCCGCTTCCGCGCGTCATAGACGCCGCGGCCGGCGATCACCGAATCCGGCCGCGAGAAATAGACGTACTCGAAGATGCAGAAGTGCGGCGTCTTCGGCGCGAAGGGCCTGAGGCTCTCGATGCCCTGCGGCGTGACCACCACCATCTCGCCGGGCTCCACGTCGCGGACGAACCGCGCCCCGATGATGTCGAGCGCGCAGGTCTCCGAGGCGAGGATCGGCGCGCCGTCGAGATCGCCGAGCACCAGCGGACGGACGCCGCTCGGGTCGCGGGCGCCGATCATCTTCTTCGACGACAGGCACACCAGCGACCAGGCGCCCTCGATGTTGTTGAGCGCGTCGATCATCCGGTCGACCAGGCGCACCCCGCGGCTGGTCGCGATCAGGTGGAGGATCACCTCGGTGTCCGACGTCGAGGTGAAGATCGACCCGCGCTGCTGGAGGAGCTGCTGGAGAGCCTGGGCGTTGGTGATGTTGCCGTTGTGGGCGACGGCGAAACCGCCGCCGGCGAACTCGGCAAAGAGGGGCTGGATGTTGCGGTCGCTCGGGCCGCCATGGGTCGAGTAGCGGTTGTGGCCGATCGCCCGGTGTCCCGGCAGCCGGTCCATCACCGCGCGGCGGGTGAAGGTGTCGCCGACCAGGCCGAAGTGCCGCTCCGCATGGAACCCGGCGCCGTCATGCGAGACGATGCCGGCGCCCTCCTGGCCGCGGTGCTGGAGAGCATGGAGGCCGAGCGCGGTCAGCTTCGCGGCGTCCTGGTGGCCGAAGACGCCGAAGACCCCGCATTCCTCGTGAAACTTGTCGTCGCTGCCGAAGGGCAGGACCCGCTTGCCGTTCATCGACCGGTCCTTTCCGTGCCGCGGGGGATCAATCCCCTGGCGTTGCCCCGTCGCTGTTCTCGATCAACTGATCGATCCCCTGCTGCTGCTCGTCCGAATACCCCTGATCCTCCTCCGGAACCGGGGTCTCCTCGACGGGCTCGCCTGCCGGCGTCTCTCCCTGCGGCGTCGGCGTCGTCTCGCCCGTGGCGCCCTGGATCTTCTCCTGGACCCACGACTCGAAATCCGCGGGCAGCAGGCCGATGAGCCAGTCTCCGCCGGAGACCAGAAGCGGCATGGTCCGCGCATTGGCGATCCAGGGCTGCGGCTCGCGGACCAGGAAGTTGAAGAACCACAGCGCCACGATCATCAGGAGGATGCCGCGGAGCGCCCCGAAGACGAAGCCCAGCGCCCGATCCACCGCGCCGATCCGGCTGTCGATCACGAAGTCGGAGATCTTCATCGTGATGTAGCTGGCGATGATCAGCGCCACGAAGAAGATCGCCGCCGCCGAGACGATGGTCGCCACCATCTTGCTGTCGAAATAGGGCTGAACCAGCGGCAGGACATGGGGGTAGAGCAGATAGGCCGCCACTGCCGCCGCCACCCACGAGGCGACCGACAGCACCTCGCGCACGAAGCCGCGCACCATGGCGAGCACCGCGGAGATCAGGACGACGACGACGACGATGACGTCGAGGACTGTGACCGGCATTCCCGTTACCCGCGATAAGCGCGGCTCGCCGCGCGGAACGCGACCTGCCTAGCACGATTCCATATGCCGCGCCGCGACATGCGCGCGGCCGGACAGCCGGAAATGGCGGCACAGCGCAGCATTGTCAACCGGCCGCGCGGCTCAAATCCACCGTGGGACGCGCTCAGTTCCCCTCGCCTGCCGTCTCCCGGTCCGCCCGCCGCGCCATCGCCGCGATGCCTGCCACCAGATCGACGAGCTGGTCGACGCCACGGAGCTCCGGGCCGGACCGCTCCGCACCGAGCGCCGAACGCGGCAGGACGGCACGCCCGAAGCCGAGCTTCCGCGCCTCCTTGAGCCGGGCCGGCGCATGCGAGACCGGGCGGATCGATCCCGACAGGCTGATCTCGCCGAAATAGACGCAATCCGCCGGCAGCGCCGCGTTGAGCCGCGACGACACCAGCGCGGCCGCGACGGCGAGATCGGCGGCCGGCTCGCCGATCCGGAGACCGCCGGCAACGTTCAGATAGACGTCGCAATCGCCGAGCCGGACCCGGCAATGCGACTCGAGCACCGCGAGGATCATGGCGAGCCGGTTCTGGTCCCAGCCGATCACCGCACGGCGCGGCGTGCCGAGCGCCGTCGGCGCGACCAGCGCCTGGATCTCGACCAGCACCGGCCGCGTACCTTCCATTCCGGCGAACACCGCGGCCCCGGGGGTCGACGCGTTGCGCTCGCCGAGGAACAGTTCGGACGGGTTCGGCACCTCGCCGAGGCCGCTGCCGGTCATCTCGAACACGCCGATCTCGTCGGTCGGCCCGAAGCGGTTCTTCACCGCGCGGAGGATGCGGAAATGATGGCCGCCCTCCCCCTCGAAATAGAGGACGCCGTCGACCATGTGTTCGACCACGCGCGGGCCGGCGATCTGCCCCTCCTTGGTGACGTGGCCGACGAAGACCACGGCCGCGCCGGACTGCTTCGCGTAGCGGATCAGCGCCTGCGCCGACGCCCGCACCTGGGTCACCGTGCCCGGCGCCGAATCCGCCATGGCGGTCCACAGGGTCTGGACCGAATCGGCGATCAGCAGCGCCGGCGGCCGGCCGTCCTCGAGCGTCGCGACGATGTCCTCGACGCTGGTCTCGGCGGCGAGCAGGACCGGCGCGTCGGTGACGCCGAGACGCTCGGCGCGCAGCCGGATCTGGCCGATCGCCTCCTCGCCGGAGATGTAGACGACGCGGTGTCCCTGGCGGGCCAGGGCGCCCGCCGCCTGGAGGAGGAGCGTCGACTTGCCGATGCCGGGGTCGCCGCCGACCAGGAGCGCCGAGCCGCGGACGATGCCGCCGCCGGTGACGCGGTCGAACTCGCCCATGCCGGTGACGATCCGCGGCGCTTCCGGTGTCTCTCCGGCCAGCGGCGCCAGCGCCACGATCCTGCCTTTCCGCGAACTGCGGACCGGCCCGGCAGCCACGCCCGTGCCCACCGCTTCCTCGACCAGCGAGTTCCATTCGCCGCATTCGTCGCACTTTCCCTGCCAGCGGGGGCTCACCGCCCCGCAGTTCTGGCAGACAAAGTTCGACTTGAGCCTGGCGACGGCCATCGAATCCCCCGGTTACCGATGTTCTCTTTATGTTCTTCCGTCGCCGCTGTCAATCAGGTTTGCCAGCCGCCCCAGACGATGATCGCCATTCCCGCCAGCGCCAACGCGACGCCGGCCGCATCCCAGCCGGTCGGGGTGACGCCGTCGACGATCCACAGCCAGACGAGAGCGGCCGCGACGTAGACGCCGCCATAGGCCGCGTAGACCCGGCCCGAGGATGCCGGATGCTGCGCCAGCAGCCACGCGAACAGGAGGAGGCTGGCGATGCCGGGAACGAGCAGCCATGCCGAGCCGCCGCGCTTGAGCCACAGATACGGCAAGTAGCAGCCGACGATCTCGGCAATCGCCGTGACGATGAACAGTCCCAATGTCTTGAGCAGCATCGCCCCGATTCCGTCGCCTCCCGAAGCGTCGCCGCCGCTTTCGCGAGGGTCAAGGCGTCAGTCGCGCTTCCGGTCCTTGCCCTCGTAGGGGTTCTCGCCCTTCCGGAGCAGGAGGCGGATCGGCGTGCCGGGCAGCTTGAAGTCGTCGCGGAGCGCGTTGACCAGATAGCGCTTCCACGCCTCGGGCAGGGCCTCGGGGCGCGAGCAGAAGGCGACGAAGCTCGGCGGCCGGGTCTTCGCCTGCGTCAGGTAGCGGATCTTGATGCGCCGGCCGGAGACCGCCGGCGGCGGGTGATGCTCGACGACGTGGCCGAACCAGCGGTTCAGCTGCGCCGTCGGAAGTCGCATGTTCCACACGGCGTAGGCGGCGAGGATCGCCTGCGCCAGGCGGTCGAGTCCCTCGCCGGTGAGGCCGGAGACGGGCACCAGCGTCACGCCGCGGATCTGCGGCAGGAGGCGGGTCGCCTCCTCGCGGAGCTCCTTGAGCTTCGCCTGGCGCTCCTCGATCAGGTCCCATTTGTCGAGCGCGATGACGATCGCGCGCCCCTCGCTCTCGATCAGGTCGGCGATCTGGAGATCCTGCTTCTCGAAGGGCGCGGTGGCGTCGAGGGTGAGGACGACCACCTCGGCGAAGCGGATTGCGCGGAGCGCATCGCCGACCGCGAGCTTCTCGAGCTTGCCCTCGACACGGGCCTTCCGCCGCATTCCCGCCGTGTCGAAGACCCGGAAACGCTGGTCGCGCCAGAGCCAGTCGACGGCAATGGAATCGCGGGTGATGCCGGCCTCGGGGCCGGTCAGCAGCCGCTCCTCGCCGATCAGCCGGTTGATCAGCGTCGACTTGCCGGCATTCGGCCGCCCGACCACGGCGATCTGCAGCGGCTTTCCCGGCGCACCGTCTGCGGTCTCGTCCGCTTCGTCGCGCGCCTCGCCCAGAGCCTCGACAAGCGCGTCGCGGAGGTCGAGCATCCCCTCGCCGTGCTCGGCCGAAATCGGCACCGGGTCGCCCATGCCGAGCGAGAAGGCGTCGAGATAGCCGCTCTCGGCGGCCCGTCCCTCGGCCTTGTTGGCGAGGAGGACGACCGGCTTGCCCGATTCGCGCAGGAGCTTGGCGAAATGCGCGTCGAGCGGGGTGATGCCGGCACGCGCATCGACCACGAAGAGCGACACGTCGGCCTCGTCGATCGCCGCCCGGGTCTGGGCGACCATCCGGCCCTCGAGCGTGTCCGGCCCCGCCTCGTCGAGGCCGGCGGTATCGATCGCGACGAAACGGAGGTCGCCGATCTTGGCCTCGCCCTCGCGCCGGTCGCGGGTGACGCCGGGCAGGTCGTGGACGAGCGCCAGCTTTCGCCCGACCAGCCGGTTGAACAGCGTCGACTTTCCGACGTTGGGCCGGCCGACGATGGCGACCTTCGGTTCGCTGGCGGACATGGGCGCTCCCCGTCGGTCGCTGCGGCCGCGGCGGCTAGCCCTCCTCGGGCTCGGCCGGCGGCGGGCCTTCGCGCGACTGGATCAGCGCCAGCATGAGCTGCGCACGCTGCCGCACGCCCTGCCCCGACTCCTGATCGTTGACGATCTCGTCGAAATAGTCCCGGGCCGCGGCGAGGTCGTCGGCGCGATACGCGGCGAGCCCGAGGATCTCGCGCGCCGTGTGGCGCCACGGATTGCCGGTGCCGGCCAGGTCGCCGATGCGGGATTGCAGTTCCTGAGGCGACTGGCTGTCGGCGAGGATCAATGCCGCGCGGATGCGCGCGAGGTCGGCGACCAGCGGCGGCAGGCCACTCCGCTGCGCGATCGAATCGTAGGCTGCGACCGCGCCCTCCTTGTCGCCGGCGACGGCTCTCTCGCCGGCGCTCCGGAAGATGGCGAGCATCGGGTAGTCGCCGCTGCCGTCGGTCGCGATGGCATCGAGGGCAGCGATCGCCTCGTCATGGCTGCCGGCCTCGGAGAGCTCGAGTGCGGCGAGGAAGCGGTCGCCGGTCGCGGCGGCCTGGCTCTGCTCCCACCACTCCCACGCCTTGTAGGCGCTGACGCCGACGACGATGAGCACCGCGAGCCCGATGACATAGCCGCCGAACCGGTCCCACAGCCGCTTGTACTGCTCGCGCCGGAGGTCTTCGTCGACTTCGCGAAAGATATCAGACATGGGTGCTCTTGTTCTGTCGCCCGCCGTCGGGCGCGCGGGACATTATATCCGTGCCTCCCGCCATGCAAACGCGGCTTTTCCGGGGACTGCCGCGTCACTTCTTCGGAAGCGCGGCGGTTCCCCTGGGCAGATAGACGTTCTCCTCCGCCGGGAAAGAGCGGCCGCGGACCGCGGCGGCATAGTCGCCGACCGCGGCGCGGATGCCTTCGGCGAGGTTGCCGAAGCGGTGCACGAACTTGGGCGGATTGGCGCTCAGGCCCAGCATGTCCTCGAGGACGAGGATCTGGCCGTCGCAGGCCGGCGAGGCGCCGATGCCGATGGTCGGCACGTCGATCGCGCCCGTGATCTCCCGGGCAAGCGGCTCGACGACCGCCTCGACCACCACCGCGAAGGCGCCGGCCTCGGCCACCGCCTCGGCATCGGCGCGGATCGTCTCCGCCGCGTGCGGGTCGCGGCCCTGCACCTTGAAGCCGCCGATGGTGTTGAAGGCCTGGGGCGTCAGGCCGACATGCCCCATCACCGGGATGCCGCGCTCGACCAGGAAGCGGACCGTCTCGGCCATGCGCTGGCCGCCCTCGAGCTTCACGGCGCCGCAACCGGTCTCCTTCAGCACGCGCGAGGCCGTACGGAAGGCCGCCTGCGGGCTCTCCTCGTAGCTGCCGAAAGGCAGGTCGATGACCACCAGGGCGCGCTGCGCGCCGCGCATCACCGCCTTGCCCTGGAGCACCATCATGTCGACGGTGACCGGCAGGGTCGTCTCGAGGCCGTGCATGACCATGCCGAGTGAATCGCCGACGAGCATGAAGTCGACCACCTCGTCGAGGATCGCCGCCGTGTGGGCGTGATACGAGGTCAGCGCGACGATGGGCTCGCCGCCCTTGCGGACACGGATGTCGTTGGCCGTGAGCCGGCGGACCTGAACCTGTACGGACATGATGGGGAGCGTCTCCTAAGCCGGCCGGGTCGCGGCCGAAGCCGCTCGCGCGCCGTTCACAAATCGGTGAGCCGGGATGCCTTGTGTGCAGGGCAGCGACGTCGCCTGTCTACGGGCAGATCCCGGAAGCGGACGGAACGGCCCTGGGTCCGGTCCGGCGGATGCCATGGCCGCCGTAGCGCAGCGCCCGGCGACGATCATCGAACCGGATTGAAGTCCGCTCCCAGCAACCTCTGGCAAATTATTGTCGCGGCGATTGTTTTCGACCGGGGCTGCCGCTCGCCGCCGCAGTGCCGCAGGCCAGCTCCGCCGATGCCCCGTCGCGTTCGAGACGTTCCCGCACTGAGCGAAGCCGAGCCGATCGTCGGGTGTGCGGCACATGGATCGATGGGTCGTTCTGCCTGTATTTTGCGCAGCGCACCATTAGCACGGCTGTGACCGGCGTTACACGTTGTTTATCGCTGGGTGGCTATCGTCGCGCGCAGAGGGGCTGAGTCCCGGCACGTCGGACGTGCGGGACGCGAGACAAGAGGGCTTTTCCCATGAAAGTGCTGGGCTTTCTGGTTGCGGTCGCGGCGTTGATGTTCGCTGCCGTTCCTGCCGATGCCGCGACCGTCGAGGCGCGGGTCTCATTGTCGAGCCAGCGGATGACCGTATCGGTGAACGGCGTCCGCAAATACACCTGGAAGGTGTCCACCGGCCGCTCCGGCTATGGCACGCCGACCGGCAGCTATCGGCCGCAGCGCCTGGAGCGCAGCTGGTACTCGCGCAAGTACGACAATGCGCCGATGCCGCATTCCGTCTTCTTCCGCGGCGGCTACGCCATCCACGGCACCAATGCGGTGAGCCGCCTCGGCAGCCGTGCCTCCCACGGCTGCGTGCGTCTCGCTCCCGGCAATGCCGCGACGCTCTACTCGCTGATCAGCAAGTACGGCATGGGCAACGCGCGCGTCGTCATCACGCGGTAAGCTAGGGGATGTCGGCGGCGGTGATCCGCAGGATCTCGCCGTCGCCCTCGTCGGTCAGCAGGTAGAGCGCCTCGTCCGGGCCGACCGCGACGTCGCGGATGCGCCGGCCGAGTTCCTCGAGCATCCGCTCCTCGCCGGTCACCCGATCGCCGTCGAGCTCCAGGCGGACGAGGCTGGCGCCGGCGAGCGCGCCGACGAACATGTCCCCGTCCCACTCGGGTATGGCGTCGCCGGCATAGAAGGCCATGCCCGAGGGCGCGATCGACGGCGTCCACTGCCATACGGGCCTGGCGAATTCCGGCGGATGCTCGTCGAGGTCGGTGATCGGCAGGCCGGAATATTCGAGCCCGTAGGAGAAGACCGGCCAGCCGTGGTTGTCGCCGGGCTGGGGGATCGCCACCTCGTCGCCGCCGCGCGGCCCGTGCTCATGCGTCCAGATCGCCCCGGTGACCGGGTGGAGCGCCATGCCCTGCGGGTTGCGATGGCCGTAGGACCAGATCTCCGGCATCGCGCCGTCCTGGCCGACGAAGGGATTGTCCTCGGGTACCGAGCCGTCGTCGCGGATGCGGATGACCTTGCCGAGATGGGTGCCGAGGTCCTGTGCCATGACCCGGAAACGGGCGGAGGAGCGTTCGCCGAGGGTGGCGAAGAGATAGCCGTCGCGGTCGAAGACGAGGCGCGAGCCGAAATGGTTGTTGCTGGCGACCTTCGGCTGCTGGCGGAAGATCACCTCGACGCCGGTCAGTTCGCCCCGGTCCTCCGTCAATTGGCCACGAGCGATCGCCGTGCCGTTGGTCCCGTCCTCGCCGGCCTCGGAATAGCTCCAGTAGACCAGGCGATTGCCGGCGAAATCAGGATGGAGCGTCACGTCGAGCAAGCCGCCCTGCCCGCGGTCGACCACGGGCGGCAGGCCGGCGATGGGCGGCGCGACGTCGCCGTCCGCCGACACGTAGCGCATCGTGCCGCTCCGCTCGGTGACCAGCATGCCGCCCTCGGGGAGGAACGCCATGCCCCACGGGTGATCCAGTCCCTCGGCGAAGGTCTCGACGGCGATCGGAAGCCGCTCGGTGTCGAATATCTCCGCTTCGGCCGCCATCGCCGCCGAGGCGAAAGGCGCGCCGAGGAGCGCAAGCGCCGCGATCGTCGTCCTGGTCATTCCCGCATCCTGCCGTCCGTACCGCATGCGTCACATGGCGCGGCACGAAGGCAAGGCAATCGCGGGCTCCCGCCCGCTGCGTTCACATCGCGTCACGCTTTCGCGATCGAGCGCTCCGGTCAGGGATTCCGTTCGAGGTCCCGGCCGAGCGCGTCGAGGAGCTGCCTCGTCCCCTCCTCGCGCATCTCGGGCTTGTCGAACCCGTCGAGGAACGCGCCCTGCTCGGTGTATTTCAGCCGGGTGCCGTCTCCGGACGGGATGATCTCAACGGTGCCGAGCGACACCGAGATGCGGACGCCGTCGAGACGCATCTCGTAGGCCGTGACCACCCGCGCATCGGGCACGATGTCGTAGTAGAGGGCCTCGTAGGTATAGGTCTGGCCGTTGGGCCCGCGGCCCTTGCTCCATTCCCGGCCGCCGATGCGGAAGTCGAGGCTGTACTCGTCGACGCCGTCTTCCGGCGGGCCGAACCATCGGGTCTTGATCTTCGGATCGGCCCACGCCGCGAAGACGCGCGAAGGCTTGGCGGGATAATGCCGCTCGATCGCGAAGGTCGCATGCGTCACGGTGCGTTCGGTCATCGTCGTTCCCCTCTTTCGTCAATGCGCCCCGGCCGCGGCCGGCTCGAGATCGTCCGCGGTCGGCGCCTTGACGCCGCGGAGGAAGATCGCCGCGATCAGCGCCGCGAGAGCCGCGATCAGCGCGCCGGCGAGGAAGGCGGCCCTGTAGCCTTCGGTCAGCGCCGCCTCGACCGGGGCACCGCCGGCGAGGCTGCCGCTCGTCACCGCCGCGGCGAGGCTGGCCAGCACCGCGAGGCCGAGGGCGCCGCCCATCATGAAGGCCGTGTTGACCACGCCCGAGGCAAGGCCGGACTCGGCCGGATCGACGTCGCTCATCGCCGCCAGCAGCACCGGATTGAACGCCAGCCCGACGCCGAAACCCAGCAGCACCATGCCCGGCAGGACATCGAGGGCGAACGATCCCTCGACCGGCGCGAACGAGAACGCCCCGAGTCCCGCCGCGACCAGCGCGAGGCCGAGCGCCAGCGGCCAGCGGACGCCGAAGCGCATCACCACCTTCGCCGATAGCCCGAGCGAAAAGGCGCCCATGATCAGGTTCGATGGCAGGAACGCGAGACCCACCTGCAGCGGCGTGTAGGCGAGCACCATCTGCATGTAGAGGGCGGACAGGAAGAACCAGGCGAACATCGCCGTCGACCACAGGATGCCGACGACGTTCGCCGTCACCAGCTTGCGCAGACGGAACAGGCGAAGCGGCACCAGAGGATGCGACGTCCGCGCCTCGATCACAACGAACAGGACGAGCAGTGCCGCCGCGGCCGCGAGCAGGCCGAGCGTCTGCGCCGAGCCCCACCCGGCCCGCTCCGCGTCGACCACCGCGTAGACCGCCGCGAGGAGCGCCGCCGTCACCGTCACGGCACCGGCCACGTCGAGCCGCTCGCCGCCGGCGCCCGCCTCGTCGGCGGGCAGGAGCATAAGCGTCAGCACCGCCACCGCCACGCCGACCGGCAGGTTGACGAGGAAGATCCAGTGCCAGCTCAGCGCGTCGGTCAGCACGCCGCCGAGCAGCACGCCGATGCTGCCGCCGCCGGCCATGACGAAGCCGAAGACGCCCATCGCCTTCGCCCGGTCGGCCGGCGCAGTGAACAGCGTCATGATCAGCGACAGCGCGACGGCGGAGACGACTGCACCGCCGAGCCCCTGGACGGCGCGGGCGACGATCAGCGTCCACTGTGACGTGGCGATGCCGCAGGCGAGCGAGGCGAGCGTGAACAGCGCGATGCCGGCGAGGAAGACGCGGCGCCGTCCGTAGAGGTCGCCGAGCCGGCCGCCGAGCAGGAGGAAGCCGCCGAAGGTCAGCATGTAGCCGTTCACCACCCACACCAGCGTCGTCTCGGTGAAGCCGAGGTCGGTGCGGATCGAGGGCAGCGCGACGTTCACGATGGTCGAGTCGAGCACGATCATCAGGTCGCCGAGGCAAAGCACCATCAGGGCGAGCCAGCGGGTACGGTCGGCGGCGGCGTTGGTCATCGAGACACCCTTGAATCTGGATTTCCGGCGCGGAACTCGAAAGCGGCTGGGACAACGGTCATTGCGTGCTTGGAGGCTCGGGACGCCGTCGCACCCTCATTCCGGGGCTTCCCGCGCAGCGGGGCCTCGAAGGAGGCGAAGTCTCCGATCCCGGCGAAGCGCCATTCACGACGCCCGCCGGAACCCGTCGACGCTCCAGGCGCCCGGGCCGGCGAAGAAGAGATAGAAGAAGACGAAGCAGTAGAGGATCGCGGCGACGCCGAGATTGTTGTTGGGCCACGGATTCATCGGGAAGTGGAAGCCCCAATAGGCGATCGCCATCATCCCGCAGAGGATGAACGCCACCGGCCGGGTAAGCAGGCCGATCAGGATCAGGATCCCGCCCGCCAGTTCGAGAATGCCCGCGATCGTCATCAGCGTCGCCATTTCCGGCGGCGGCGGCGGATAGGTCGAGGCCGGGATGTTGAACAGGACCGTCATGCCGGCATGGACGAACAGGATTCCCGTCACGATGCGGAGGATGGCGAGCGCCTGCGGGGCGAAGTTCGAGAGACGGTCAAGCATCGGTCCTACCTCTTCTGTCACCGTCCCGTTCCGGCCGGTGCGATCCGTGGATACCTGTCGGCTTCATGACGAACGGCCGACGGCCGAATCGACATCCGCTTGCGTTTCCTCAGTCGCTACCGTCGACCTCGTCCGCGTGCTCTGCGAGATAGGCCCCAGCCGGTCGAGGCGGCGCTCCCAGAGCATCCGCCGCTCGTTGATCCACTGCTCCGCGGCCGACAGGGCCTCCGGCACGATCCGGCAGGTCCGGACCCGCCCCACCTTCTCGGACGTCACCAGGCCGCTGGCCTCGAGCACCTGGAGGTGCTGGACCACCGCCGGCAGCGACATGGCGAAAGGCTGCGCCAACTCGCTCACCGAGGCGGGACCGCGGCTCAGCCGCTCGATCATGCCGCGTCGACTGGGGTCGGCGAGGGCCTGAAAGACCCGATCGAGCGCACCGGCTTGTTGATTAAGCATGGCCTTAACTATCGAGGCCCAATGCTTAAGTCAAGGCTTCACTATTGCCAGCACCGTCAAGGCGGTGGATTGTCGGCGCGAGGAAGGAGACGTCGATGCCGGCAAGGAGCGCAGGCGTGCTGCTGTACCGACGCCATGACGCGGAGGTCGAGGTTTTCCTGGTGCATCCCGGCGGGCCGTTCTGGGCGAAGAAGGACGACGGCGCCTGGTCGATTCCGAAGGGGCTCTACGACCCCGACGAACAGCCCGAGGCCGCGGCCCGGCGCGAGTTCGCCGAGGAGACCGGCCTCGCGCTCGCTGTCGACCTCGTCCCGCTCGGCGACTTCCGCCAGCCCGGCGGCAAGGTGGTGACCGCGTTCGCGGGTGAGAGCGACGTCGATCCCGCCGCCTTGCGGAGCAACACCTTCACCCTGGAATGGCCGCCACGGTCGGGGCGGACGGCCGAGTTCCCCGAGGTCGACCGCGCCGGATGGTTCGATCCCGAGACCGCCGCATTGAAGATCCTGAAGGGACAGCGGCCGATCCTCGATGCCCTGCTCGCTCGCCTCGGCCACGACGGCGAAGACCGGGTTCCGCCTAACGCAGGGTGAGCAGCGCGCCCACGATCGAGCTCCATTCCTGATCGATCGGCATCTCGGCGATCGGCTCGTCGGCCCGCCGGTACCAGTAGGCGGCGTTGTCGTGGTCGCCCTCGATACGGTGGAGATGGGCGTGGATCCGCGACGCGATGCGGCTCTCGTCGTCCTGGACGAGTTCGTGTGCCTTGTGCCAGTCGCCCTTGGCGGCGTGCCACAGCGCCGCGAGCGGCCCTTCGGTGCCCGCCGGCGGCTCGCTCTGGTCCAGCGTCTTCCTGAAGGTGTCCACGTCCATCGGCCTGCTCCGTCCTCGCGCTCTTCGCCGAGCCTACACCGCGAAGGCTCGCCGGACCACGCGGGATTCGCCCGGCGACGCGCGTCCTCCGCGCCGATCTACCACCAGCGCTCGGGCGCGAAACCGCCGGCGGCGTCTTCGATCACCCGGCCCGTCCGGAACAGCATCGCCTCGTCGAAGGGCCGGCCGATGAGCTGGAGACCGAGCGGCAGACCCTCCGCCGTCAGTCCCGCCGGCACCGCGATGCCGGGCAGGCCGGCCATGTTCACCGTCACGGTGAAGATGTCGTTGAGGTACATCTCGATCGGCGAAGCCGTCGCCATTTCCGCGAGGCCGAACGCGGCGCTCGGGGTCGCCGGCGTCAGGATCGCGTCGATCCCGCCCTCGAAGGCCACGTCGAAGTCGCGCTTGATCAGCGTCCGCACCCGCTGCGCCTTGAGGTAATAGGCGTCGTAGTAACCCGCCGACAGCACGTAGGTGCCGATCATCACCCGGCGCTTCACTTCCTTGCCGAAGCCGGCGGCGCGCGTCTTCTCGTACATCGAGACGATGTCGTCGCCCTCGACCCGGAGCCCGTAGCGGACGCCGTCGTAGCGCGCGAGGTTGGACGAGGCCTCGGCCGGGGCGACGATGTAGTAGGCCGGCAGCGCGTATTTCGTATGCGGCAGCGAGATGTCGACGATCTCGGCGCCCGCGTCGCGGAGCCAATCCTTCCCCTGCTCCCACAGCGCCTCGATCTCGGCCGGCATGCCGTCGACGCGATACTCCTTCGGGATGCCGATCCGGAGCCCCTTCACGCCGGCGTCGAGCGCCGCCTCGTAGTCCGGCACCGGCAGGTCGACCGACGTCGTGTCCTTCGGGTCGACGCTCGCCATCGACCCGAGCAGGATCGCGGCATCGCGCACGTCGCGGGCGATCGGGCCGGCCTGGTCGAGCGACGAGGCGAAGGCGATCATCCCCCAGCGCGAGCAGCGGCCATATGTCGGCTTCACCCCGACCGTGCCGGTGAACGCCGCCGGCTGGCGGATCGAGCCGCCGGTGTCGCTGGCCGTGGCGCCGGCGCAGAGGAACGCCGCCACTGCCGTCGCCGAGCCGCCGGACGAGCCGCCGGGCACCAGCGGCGCGTTGGATGCGGTCGACCGCCACGGATTGACGACCGGCCCGTAGGCCGAGTTCTCGTTGGACGAGCCCATCGCGAACTCGTCCATGTTGAGCTTGCCGAGCATCACCGCGCCGTCGGCCCAGAGGTTGGCCGTCACCGTCGACTCGTAGACCGGCCTGTAGTCCTCGAGGATGCGGCTCGCCGCCTGGCTGTGGACGCCCTCGGTGCAGAACAGGTCCTTGACCCCGATCGGCACGCCTTCGAGCTGCCGCGCATCGCCGGCCGCGATCCGGCGATCGGACTCGGCCGCCATCGCCAGCGCCTTCTCCGGCGTTTCGACAATGTAGGCGTTGAGGCTCCGGGCGGCTTCCATCGCGGCGAGATAGGCCTTGGTGAGCTCGGTCGCGGAGAAGCGCCGCGCCGCAAGCCCGTCGCGGATCCCGGCGATGGTCAGGCGGGTAAGGTCGCTCATGCCGCTCTATTCCACCACCTTGGGGACCGCGAAGAACGGCCCTTCGCGGACCGGGGCATTGGCCAGGATCCGGCCTGCCTGGTCGCCTTCGGTGACCACGTCGTCGCGGGCCTTCATAGGCACGTGGACCACCGCGGTCATCGGCTCCACGCCTTCGACGTCGACCGCATCGAGCTGTTCGACGAAGCCGAGGATCGTGTTGAGCTCGCCGCGAAGCGCCTCCGCCTCCTCGTCGCTCACCGCGATCCGCGCCAGCCGCGCCACCTTCACCACCGTGTCCTTGTCGATCGCCATATTCGTCCCGCACCGAGGGCCAACCACCCGCGCGGCCTAATAGCATCGAGGTGAAAGCAGGGGCAATGGATCGGCCGTAGCCGATCCCATTGCCTCAGCCTTTCCGAGCCACCCCCACAAAGAACCCGTCCGTGTCGGTACGGTGCGGCGTCAGGAGCAGGCCGGCATCGCCGACGGTGACGGCGAGTCCCTCCTTCGTCGCCTCGGGCAGCGGCGCGGCGGCGAGCACCTCGGCCGGCGGCACGAGGCGGAAATCGGCGTGACGGCCGAGGAAGGCGCGGAGCTGATCGCCGTTCTCGTCGGGGAGCAGCGAGCACGTCACGTAGACGATCCGCCCGCCCGGCTTGAGGAAGGCGACGGCCTTGTCGAGGAGGGCCGACTGGTCGGCGATGCGGTCGGTGAGCGCCCGCTCCGTCAGCTTCCATTTCGCGTCGGGGCGGCGCCGCCATGTGCCGGTGCCGGTACACGGCACGTCGAGGAGCACCGCGTCCATGTGGCCGCGCAGGTCGGCGAGGTCGGCGCCGGCGGGGCGCACCTGCACGTTCCGCGTGCCCGCCCGCTTCAGCCGGTCGAAGATCGGCGCGAGCCGCGAGCGCTCGGAATCGGTGGCGAAGATCTGGCCCTTGTTGTCCATGGCCGCCGCCATCGCCAGCGTCTTACCGCCGGCGCCGGCGCAGAGGTCCAGGATTTGCTCGCCCGCCTTTGCCCCCGTCAGCAGCGAGGCGAGCTGGCTGCCCTCGTCCTGGATCTCGAACCAGCCCTTCTGGAAGCCGGGCTCGACCTGGACGTTGGGATGGCGGCCGTCGCCGGAGGTCGCCGCGATGCGGAGACCGTCGGGCGACCACGGCGTCTCGGCCGGCGCGAACCGCGCCAGCCCCTTCGCGACCTTGTCGCGGTCGGCCTTCAGGCGGTTGACGCGCATGTCGAGCGGCGGCCGGCCCGCGAGCGCCTGACCTTCCGCCACCCATTCGGGCCCGACGCTCCGCTCGAGGCGGGCGCCGAGCCACTCCGGCACATCGGCGCGGACATGCGGCGGCGCCGCGCCCAGGTCGGCCATGTCGATGAGCGCGCGCTCGGCGCCGGAAAGCGGCGCGGGAGCATGAGCGCTGTCGGCGATCGCCGCCGAGAGGCCTTCGCTGCCGAGGCCCCAGTGGCGACCCACGGCGGCCAGTACCAGCGCCCGCGGCGTGTCGGCCTCCATCACCCACGCCGAGGAGAGCCGCCAGCGGAGCGCGTCGTAGACGATGTTGCCGATGGCGGCGCGGTCCTTCGAGCCGGCGAAGCGGTGCGAGACGCCCCAGTCCTTCAGCGCCTCGGCCACCGGGCGATGCCGCTGGAAGATGTCGGCCAGCACTTCGATCGCCGCAGCGAGCCGTCCGCCCGGAGTCATGCCCCCTCCTCCCTGTCGACGGATGCTCCGCCGCTACACCACCTGAGTCCCGATCTCGACTACTCGATTGGTGGGGAGACGGAAATAGCTGGAGGCGTCATCCGTGCAACGCGGCGCGCTCGCCGTCCCATCAGGTCGCGAGCTTCACGGGGATCTTGAAGTACGACACGCCGTTGTCGTCGGCGGGCGGCAGCTTGCCGGCCCGGATATTGGTCTGGATCGAGGGCAGCAGCAGTGCGGGGGCGTCGAGCTTGGCGTCGCGGGCCTCGCGCATGGCGACGAATTCGTCCTCGCTCTTGCCGGCGATGTGGCGATTCTCGCGCTCCGCCGCGACCGTCGTTTCCCACTCATAGTGGTCGCGGCCGTCCGGCTTGTAGTCATGGCAGACGAAGACACGGGTCTCGGGCGGCAGCGCCAGCAGCTTCTGGATGGAACGGTAGAGCGTGCGCGCGTCGCCGCCGGGAAAGTCGGCGCGGGCGGTGCCGTAGTCCGGCATGAACAGCGTGTCGCCGATGAAGACCGCATCGCCGATATGGTACGACACGCAGGCCGGCGTGTGGCCCGGCGTGTAGATCACCGAGACCTCGAGGTCGCCGATCCGGAAGCTGTCGCCGTCGCAGAACAGCACGTCGAACTCGCTGCCGTCGCCGGAGATGTCGCCGGCATTGAACACCGGCCGGAAGATCTTCTGGACCTGCCGGATGTGCTCGCCGATGCCGACCCTGGCGCCGGTCTTCAGCTTCACGTAGGGCGCCGCCGACAGGTGATCGGCATGGGCATGGGTCTCGAGCACCCACACGATGGTGAGGCCCGCCTCCCGTGCCGCCGCGAGGATGGCGTCGGCGGATTTCACCACCGCCTTACCGGTCGCCTGGTCGTAGTCGAGCACCGGATCGATGACCGCCGCCGCCCGGGTCGCCGGATCCGACACCAGGTAGCTCACGGTGTTGGTGGGCTCGTCGAAAAAGCCGCGTACATCTGGCTTGGCCGGACCGGACATGGTGCGTCTCCTTCGATTCTCGCTCCCCTCCGTCATATGGAACCGCGGTTCCTGCGACGCCATCCGGATTCCGACCGGGATGCGGATTCGTCGCGGCTCTCACATGCGGTAGAAGCGGATCGCGTTGTCGCGATAGAGCTTCCGCTGCTCGGCCTCGCTCGCGCCGGCGACCACGCGGTCGACCACCGCGACCCAGTCGGCATAGCGGGTGGCGAGCTCCGACACCGGCCAGTCACCGCCGAAGGCGACGCGGTCGAAGCCGAAGGCCTCGATCGCATGGGCCACGTACGGCGCCACCTGGTCGTAGGTCCAGGTCTTGTGACCCGCCTCGGTGACCACGCCGGAGATCTTGCACTCGACGTTCGGCAGCGCCGCGAGCTCCCGCATCTCGCTCCGCCACGGCTGGGTCAGGCCGTCACGGATGCCGGGCTTGCCGATATGGTCGAGCATGAAGCTCACCTCGGGACACTGCTCGACCAGCTTGATCGTCTCCGCCATCTGGTTGTGGAAAATACAGAGATCGAAGCTCAGCCCGTATCTCGGCAGGAGCTTCAGCGCCGCGACGAAGTCCGGCTGCAGGCTCCAGCCCGGCTCATCGGCGTGCTTCTGCATCAGCCGGCGGACGCCGCGCGCATGGGGAAGCTTGGCGTATTCGGCGATGTCCGGCTCGATGGCCACGCCCTGCTCCAGCGGCATGCCGGCCACGAGCGCGCGAATCCGTCGATCGGATTCGGCCAGCGTCTCGACCCAGCGCGCCTCGTCGAGGTAGCGGGGATCGTCGACGTCCACCTCGACGAAGACCAGCCCGTCGACCTTCACCGGCGCCGTCAGCCGGTCGAAGTCGGCCGGGAGATGCGCCTTCTTGATCGCCGGCACCCCGTCCAGCCAGCCGTACGGCAGGTTGGCCGGATCGAAGAGGTGCACGTGGGCATCGATGATCGGAAAATCAGGCACGGGCGGTGCTCCTTGGCGTTCGACAGGGCTGCACCATAGGCGAGACAATCGCCCCGCGGCCAGTCGTCAGATCCGCGCTGCCCGTCGATAGAATGATCGTTTCATTGGCTAGACATCGCGGAACGTTCGATCTACCCTGCGCGCGGGTCGTGATATGTCAGGCCCCAACACCAAAAGAGTGCATAAAGTGCAATTTGAGGGAAACGCTTCAAGGTGCCCGTCCTATCTCTGCGCAAGATCTCCAAGAACTTTGGAGCGATCAAGGCGCTGACCGACGTCACCCTCGAGCTCGAGCCGGGAGAGGTGCTCGGGCTGATGGGCGACAACGGCGCCGGGAAGTCGACGATGGTCAAGATCATCGCCGGCAACTTCCCGCCGACATCCGGCGAGATCGTGCTCCAGGACAAACCGATGCACTTCCACAGGCCGGTGGAAGCGCGCAAGGCCGGCATCGAGGTCGTCTACCAGGACCTCGCGCTCTGCGACAATCTCACGGCGGCCTCCAACATCTTCCTTGGACGTGAGGTCGCCAAGCGATTCTGGCCGCTGAAATTCCTCGTCACCCGGGACATGAACGCCCGCGCGGCGGACCTGTTCGCCGAGCTCAAGTCGGAAACCCGCCCGCGCGATCTCGTGCGCCGCATGTCCGGGGGCCAGCGGCAGGCGGTCGCCATCGCCCGTACCCGCCTGTCCGACGCCAAGATCGTGCTGATGGACGAGCCGACCGCGGCGATCTCGGTCCGGCAGGTCGCGGAAGTCCTGGACCTCATCCGGCGCCTGCGCGACCAGGGCATCGCCATCGTCCTGATCAGCCACCGCATGCCCGACGTCTTTGCCGTGTGCGACCGGGTCGCGGTGCTCCGCCGCGGCCGCAAGGTGGCGGACAAGACCGTCGCGAAATCCAGCCCGGAGGAAGTCACCGGCCTGATCACGGGAGCGATCCAGCATGCCTGACGCCATGACCGCGACGGGCGACCAGCGCCCGGATATCGGCGACGTCCGCATCCAGGACGTTACCTCGATCAAGGAACAGACGACGTTCGAGAGGATCGTCGCGAGCCAGGCCTTCTGGGTCGCGGCGGCGCTCGTCTTCATCGTGGCGCTGATGAGCTGGCTCCAGCCGGACGCTTTCGCCAGCAGCGCCAACATCTACAACATCACCCGCAACTTCGCCTTCATCGGCATCATGTCGATCGGCATGGTCTGCGTGATCATCACCGGCGGCATCGACCTCTCGGTCGGCTCGCTGATGGGCGTGGTCGGCGTGGTCTGCGGCATCCTTCTCGAGGGCGGGCAGGACTGGTGGGTCGCGCTGCTCGGCGGGCTCGGCGCCGGCATGCTCGCCGGCGCGATCAACGGCGCCCTCGTCGCCTATGCGGGCCTGTCCTCCTTCGTGGTGACGCTTGGCATGCTGTCCTTCGCGCGGTCGGTCGCGATCGTGCTGTCGGAGAACCGCATGATCTACGACTTCGGGCCCTATGGCGCGACGTTCAAGGCGATCGGCGGCGGCAGCTTCCTGGGCCTGTCCAACCCCGTCTGGGTGATGATCGTCATGATGATCATCTTCAGCATCGTGCTCAAGTTCACCACATGGGGACGTCATCTCTACGCGGTGGGCGGCAACGAGCAGGCGGCCCGCCTCACCGGCGTTCCGGTCGACCGGGTGAAGATGCAGGCCTACGTCGTCTCCGGCTTCACCGCCGCGGTGGCGGCGGTCCTGATCGTCGGCTGGCAGGGCTCGGCGATCAACGCGCTCGGCACGAGCTACGAGCTCCGCGTGATCGCCTCGACCGTCATCGGCGGCGCCAACCTGATGGGCGGCGAAGGCGGCCCGATCGGCGCGGTGATCGGCGCCGCGCTGCTCGAAGTCATACGCAACGGCCTGCTGATGCAGGGCATCGACGCGAATTGGCAAGGCGCCTTCGTCGGCGTCTTCATTGTCCTCGCGGTCCTTCTCGAGAAGATCCGCGGACGGAGGCGTGCCTGATGCGGAAAAAAGCATCGGCACCGAATTGTGCAAAGGGAGGAAGTAGAATGAGGAAACTACTGGCAAGTGCGGCCGCTGTCGCGGTCGCGGTTTCGGCTGGCGCGTTCATGGCGGGACAGGCCAGCGCGCAGGACAAGCTGGTCATCGCCGTGGTGCCGAAGAACCTCAACAATCCGTTCTTCGATCAGGCCAAGTTCGGCTGCGAGAAGGCGGTCGAGGAGATCGGCGCCGACAAGGTCGAATGCTTCTTCACCGGGCCGGGCGAGCACGGCGGCGGCGACGAGCAGGTCCAGATCGTCGCCGACCTGATCGCCAAGGGCGTCGACGGCATCGCGGTCTCGCCGTCCAACGCGGCCGCGATTGCGAGCGTGCTGCCCCAGGCGAAGGAAAAGGACATCCCGGTGCTGACCTGGGACTCCGACCTCCTGCCCGAGAACCAGGACCTCCGCGTCGCCTATATCGGCACCTATAACTACGATATCGGCGTCAACCTCGCCAAGCTCGCCCAGGAGATCAAGCCGGACGGCGGCACGATCTGCATCCAGTCGGGCGGCGCCGCAGCGTCCAACCACAACGAGCGCATGCAGGGCATCCGCGACACGCTCGCCGGCGCGAAGAGCGCCGAATCGCCCGGCGACCGCCTCACCGGCCAGAACGGCTGGACCGAGGTCGACGGCTGCCCGCTCTACACCAATGACGACTTCCCGCTCTCGGTGCAGCAGCTCGAGGACATCCTCGCCAAGTATCCCGACCTCGACGCCTTCATCCCGACCGGCGGCTTCCCGCAGTTCGTGCCAGACGCGTACCGTGCGGCCGTTGCGAACTACAAGGACAGGATCGCCAGCGGCGACCTCGCCCTCGTCGTCGCCGACACCCTGCCCGTCCAGATCGACCTCCTCAAGGAGGGTCTGTCGGCCGGCCAGGTCGGCCAGCGGCCGTTCGAGATGGGCTACAAGGTCATCTACGCGATCAAGGACATGAAGGAAGGCAAGCCGGCCCCGGCCGACCCGACCTATACCGGCCTTGACGTCTGCACGCCCGAGACCGCCGACACCTGCATCGGCGGCTGACATCATCAGGCAATGACCGAACGGGCGGGAAGCAATTCCCGCCCGTTCCGCTGCGCGCCATGCCATAAGGAGGCATGACAGTGAACGCCGCGCCCGCGGGACCTCCCCGCGACTATGAAGGACTGAAGGAACTGCTGATCGCCCGCCGCGGCGATCTGCCGAAGCGCCTGGTCCAGGTCGCCGCCTTCGCGCTCGAGAATCCCAACGAGATCGCCTTCGGCACGGTCGCGAGCGTCGCCGCCCAGGCGCGTGTCCAGCCGTCGACGCTGATCCGTTTCGCCCAGACCGTCGGCTACGCCGGGTTCACCGACCTCCAGGAAGTGTTCCGGGCCCAACTCAAGTCCCGCTGGCCGGACTACCGCGAGCGGCTCTCCCAGATCCCGTCGGCGGCCGATCGGCAGGCCAGCGTCAGCGACCTGGTCGACGGCTTCGCCGACAGCGCCATCGCGTCCATCGAGCGGCTTCGGTCGAGCGTTTCCGCAGCCGACATCGAGCGGGCCGCCACGTTGCTCGCGGAAGCCGACATCGTCTATCTCCTCGGCCTCCGTCGCGCGTTTCCCGTCACCGCCTACCTCGCCTACGCGCTCGGCAAGCTCGGCATCCGCGCCGTGCTGGTCGACCAGGTCGCCGCGATGGGCCCCGAGCAGCTCGCCGGCGCCACCCCCCGCGACGTTCTGCTTGCCGTCAGTTTCGCGCCCTACACGCCCGCCACGGTCGAGCTCTCGGCAGGGGCCGCGACGCGGAAGGTGCCGGTCATCGCGATCACCGACAGCCCGCTCTCGCCGCTGTCGCCGAGCGCGTCGATCCAGTTCGAGATCGTCGAGGCCGACCACGCCGGCTTCCGCTCGCTCGCCGCGACGCTGTCGCTGGCGATCGCCCTCGCCGTCGCCGCCGGAGCCCGGCGCGACGCCTGACCCCATCATCCCGTGTTTCGTGGCGAAGGCTACGCCGCCGCCTTGCCGGAGTCGCTCGCGATCCCGTCGAGCGCCGCGGGCTTTGGGCCGCCATAGGCCCAGTCGAGGAGCTCGACGGTGTGGACCACGGGCAGCCGCGACGTCGTGCCGATCTGCGTCATGCAGCCGAGATTGCCGGCCGCGACGACGCTGGCACCGGTTGCCTCGATATTGGCCACCTTGCGGTCGCGCAGCCGCGCGGAGAGCTCAGGCTGCAGCATGTTGTAGGTGCCGGCCGAGCCGCAGCAGAGATGCCCCTCCGCCGGCTCGTGCACGGCGAAGCCGGCGCGGGCGAGCAGCGTCTTCGGCGCGGTCTTGATCTGCTGGCCGTGCTGCAGCGAGCAGGCCGAATGATAGGCCACCGCCAGCCTTTCCGGCGTCGCCGGGGCGCCGAGGTCGAGCGTCTCCAGGTACTCGCTGATGTCCCTGGCGATCGCCGAGACCCGCTTCGCCTTCTCGGCATAGTCGGGATCGTCGCGGAAGATGAAGCCGTAGTCCTTCACCGTGGTGCCGCAGCCGGAGGTGGTGACGAGGATCGCGTCGAGGCCGCCGTCCTCGTCGATCAGCTTCGTCCACGCGTCGATCATCGCCTTGGCCTGGCGGTGCGACTGCTCGCGCCGGCCCATGTGATGGACCAGCGCCCCGCAGCACCCCTCGCCTTCGGCGAACAGCACCTCGATGCCCTGCCGGTTGAGAAGCCGGACGGCGGCGTCGTTGATGCCGGGATCGAGGACCGACTGCGCGCAACCCCGCAGCAGCGCCACGCGGCCCTTCCGCTCTCCTTGCGGGGCCAGCCGCGTCTTGCCCGCATTCGGCGAGCGCGACGGCAGGCGCCCGGGCGCCAGCGCGATCATCGGCGCGAAGCGTGAGAGTCCCGGAATGGCGCGGATCGCCCCGAGGAACGGCCGCGCCAGCCGGGCGCCGGTCAGCGCCAGCCGGAAGCGCTTCGGATCGGGCAGCACCGCTGCGAGCACGTCGCGCATGACGCGGTCGACGAACGGCCGCCGATAGGTTTTCTCGATCCGGACCCGAGCCTGGTCGACCAGGTGCATGTAGTCGACGCCCGAGGGGCACGTCGTCATGCAGGAGAGGCACGACAAACAGCGGTCGATATGGAGCGCGACCTTCTCGCTGGCCGGCTTGTCGTTCTCCAGCATGTCCTTGATCAGGTAGATGCGGCCGCGCGGGCTGTCGAGCTCGTCGCCGAGCAGCACGTAGGTCGGGCAGGTCGCGGTGCAGAACCCGCAATGGACGCAGGTGCGGAGGATCTTCTCCGCCACCGCTGTGTCGGGGTCGGCGAGCTGGGCCAGCGTGAAGTTCGTCTGCATCTCTTCCCTACACGCCCGCGTACATCCGTCCCGGGTTGAGGATTCCTTCGGGGTCGAAGGTCGCCTTCAGCCGGCGCTGAAGGTCCATGATCGCCGGGAGCTGCGGCTCGAAGACATCGACCGCGAGGCGCACGTGGTCGGGCGCACGCACCAGCGTCGCGTGACCGGCGAACTTCGCCGTGGCCTCGCGCACCACCATCGCGCCGGCGGTGTCCCCGGTGTCGGTGGCGGCGAGCCAGACGAGGCCGCCGCCCCAGTCGTAGATCACCCGGCAGGGCAGCGTCCGGCGCAGCTCCTCGACGATCGCCGGGCCGTCCGACGGCTTGACCGAGATGCGCCAGACCACCGCGCGCCGCGAGGCGCCAAGCACCGTCAGGTCGCGGATCGCGGTCCATACGGCTTCGGACGCGTCCGCCGGCAGGAGCTCGCCGCGGCCGTACGTCGACAGAGCCGCCAGGAGCTTCTCCTGCCGCTCCTTCACCGAGGCGGCGAAGCCGTCGATGCGGATCAGCGTCCGCGCGACCTCGTGCTCGAACGGCGGCAGGTGCGCGGCGCCGGTCACCCCCCACGGCGAGGCGAGCGCCGCGGAGAGCGCGCGGATCGCGCTCGCGTCGTCGAGGCCGGGAATGACGATCGTCGTCTCGGTCTCGGGGATCGGCGTCAGCTTGAAGCTGACCTCGGTGAAGATGCCGAGCGTGCCCCATGAGCCGGCCATGAACTTGACGAGGTCGTAGCCGGTGACGTTCTTCATCACCCGCCCGCCGTTCTTGATGATATCGCCGCGGCCGGTGATGGCGCGGATCCCGATCATCGAATCCCGCGCCGCGCCGGCCTGGATGCGCCGCGGCCCGGAGAGGTTGGCGGCGGCAACGGCGCCGATCGTCGGCGCGCCCTGCGACGACAGGAGCGGCCGGTGGTCGATCGGCTCGAAGGCGAAGCGCTGGCGATTCTGGGCGAGCAGCGTCTCGGCCGAGGCGAGCGCCGTCCCCGCCTTCAGCGAGATCACCAGCTCCGACGGCTCGTAGAGGGTCACGCCGACCATGCCGGCGGTCGACACGGTCGCGGCGGTCTGGGTCGGCCGGCCGAGGCCGCGGCGGGTGCCGCCACCCTCGACCGCGAGCGGCGTCCGCGCCGCCGCCGCGGCGGTCACGACCTCCGCCAGCTCCTTCTCGTC
>JBIQKL010000027.1:0-15923 GCA_044506555.1 Hyphomicrobiales bacterium | reverse complement strand
GCGAAATGCGCGCCGAGGAAGTAGGGCCACACGATGATCGCCAGGACCCCCTGCCAGAATCCGAGGTCCAGGTAGCCGATGGTGAACAGCCAGCCGACGAACCACAGCAGGCCGATGGAGCTGTGCTGCTCGATCTTGATCCGTTCCATGGCGAAGAGCGTCCCCCTCGTAACCAGCCAACACGATTACACCCGTCAATTCCCCTCCCCCTGGCGCGCCGGCGCCGGCCGGCCGTCGAGCGGGAATACCTTGGCCGGATTGAGGAGCCAATCCGGATCGAACACCGACTTCAGCCGCATCTGCGCATCGAGGTCGACCGTGTCGAACTGGATCCGCATCAGATCGCGCTTCTCGATGCCGACGCCGTGCTCCCCGGTGAGGCAGCCGCCGACCTCGACACAGAACCTGAGGATGTCGGCGCCCGCCTCCTCGGCCTTCACCTGCTCCGCCGGGTCGTTCATGTTGTAGAGGACGAGCGGATGGAGATTGCCGTCGCCGGCGTGGAAGATGTTGGCGACCTGGAGCCCATAGCCGGCGCAGATGTCGGCGACGCGGCGGAGCACCTCGGGCAGCCGCCCGGTCGGGATCACGCCGTCCATGCAGATGTAGTCGGCGACGCGGCCCATCGCCCCGAACGCCGATTTCCGGCCCTTCCAGATCGCGGCGCTCTCCGCCTCGGAGCGCGAGACGCGCATCGTCGTCGGGCCGAAGCGCTCGGCGATGCCGGTGATGCGCTCGATCAGGTCGGCGATCTCCGCCTCCGAGCCCTCGACCTCGATGATCAGCAGCGCCTCGACGTCGAGCGGGTAGCCGGCATGGGCGAAGGCTTCGCAGACCTTGATCGCCGGCCGGTCCATGTATTCGAGCGCCACCGGAATGATGCCCGAGCCGATGATCGCGGCAACGCAGGCGCCGGCCGCCTCCGCGGTCTCGAAGCCCATCAGCATCGGCCGCGCCCCCTCCGCGGTGCGCAGGATCCGCACCGTCGCCTCGGTGACCACGCCGAGCTGCCCCTCTGAGCCGATGACGAGGCCGAGGAGGTCGTATCCGGCCGGATCGAGGTGCGCGCCGCCGAGGTCGAGGACGGTGCCGTCCATCATTACCATGCGGACGCCGAGCACGTTGTTGGTGGTGACGCCGTATTTCAGGCAATGCGCGCCGCCCGAGTTCATCGCGATGTTGCCGCCGATGGTGCAGGCGAGCTGACTCGACGGGTCGGGCGCGTAGAAGAAGCCCTTGTGGGCGACGGCGTTGGTGATGTTGACGTTGGTGACGCCGGTCTGCACCCGAGCGATCCGGTTCTCGTAGTCGATCTCGAGGATCTTGCTCAGCCGCGAGAGCCCGACCACGACGGCGTCGGGCGACGGCAGCGCCCCGCCCGAGAGCGACGTGCCGGCGCCACGCGCCACGACCTTCACCTTCTCGCGGTCCAGGATCCCGAGGACCTCGGCGACCTCTTCCGTGGAGCCCGGCAGGACCACGGCGAGCGGCACCGCACGGTAGGCGGTGAGCGCGTCGGTCTCGTAGGCGCGGCGCTCGTCCTCCGAGACGATGACATGGGTCTCGCCGACGACGTCGCGGAGCGCCGCCACGATCGATTCGCGTCGGGAAATCGCGGATTCGTCGACCGCCGGCATGAGGATGGCGTTCATTGGTGCTTCTCCAAGCGCCATCATAGACCAAAACGTCGCGGGCGCGCACCGGCCGCCGCGATGTGCCGCACTTTTCGCGCGGTTTCCGCGGCCCCATGTTGATCCCGCCGCCGAGCCCCTGCTATCGACGTCATCTGGAACGCTTCGAGAAGACCTGCCTCATGAACGAATCCGAGCGGCGGCCGAAGGTCGGGCTGTTCGTCACCTGCCTCGTCGACCTGATGCGCCCGACCATCGGTTTCGCCGCCGCGAAGCTCATCGAGGATTCGGGCTGCGACGTCGAGGTGCCGCCGACCCAGACCTGCTGCGGCCAGCCCGCCTACAACTCGGGCGACCGCAAGGATACCCGCGCCATCGCGAAGCAGGTCATCGCCGCCTTCGAGAAATACGACTACGTGGTCGCGCCCTCCGGCTCATGCGGCGGCATGCTCAAGTTCCACTATGCCGAACTGTTCACCGACGAGCCGGACTGGAAGCGGCGGGCGGAGGCCTTCGGCGACAAGGTGCACGAGCTGGTCAGCTTCCTCCACGACGTGCGCGGCATGCGCGAGGTCGACGCCCGCTTCGAGGGCACCGTGACCTATCACGATTCCTGCTCGGGCCTCCGCGAGCTCGGGGTGAAGGCGCAGCCCCGCCGGCTCCTCAAGTCGGTGAAGGGCCTGAAGCTGATCGAGCTCGAGGACGCCGACGTCTGCTGCGGCTTCGGCGGCACCTTCTGCGTCAAATATCCGGACATCTCGAACGCGATCGTCGAGGAGAAGACGCGCTGCATCGCCGCGAGCGGCGCCGCCACCCTGCTCGCCGGCGACCTCGGCTGCCTGATGAACATGGCCGGCAAGCTCCAGCGCAACGACGTTCCAGTCCATACCCGCCACGTCGCCGAAGTGCTGGCCGGGATGGCCGACGAGACGCCGCCGATCGGCGAGACGACGGGCTGAGGCGATGGAAGTCCGCACCAAGACCTTCAAGGACAACGCCAGACACGCGCTGGTCGATCCCAACCTCCAGCAGGCGCTGGGGCACGTGCGCGTCGGGTTCATCGAGAAGCGGGCGAAGGCGGCGGAGGCGCTGCCGGAGTTCGACGAGATCCGCGATGCGGCGCGCGACATCAAGAACCACACGCTCCAGCACCTGGACCTCTACATCGAGGCCTACGAGGAGAAGGTGCGGGCGGCCGGCGGCCACGTCCACTTCGCCGAGACGGCGGCGGATGCCCGCGACCTCATCCTGGACATCTGCCGGAAGGCCGGCGCCCGCACCGTCACCAAGGGCAAGTCGATGGTGGCCGAGGAGATCGGCCTCAACGAGCACCTCGAGGAGAACGGCGTCGTTCCGGTCGAGACCGATCTCGGCGAATACATCATCCAGTTGCGCCACGAGGGGCCGAGCCACATCATCGCCCCCGCCGTCCACCTCACCAAGGCGCAGGTCGAGGAGAGCTTCCGGAAGGCGCACACGCATCTGCCGCCGGAGCGCGACCTCTCCGAGCCGACCTCGCTCCTCGGCGAGGCGCGGACCGCGCTCCGCGAACGGTTCCTTGCGGCCGATGTCGGCATCACCGGCGCCAACTTCCTCGTCGCCGAGACCGGCACTTCGGTCATCGTCACTAACGAGGGCAACGGCGACCTCACGCAGATCCTTCCGCGGATCCACATCGTCATCGCCTCGATCGAGAAGATCACGCCGACGCTCAACGACGTGAGCGAGATCCTGCGGGTGCTGGCGCGCTCCGCCACCGGCCAGGACATGTCGGTTTACACGACCTTCTCGACTGGTCCGCGGCGGCCGGAGGATCCGGACGGGCCGGACGAGTACCACGTCGTGCTCCTCGACAACGGTCGGTCCGCCATGCTCGGCTCCGGCTTCCAGGATGCGCTCCGCTGCATCCGGTGCGGCGCCTGCATGAACCACTGCCCCGTCTATCACGCGATCGGCGGGCACGCTTACGGCTGGGTCTATCCGGGTCCGATCGGCGCCGTCCTGACGCCGACGCTGGTCGGCGTCGACCAGGCCGGCGACCTGCCCAACGCCTCGACCTTCTGCGGGCGCTGCGAGGCGGTCTGTCCGATGCGCATCCCGCTGCCGAAGATGATGCGCTACTGGCGCGACCGCGAGTTCGAGCGCCACCTGTCGCCGGCGACGGTGCGCTGGGGCCTCGGCTTCTGGTCGTTCTTCGCCCGCCATCCGCGGCTCTACCGGTTCGGCACGAAGCTCGCCGCCCGCGCCCTCGCCAATCGCGCCATCGGTCGCGGTCGCTACAAGTCGCTGCCGCTCGCCGGCGGCTGGACCTCCCACCGCGACTTCCCCGCGCCCGAAGGCCAGACCTTCATGGAGCAGTGGGCAAAGCGGAAGAAGGCCGGTTGAAACCAGCATGCCGTGGCACCATAATGGTGCCGGCTGGGGGAGCGTTTGGAGAAGCGGAAGCCGACACACGACCTGGAGAGATTCAAGCTGGTTTGCGGCGATGCAGATCGGCTCCAGATGACTGCGACCGCCGCGAGGAGCGCCGAAAAACTTGGATTCTTCGGGGTCGACGTAGCGCAACTGATCGGCGGAATGGACCGGAAGATGTTCTACAAGTCGATGACGAGCTACAACAATTCCCGGCAATGGCAGGACGTATATCACGTTCCTGCCGGGCATGGACTGACGATTTATCTGAAGTTCACGGACGATCTCGTGACCGAGTTTCTTGTCCTCTCGTTCAAGGAGAGATGAGGATGGCGGAGGTGCAGACCCGAATACACCCCGAGACCGGCGCAGTCCTGCGCCGTTCCGTGCAACGGAGGAAGCTCGACTACAAGGGAGTCGAGAAGGAGTTTGACCTTCCCGGATGGTGGCCGGCGGATGAGGGCGGTGACGGCATCCTAGAGGCGGACGACATCCGCGTCATGGACGCCGCTTACCGTGAACTCCGCGCCGAGGCGGCCGAGCGGCTGAAGGCCGAGGAGGTGCGTCGCATCCGGACCCGGCTCAAGCTGTCGCAGCGGCGGGCCGGGGAGATCCTCGGCGGCGGACCGCGGGCCTTCCAGAAGTACGAGTCCGGCGAGGTGGTGGTCAGCCGGCCGATGGCCAATCTCCTGCTCCTCCTCGACCGCGATCCCTCGCGGCTCAAGGAGTTGATCGCGGAGCGGGCCGCGTGAGCGCGCGCGACGCCGTCCTCGGCCGAATCCGCCGTTCGCTCCACGTCGACGGCCACGATGCGGGCCGCCGCGCCATCGTCATCGCGCGCCTCGAGGGCGCGCCGCGGGCCGTGATCCCGGCACGCGGCCAGCTCCCGCCCGAAGAGCGCATCGCGCTGTTCAAGGCGATGGCGGAAAAGGTGTCCGCAACGGTCTCCCGCGTCGACAGCCCGGACGAGCTGCCGCAGGCGATCGCCGATTTCCTGCGCGACCACAACCTTCCGGCCAGCGTCAGGATGGGCGACGAACGGCTGATCGCCGGCCTTCCCTGGGAGCGCACGCAGGTCGAGATCAAGCGCGGGCCGTCCGACGGCAACGATGCCGTCGGCCTGAGCCATGCCGTAGCGGGGGTGGCCGAATCGGGGACGCTGGTGCTGCTCTCCGGCCCGGAGAATCCGACGACGCTCAATTTCCTGCCGGAGACGCACATCGTCGTCGTCCGGGCCGAGGACATCGCCGGCGACTACGAGAGCGTTTGGGACGTGGTTCGCGAGCGCTACGGCAAGGGCCACATGCCGAGGACCGTCAACATGGTCACGGGCCCGTCCCGCTCGGCCGACATCGAGCAGAAGCTGCTGCTCGGCGCCCATGGACCGCGCCGGCTGCACATCGTCGTCCTCGGCTGATCGCGGAGCCGGAAGGGGCGCTGGCTAGAACGGCGCGTCGTCGCCGTCGAGCGGCTCGGTGCCGGCCGGCTTGCCGGATGCGGTGAGGCGGATCCGCTCGACCCGGCCCTCGGCGTCCTTGAGGAGCTTCTCGCAGTGGTTCTTCAGCGCCTCGCCGCGCTCGTAGATCGCGATCGATTCCTCGAGGTCGACCTTGCCCTGCTCCAGCCGCTGCACGATCGATTCGAGCTCGGCGAGGGCCTTCTCGAAGGACAGCTCGGTCACGGGGACGGCGGGACGTTCAGCCATTGCGATAGAGATTCCTCAAACGGACGGTGGGCCGCCCATCAGCGTCCCGACATGGGCCGCGACCGAGTCGGCGAGGCCGCGGAGATCATAGCCGCCCTCGAGCAGGCTGACGACCCTGCCGCCGGCATGCCGCTCGGCGAGCTCCATCAGCCGCGCCGTCGCCCAGGCGAAGTCGTCCTCGCTGAGGTTGAGCGCGGCGAGCGGGTCGCGCCAATGCGCGTCGAACCCGGCCGAGACGACGATCAGGTCCGGGGCGAAGGCGTCGACCGCGGGCAGGATGCGCGCCTCGAACGCCTCCGTGAACTCGAGCCCGCCCGAGCCGGGGTGGAGCGGGGCGTTGAAGACGTTGCCGGCGCCCGTCTCGCCGGCCCCTCCGGTGCCGGGATAGAGCGGCATCTGGTGGGTCGAGGCGTAGAGGATCGACGGATCGTTCCAGACGATCGCCTGCGTGCCGTTGCCGTGATGGACGTCCCAGTCGACGATCGCGACCCGCTCGACGCCGTGGGCGGACTGGGCATGGCGCGCGGCGATGACGGCGTTGGCGAACAGGCAGAACCCCATCGCATGGTCGGCCTCGGCATGATGGCCGGGCGGCCGGACGGCGCAGAAGGCGTTCGCCGCGTCGCCGGAAAGGACCGCATCGACCGCGACGATACCCGCGCCCGCGGCACTCGCGGCGACCTCGAAGCTGCGCGGCGAGACCCAGGTGTCGGCGTCGAATTGGGCGAGCCCCTCCTCCGGGACCGCCGCCCTCACCGCGGCGACGTAGCGCGGATCGTGGGCCGTGGCGAGCACGCCATCGTCGGCCGGCCGCGGACGGACGCGCTTCAGCCCGGCGAACCGCCGGTCCGCCAGCGCCTTGGTCACGGCACGGATTCGATCGGGCCGCTCGGGATGGCCGGTGGGCGTCACGTGGTCGAGGAAGAGATCGTCGGCGACGAGCAGCGTGGTCACGGCCCTGTCCTTGCTCCGCGCGTCAGCTTACGCCCGCGCCGTTGTCGGTGAACGCGGTCAGGGCGTCGAGCGCCGCAGGCGAGCGGAGCAGCTCGACGAAGCTCGTCGCCTCCTGGTTGATCCGGGTCAGCACGTCGCGACGGTCGCCGCGCAGCAGCCGCCGCGACATCCGCACGGCTTCCGGCGGCTTGGCGGCGAGCGCCTTGGCATAGCCGTGTGCGGCGGCGTCGACGTCCTCCGGCGACACCACCCGGTTGATCAGGCCCGACTCGAGCGCCCGGGCCGCGTCGAACGGCTCGCCGAGCACGAACAGCTCGAAGGCGCGATGATAGCCGAGGATGAGCGGCGCGAGGATGCTCGCCCCGCCCTCGGGGGGCATGCCGATGTCGGCGCAGCCGGCCGAGAAGATCGACCATTCGCTCGCCACCACGAAGTCGCAATGGAGGAGGAGCACCGTGCCGATGCCGGCGCACAGGCCGTCGACCGCCGCCACCACCGGCTTGTCGACGGTGGCGAACGATTTCATGAAATGGATCGGCGCATCGCCGAACTTCGCCTGCTCGACGTATTTCTGAAGCTCTGCCCGGTCGTGTCCGGCGGTGAACAGGCCCGGCAGCCCGGAGATCACGATGGCGCGGACGCTGGTGTTGCGCTCGGCGAGCGCCACCGCGTCGGCGGCGAGGTCGAACATCTCGCCGCTCAGTGCATTCTCGAGATCGGGGCGGTCGAAACGGATGGTCTGGACGCCGTCGCTCACGTCGACGGAAATTTGATCATGCATCCGGCCATCCCCCTGCGTCATGTCACTCCCCATTTGCCGCGCGTCAATCGTCGACGAGCAGGCTCCGCGCCGCCTCCTCCAGCGCTGCCCCCGCATCGGCAATCGTCGCCTTTAGCGCACCCGTCTCCCACAGCATCGTTTGGGCGAAAAACCGCGCTTTTGCAAATGCCGCAACGCCGAGCGGCCCGTCCGCCGTCTCGAGCGCGGTCCGCGCGAGCATCGCTCCCGCCGCCGTCATGGCGAACAGGCGGAGATAGGCGGACGCGCCCGCCAGCATGTCCCGCCGCGCCGCACTACGTATGACGGCGGTGGCCGTGCGGAGGTCGGCAATGGCGGCGGCGAGCGGCGGGTGCATGGCGCTGACATCGGAGCGAGATGATGCCGCGAAAGCATCCACGATCGCGTCGAGCTCCGCCGTGACCGCCTCCACAGCCGCCCCGCCGCCGAGGCCGAGCTTCCGCGACACGAGATCGATCGCCTGGATGCCGTTGGTGCCCTCGTAGATGGCGAAGATCCGCGCATCGCGGAGATATTGCGCTGCTCCGGTCTCCTCGATGTAGCCGGCGCCGCCATGGACCTGGATGCCGAGCGAGGCGACTTCGATGGCCGCGTCGGTGGCATAGGCCTTGGCGAGCGGCGTCAGCAGGCTTGCCCTGTCGGCCCAAGCGGCGCGCTCGGCCGGCGGGGCGCGGCGGCCCATGTCGATGGCATGGGCACAGGCATAGCAGAGCGCACGGGACGCGGCGACCAGCGACGCCATCCGCATCAGCATCATCTGCACGTCCGGGTGCCGCACGATCGGATCGGGGCCGGCCGCCGAATCGGGCGCCCTGCCCTGCCGCCGGACCCGGGCATAGGCGAGCGCCGCCTGCCACGCCCGCTCGGCCACGCCGACGCCCTGGATGCCGACCGAGAGACGGGCGAGGTTCATCATCGTGAACATGCAGGCGAGGCCGCGGTTCTCCTCGCCGATGAGGAATCCGGTGGCGCCGTCATAGGCCATGGTGCAGGTCGGCGACCCATGGAGCCCGAGCTTGTGCTCGATGCCGGCCACGTTCACCGCGTTCGCCTCACCCGATGGCAGGACCTTCGGCACCAGGAACAAGGAGATGCCGCCGGTGCCCGCCGGCGCGTCGGCAAGCCGCGCCAGGACGAGATGGAGGATGTTCGCCGCAAGGTCGTGGTCGCCGTAGGTGATGAAGACTTTCTGCCCGCTGATCCGGTACGTGCCGTCGCCGGCGCGCTCGGCCCGCGCGGCGAGCAGGGCGAGGTCCGAGCCGGCCTGGGGCTCGGTGAGGTTCATCGTCGCGGTCCATTCGCCCGAGACGAGGCGCGGCAGGTATGCCGCCTTGAGCGCCTCGGAGCCGTGCGCCGCCAGCGCCTCGGTCGCCCCCACGCCGAGCATCGGGCCGACGGCGAAGGCGGCGTTCCCGGCGTTCCACAGCTCCTGCACCGCCATCTCGAGCATGACCGGCAGGCCGAGGCCGCCGAACGCCTCCGGTGCGCTGACCCCGGTCCAGCCGCCCTCGGCGAAGCGGCGATATGCGTCCTTCCATCCCGGCGCCGTGGCGACCCGGCCTTCGCGGAACGACACGCCGTCGCGGTCGCCGACGCGGTTGAGCGGGGCGAGGACCTCGGCCGCGAACCGGCCGGCCTCGCCGAGGATCTCGTCGACCGGCACGTCCGCGAGGATCGACGAATCCGCTCCGGCCGCGGCGCGGAGTGCGGCGGCGATCTCGCCCAGCGGCGGCGTGAACGTCATGCGCGTGCTCCCCCTGATCTCCGGCTTGACCGTCGGCCGGCCACGCGGCCACAAGACCCTGCGCGAAGTCTACCGCATCCGAGGGGCCGACTTGCCTGAAACCTTCATCATGAGCAATCCGGCCGCCGCCGAGGCCGGCATCGCCGCCGCGGCGGACGCGCTCGGCCGCGGCGCGCTGGTCGGCCTGCCCACCGAGACGGTCTACGGTCTCGCCGCCGACGCCCGCTCGGACCGGGCGGTCGCCTCGATCTTCGCCGCGAAGGGCCGGCCGCGCTTCAATCCTCTCATCGTGCACCTGCCGTCCCGCGCCGCGGCAGAGCGCATCGCATCCTTCCCCGAGCCGGCGGGGCGTCTTGCCGATGCATTCTGGCCCGGACCGCTTACGCTGGTCCTGCCCCGGCGCGCCGACAGCGGCATCAGCGACCTCGTCACCGCCGGTCTCGACACCGTGGCGGTCCGCGTGCCGTCGCATCCGGTGGCGCGAGCCCTCCTGGTCGCGACCGGCATGCCGCTCGCCGCGCCGAGCGCCAACCGTTCAGGCCATGTCAGCGCCACGGCCGCGGCCCATGTCGCCGCCGATCTCGGCGACGCCGTGGCGGTCATCCTCGATGCGGGCCCGACCGGCATCGGGCTCGAATCCACCGTCATCGGATTCCGGGGCAGCGACGCCGTATTGCTCCGGTCGGGAGGGCTGGCCCGGCGCGAGATCGAGCGCGTGCTCGGCGCATCGCTAGTCACCCCGGGCGACGATCCCGACAAGCCGGCCTCGCCGGGCATGCTGGTCAAGCACTACGCGCCGGCGGCCCGCCTCCGGCTCGACGCGACGGCGGTGCGACCCGGCGAGGCGCTGCTCGCCTTCGGTCCGGCCTTGCCGCCCGGGGATGCCGTCGCGACGTTCAACCTGAGCCCATCGGCCGACCTCGTCGAGGCCGCGGCGAACTTCTTCGCCGCGCTCCGCGTTCTCGACACGAAGGCCGCGGCGATCGCCGTGACGCCGATCCCGAACGAAGGCCTCGGCGAGGCGATCAACGACCGTCTCCGCCGGGCGGCGGAGGGGCGGTGACGACGCGAGGAGCGAACCCGTCATGCCACGATCGCGAAAGCAGCCGTTTCCGGTCAGCGACGTCCGCCGCTATCTCGAGCCGGGTCCGATCGTGCTGGTCTCGTCGCGGCGGGGAGACGAGACGAACATCATGACGCTCGGCTGGCACACGGTGATGGAGTTCACGCCGTCGCTGGTCGGCTGCATGATCTCCGCCGGCAATCACAGCTTCGGCCTGATCCGCGACAGCGGCGAATGCGTCATCAACCTGCCGACGACGGCCCTTACCGATATCGTCGTCGGCATCGGCAACACGACCGGCGCCGAGGTCGAGAAGTTCGCCCGTTTCGGCCTCGGCCGCGAACCGATCGACGGCGTCGACGTGCCCGCGGTCGCCGAATGCCACGCGAGCTTCGCCTGTCGGCTGCACGAGGACGCGCTGGTCGAGCGCTACAATTTCTTCGTCTTCGAGGTTGTGACGGCGATGGTCCGGCCGTCACCGAAGCATCCGCAGACGCTCCACTATACCGGCGACGGCGTGTTCATGATCTCCGGCAAAGTCATCCACCGCCGGGCGCAGTTCCGGCCGGGAATGCTCTGAGCGGCGGTCGGAGAACTGGCAGGGAGAACCGCTCATGGCTGCAATCAGCGTCGTCCCGTAAGCCATAGGGGCGCGCCCAAGTCCCATGTCCCCTACACGTTGAGCAGGAGGTATTCCCGCTCCCAGGGCGAGATGACCTGCATGAAGGTCTCGAACTCGGCCTGCTTGATGGCGCGATAGGTGGCCACGAAGCTCCGCCCGAAGATCTCGACCAGTTCGTCGCAATCCTCGAACAGCGCCACCGCCTCGAGCAGCCCGCGCGGCAGGACGATCTCGTCGTCATTGGCGCCGTCGATCACCGGATCGCTGCAGGCGAGGTTCTCGATCATGCCGAGATAGCCGCAGGCGAGCGAGGCGGCGATCGCCAGATAGGGATTCGCGTCCGACGACGGGATCCGGTTCTCGACCCGCCGCGCCGCCGGCCCCGAGGTCGGCACCCGGAGCCCCACGGTCCGGTTGTCGTAGCCCCACATCGTGTTCACCGGGGCCGAGGCCGAGCGCACCAGCCGCCGGTAGGAATTCACGTAGGGCGCGAGCATGCAGATCACGGCGGGCAGGTATTTCTGCGAGCCGCCGATGAAGGAGAAGAACTCGGGCGTCGGGTCGCCCTGCTCGTCGGAGAAGATGTTCCGCCCGGTCTTGAGGTCGGTGACCGACTGGTGGATGTGCATCGCCGAGCCCGGCTCGCTCGACATCGGCTTGGCCATGAAGGTCGCGTACATGTCGTGGCGGAGCGCCGCCTCGCGGATGGTGCGCTTGAACTGGAACACCTGGTCGGCGAGCACCACGGGATGCCCGTGGCGGAGATTGATCTCCATCTGCGCCGCGCCCTCCTCGTGGATCAGCGTATCGATCTCGAGGTCCTGAGCTTCCGAGAAATGATAGATGTCGTCGAACAGCTCGTCGAACTCGTTCACCGCGGCGATCGAGTACGACTGCCGCGCCGACTCCGGTCTTCCGGAGCGGCCGGCCGGCGGCTGCAGCGGGTAGTCCGGGTCCTTGTTCGGCTGGACCAGGTAGAACTCGATCTCCGGCGCCACCACCGGCGCCCAGCCGCGATGCTCGTAGAGCTGGACGATGCGGCGGAGCACCTGCCGCGGCGCGATCTCGACCGGCCGGCCATCGGCATGACGGGCGTCGTGGATCACCTGCGCGGTGGGGTCCTGCTCCCACGGCACGACCGCAAGCGTCGAGAAATCCGGCTCGAGATGCATGTCGCGGTCGGCGCGGTCGTTCTGGAACTGATCGTCGTCTTCCGGCCAGTTGCCGGCGATCGTCTGCGTGAAGATCGATCCGGGCATCGACATGATCGGGGCATCGAGGAACTTCTGAGCCGGCATCATCTTGCCGCGGGCGACACCCGCCTGATCGGGCACGACGCACTCGATGTCCTCGATCTTGCGGGCCGCGAGCCACGCCCGTGCCTCCTCGATCGAGGCGACGCCGCGCACCCGTTCGTCCGCCCTGTCGATCTTCCTTTTCCTGGCCACGATTTTTGCACCCGGTTGCAGAATGGCCGTCCTGCCGGATCTCCTCGTCCGGCCGGACGGCGGCCCTGATCTTGCTTGTTTCGCCGGCAGCCGGCAACTCGTGCCGGCACGGGCGGTTAACCCATTGTAGGCACGGGAGATTCGCCATAACCTCTGCCCGAGGACGGCAAGCCGCCAAGAGGGGACGATAGAATTATGAGCAGAATCAATCTGTTGGTCTGCGCCGCGAGTCTGGCGCTGGCGGCGGGCTCGGCGTCGGCGCAGGACCGCGTGGTCAACGTGTACAACTGGTCGGACTATATCGACGAGGAAGTGCTCAAGCAGTTCACCGAGGAGACCGGGATCAAGGTCGTCTACGACGTCTACGACAACAATGACATCGTCGAGACCAAGCTGCTCGCCGGGGGCTCCGGCTACGACATCGTCGTGCCGACCGACGCCAACATGGCCCGCCAGATCAAGGCCGGCGTGCTGATGCCGCTCGACAAGTCGAAGCTGCCGAACCTCACGCATATGTGGCCCTTCGTGATGGACAAGCTCGCCTTCTACGATCCGGGCAACGAATATGCGGTCGACTACATGTGGGGGACCACCGGCATCGGCATCAACGTCGAGGCGGTCGAGAAGCGCCTCGGCGGCGAGGTCAACCTCGACACCTGGTCGCTGATGTTCGACCCGGCCAATGCCGAGAAGCTCGCCGATTGCGGCATTCACCTGCTCGACGCGCCGGAGGACGTGGTGCAGAGCGTCCTCGCCTGGCAGGGCAAGAACCCGGATTCGAAGGACGTCGCCGACATCGAGGCGGCCGGCGAGGCGCTGAAGAAGGTCCGGCCCTACATCCAGAAGTTCCATTCGTCCGAGTACATCAATGCCCTCGCCAACGGCGACATCTGCATGGCGATGGGCTACTCGGGCGACATCCTCCAGGCCCGCGACCGCGCCGACGAGGCCGAGAACGGCGTCGAGATCGAATACCTGATCCCGCGCGAGGGGGCGCTGATGTGGTTCGATTCGATGGTCATCCCTGCCGATGCGCCGCACCCCGACGAGGCGCATGCCTTCATCGACTTCATGATGCGGCCCGAGATCGCCGCCGCCAACTCCAATTACGTCTACTACGCCAACGGCAACCTCGACTCGCAGCCGCTGCTCGCCGAGGACGTGATCGCCGACGAGGCGATCTACCCGAGCCAGGAGACGCTCGACCGTCTGTTCACCTCCACCACCTACGACCCGCGCTCGCAGCGGGCGCTGACCCGCATGTGGACCAGCGTCAAGGCCGGCGAATGACGGCGTTCCCGGCTCGTCCCGCCCGGACGGCGTAGCGATGCCCGCAAAGGCGCTCGGCCCGATCCGCCGGAGCTTCGCTCCCTGGGACGACCCGGCGGCGGTGCCCTTCATCGCGTTCCGCAACGTCACCCGGCGCTTCGGCGACTTCGTCGCGGTCAACGACCTCTCGCTCGACATCTACGAGCGCGAGTTCTTCGCCCTCCTCGGCCCGTCCGGCTGCGGGAAGACGACGCTGATGCGCATGGTCGCCGGCTTCGAGCAGCCGACCTCCGGCGAGGTCTATCTCGACGGGCAGAACCTCGCCGGCGTCCCGCCCTACCGGCGGCCGACCAACATGATGTTCCAGTCCTACGCGCTGTTCCCGCACATGACGGTCGAGGCCAATATCGGCTTCGGCCTCAGGCAGGACCGGATGCCGAAGGCGGAGGTGGCGCGGCGCGTCGAGGAGATGCTGCACCTGGTCAAGCTCGCGCCCTTCGCCAGGCGCAAGCCCCACCAGCTCTCCGGCGGCCAGCGCCAGCGCGTGGCGCTCGCCCGCTCGCTCGCCAAGAACCCCAAGGTCCTGCTCCTCGACGAGCCGCTCGCCGCGCTCGACAAGAAGCTCCGCGAGGAGACCCAGTTCGAGCTCATCGACCTCCAGCAGCGCCTCGGGCTCACCTTCGTCATCGTCACCCACGACCAGGAGGAGGCGATGACCGTCGCCGACCGGATCGCGGTGATGGACCACGGACGGATCGTCCAGGTCGCGACCCCGGCCGAGATCTACGAGCAGCCCAACTCGCGCTACGTCGCCGACTTCATCGGCGACATCAACCTGATCGAGGGCCGCGTCGCCTCGACCTTCGACCGCATCGTCCGCATGGAATCGCCGGCCACCGGCGCGGTGGTCGAGGTCGACCAGGTCACCGACGCGCAGCGCGGCGACCCGGCCTGGTTCGCGATCCGGCCGGAGAAGGTGCACATCTCCCTGGATCCCCCGCCAGAGGGCGCGGTCAACACCGTCTCGGGCGAGGTCTGGGACATCGCCTATCTCGGCGACGTCTCGATCTACCACGTGCGGCTGCCGACCGGCACCACGATCAAGGCGACCGTCACCAACCGCACCCGCCTGGTCGAGCGTCCGATCAGTTGGGACGACCGCGTCTGGCTGTCGTGGTCCCGCGACGGCGGCGTGGTGCTGATGCGCTAGGCAGCCGGCGCGCGGCCGTACCGGCCCGCGATCCCCTCGCCGGCCGCCTAGCCCTCGGCGGGCTTCGGGAAGCTTCGCTTCATCCGGCGCGTCTTCATCCGCTCGTGCGCCTCGGGCGTGCCGTCATGGAACGTGCCGAACCAGCGGTCGAGCGGCACCATGCCGTCGGAATAGTTCACCTCGAAGTACTTATGGTGGAGGTAGTGCGCGTAGTACGAGGCCTCCATGCTCTTCTCCTCGCCCATCACCACCCGGTCGAAGCCGGTATGGCCCTGCGCCGGGGCGACGCCGAGCCGCGAGGCGAGGTTGATCATGTGGATCGGATGCGAGGGGATGAAGAAGAACAGGAGGATCGGAGCGAAGTAGATCACGTGCTCGATCGGGTGCATCGACAGTCCCGACCACGGCCCCGGGTTGACGTTCCGGTGATGCAGGCTGTGGGCGATGCGGTAGAGCGGCGGCCAGTGCAGCGACCGGTGGGCGAGATAGAACCCGACCTCGTGGATCAGCGGCACGAGGAAGAAGACGGCGACGAACCACACCGGGTGCTCGGCGAAGGTGATGAACGGCGCGATGCCGTTGGCATAGGCCCAGAGCAGCAGCACCTCGTACGCCGTCCAGATCGGCACGCCGCTGGCGAGCGTATGGAACATGTTGTCGTAGGTCTGGTTGCCGAAGGCGAAGACCGACGACTTCTCCTTCGGCCACTGGCGGTTGTACTTGAAGGCGACGTCCTGCTTCCGCCACACATAGAGCCAGAGGTGCCAGGCGCCGTAGACGCCGATCGCCAGCCCGATGTTGCGGACGAGGATGATGGCGACCCAGCCGACCGAGAAGTCCCTCATGGTCTCGAGCGACGGGGTGAGGAACTGCCAGATCAGGATCGCGGCGACCGCGTAGAGCACGTTCCAGGGCAGGAAGTATCCGGGAAACCCGAAGAAGAACTTGAACAGCGCCCGCGGGTTCGGCGGCCAGTCGAACACGGGCCCGTAGCTCACCGGCTTGTTCGGCGCCCAGTTGGCGCCGCGCGCATCCAGCTTCCCGTACTTCGCGTCGTCCATCGCCA
>JBIQKL010000026.1:39605-43275 GCA_044506555.1 Hyphomicrobiales bacterium | reverse complement strand
GGATGCGGCCGCGAGACCTCGAGGCCCTCGCTCCGGCTGCCGAGGATGCTCTGGTCGCGGTCCATCAGGACCGCCTTCAGCGAAGACGTACCGATATCGATGCCGAGATACATGCGGGCGGCGCTCCCTGTCGCCTGTACCGGACCGCCCTCTACGGGACGTTGTCGCGGACGAAGATGTCGATGCGGATGCGTTCCTGTCCTGAATCGTAAGGCGCGTTCTCGCGTTCGGCGATCAAGAGCCGGGTCGCGCTCCGCGCCTCATGGCCCGGATCCTGGTTGATGACGGCGTCGATCGTGCCACGGATCAGTTGCCGCCGCGAGAACGGGGTCAGCTCGTGGGCGATGAATACGACGTCGCGCGCCCGTCCGCTCGCCTCCAGCGCGGCGACGATGCCGCCGTTGCCGGCGCCGACGTTGTAGAGGCCGACGAGGTCCGGGTTCTCGCGGAGCAGGCCCGTCGCGAGTTCCTCGACCCGGTCGTCGTCGTCCCGGCCCTCGCGGACCGGCAGCAGCTTGAGCGCCGGAAAGTCACGGGCCATGACCTGCTCGAAGCCGATCTGCCGTTCGATGTGGTCGCGGAGCGCCATCGATCCGGCGACCAGCCCGACCTTGCCCGGCCGACCGCCGACGAAGCGACCGAGCAGGCTCGCGGCGGTCCGCCCGGCGGCGGCGTTGTCGATGCCGATGTAGTGGGACCGGCGGGAGCGCGGCGCGTCGGAGACGAGAGTCACCACCGTCACGCCGGAAGCGACGAGATCGTCGATCGCCTGGCGGACGGTCGGATGATCGAGCGCCACGACGGCGACACCGTCGACCTCGCCCTGCAATCCGTCGAGGGCGGCGGCCAGCACGTCGCCGTCGAACACGTCGACATGGGTGATGCCGATGCGCACCCGCTCGTCCGCGACGTATTCGGCCGTGACCCGCACCCGCTCCGCCAGCGCCTGCATGAAGGCGTTGCTGCCGGTCGGCAGGATGTACTGGAAGCGGTGCTCGCGACCGCGCGCCAGCCGCGCGGCGAAACGGTCGGGCCGATACTTGAGCTGCGCGATCGCCTGCTGCACGCGCTCGGCGGTGTGGGCATGCACGCCGGGGCGCCGGTTGAGCACGCGGTCGACGGTGGCAAGGCTGACGCCCGCGGTCCTGGCCACGTCCTGAAGTGTGGTGCGCGCCAATGATTGCTCCCCTCAGGCGGTTGATTACCGCGCGGGCCAGTCGAATGCAATTCGCGGCAGGGGAACCGAGTGATCCTATGCCATCCGCTACCGCCTATTATTCCAGCAATTCCAACGTACTACGAAACCTGATCGGAAGCCATCATCGGGCGCACTCCGCGCCCAAGGCTCATGCAAACGATTACGAGGGGCGTACGTCAGAATGCACGCAAGCGCCACAAGTCGCCCCACCCCCGGCCTTCGGCCGGGCCCTCCCTCGCGGGGAGGGATCAGGCGGCACCGCCTCGCATCACCGGCCCTGGCTTGGAATGGTCCTGCGCCGCACCCAGTCCGACTGGCCCGAGCCGGCGACGCGGTATCCCTCCCCGCGAGGGGAGGGTGAACGCGCGCTGCAAGCGCGCGGACGGGTGGGGCGGATGGTCGAAGCGGACAGCGACAAGCGGAACGTGGCACGCCCCGGTCAAACCGCCTACAAGTGCGGGACCCGCCGATCCGATCATCGACCGAGCATCCCATGACCGCCAGCCCTGTCCCTGTCCGCCTCGCCGATTATGCGCCGCCCGCGTACCTGATCGACACCGTCCGTCTCGACGTGAACCTGAACCCCGAGACCACACGGGTGACGGCTCGCCTCGCGATCCGGCCCGGAGATGGCGCGGACGGCACGCTCGAGCTCGACAGCGACGAGTTGACCTTCGTCTCGGCCGCGGTCGACGGCACGGCGGTGCCGGACATGGATCTCGACGCCCGGCCCGACGGACTGACGATCCGCAACGTTCCTTCGGGACCGTTCACGCTCGAGGTCGTCACCGACATCGACCCGGCGGCGAACACCAAGCTGATGGGCCTCTACCGTTCCAGCGGCAACTGGTGCACCCAGTGCGAGGCCGAAGGCTTCCGCCGCATCACCTATTTTCCCGACCGGCCGGACGTGCTCGCGGTCTACACCACGCGGATCGAGGCGCCGAAGGCGGAAGCGCCGGTGCTGCTCTCCAACGGCAACCTGATCGACTTCGGCAACCTCGCCGACGGCCGCCATTTCGCCGTCTGGCACGACCCGTTCCCGAAGCCGTCGTATCTCTTCGCCATGGTCGCCGGCGACCTCGGCGTGGTCGAAGACAGCTTCGTCACCGCCTCGGGGCGGAACGTCGCGCTCCGCATCTATGTCGAGCACGGCAAGGAGGACCGCTGCGGCTACGCCATGGACGCGCTCAAGCGCTCGATGCGCTGGGACGAGGAGGCCTTCGGCCGCGAGTACGACCTCGACATCTTCATGATCGTCGCGGTCTCGGACTTCAACATGGGAGCGATGGAGAACAAGGGCCTCAACATCTTCAACGACAAGTACGTGCTCGCCGATCCCGACACGGCGACCGACGGCGACTTCGCCGGGATCGAGACGGTGATCGCCCACGAGTACTTCCACAATTGGACCGGCGACCGCATCACCTGCCGCGACTGGTTCCAGCTCTGCCTGAAGGAAGGGCTGACCGTCTTCCGCGACCAGGAATTCTCCTCCGACATGCGCTCGCGCGGCGTGAAGCGGATCGGCGACGTGCGCACCCTGATGGCGCGCCAGTTCCCTGAGGACGCCGGTCCCCTCGCCCACCCGGTCCGGCCCGAGCTCTATTCCGAGATCAGCAATTTCTACACCGCCACCGTCTACGAAAAGGGCGCCGAGGTGGTTCGGATGCTGAAGACGATCCTCGGCGAGGCCGGCTTCCGAAAGGGCATGGACCTCTATTTCGAGCGCCATGACGGACAGGCGGTCACCATCGAGGATTTCCTCGCTGCCTTCGCCGACGCGACCGGAACGGACCTCGCGCAGTTCCGGCTCTGGTATGCGCAGGCCGGCACCCCGGAACTGACCGCCCGCGGGCAATACGACCGGAACGCCCAGACCTATACCTTGACCCTCGGCCAGAGCCTTGCGCCCACGCCCGGCCAGGCCGCGAAGAGCCCGATGCACATTCCGGTGCGCTTCGGCCTGGTCGGCCCCAACGGCGCCGACCTCGAATATGCCGCGGTGCGCGGCGGACGGGTCGCGGGCGACGTGATCCACCTCACGGCCCCCGAACAGACCTTCGTGTTCGAAGGCGTCTCGGCGCCGCCTGTGCCGTCGCTGCTCCGCGGGTTCTCCGCCCCGGTGAAGCTCGCGATGGAGACGAGTCCCGACGATCTGCTGTTCCTGCTGCGGACCGACGCCGACTCCTTCAACCGCTGGCAGGCCTCGCAGCGCCTCGCCAATGCCGCGCTCATCACGGCTGCCCGCGCGATCCGCGCCGGGAGGCCGGCCGCGTACGAGCCGGCCTTCATCGATGCGCTTGCCGAGGTCGCGGAGAACGATGCGCTCGAGCCGGCGTTCCGCGCCCAGGTGCTGGCGCTGCCCGGCGAAGCCGACATCGCTCGCGAAATCGGTCGCGACGTCGATCCGGATGCGGTTGCCGACGCGCGGAACGGGCTCCGCGCCGCGATCGCCGACCGCATCGGCGC
>JBIQKL010000026.1:24261-39505 GCA_044506555.1 Hyphomicrobiales bacterium | reverse complement strand
TTCGATGCGTTCCACGACCGCTATCGCGACGACGCGCTGGTCCTCGACAAGTGGTTCACGCTCCAGGCGGCGGTTCCGGCCCCGACGACGCTCGACGACGTCGTCCGCCTCCAGTCGCACCCGGCCTATGCCGCGACCAATCCCAACCGCATCAGGGCGCTGATCGGCGGCTTCGCCGGCGGCAACCAGACCCAGTTCAACCGCGCCGACGGCACCGGCTACGACTTCGTCGCCGACTTCATCCTCGACCTCGACCGGCGCAACCCGCAGACGGCGGCGCGTCTGCTCACCCACTTCCGTTCATGGCGGGCGCTGGAGTCCGGCCGGCGCGCCCGCGCCGAGGCCGCGCTCCGGCGGATCGCCGAGGCGTCCTCGCTCTCGCCCGACACGCGCGACATCATCACGCGAACGCTGGCGTGACGATGCGCCGGCCGCTGCCCCGTAGAGGTCGGCATGGACATTCCGAGGAGAAGACTGAAAACGCCGCGACGACCGGAATCCCTCGAAGGTATTGTTAACCATTTCTTGCTGGACACTCGATTCTTCTTCGATTCAAATGCCCTGATTCGAGGGATCAACGGCCCGAAGGCGCTCAAGCATCGCGCGAAATCACGGGTGGAAGGGGGCACGGCATGGCGCGGACGGAGACGGTTGAACCGTCTGCCGGAAAGCGTTCGATCCTCTCCGGCCTGCGGCTTCCGCACAAGGTCGCCGTTTCGGGGCACGCGCGCCTCCTTGCCCGCCCCGCTTATGAACGCCTGCTCGCCGCCGAGCCGTTCCTCCGCCGGCTGATCCCGGTCCTCATCGTCATCTTCCTGCTGATCGTCGGCCTGGCGCGCTTCGTCGAACTCTACCAGCTCCGCACCGACCGCGAGTACGACGCCCGGGAGACCATGGGGCTGGTGGCGTCGGTGCTGGCCGGCTCGCTCGCCGAGGCGGCGGAAGACGGGGAACCGTCCGCCGTCGACTACCTCAACAGGCTCGCCGACGCGCTGCCGCCGAGCGCCACCAGCGACGGCCGGCGCATCTACATCGCCGACGCGAACGGCACGGTGGTCGCCACCGCGCCGCGCAACCTCGACAGCGAGGGCGTGCCGCTCACCGATATCATCGGCGAGGCGCAGCCGCTGACGATCTTCGGCAAGCGGGCCGGCGTGCTCGAGATCGTGCTCCCCGACGAGACCGAGGCGCTCGCCACGGTCCACCACGTCGCGGGCGGCCCGGCGGCGGTGGCGATCGTGATGCCGGTCGCCAATGTCCTCGACGAGTGGCGCGCCGATGTCTCGCTCAACGTCGCCATCTTCATCGGCACCAGCGCGATCCTCCTGGTCATCCTCTACGGCTATTTCGCCCAGTCGAGCCGGGCGCAGGAGGCGGACGAGATCTATTCGGCCACGCACGAGCGCTTCGAGACGGCGCTGATGCGCGGCCGTTGCGGCCTGTGGGACTGGGACCTCGCCCGCGGCCGCATGTTCTGGTCGCGCTCGATGTTCGAGATCGTCGGCGAGGAGCAGCGCGACGACCTGATCGGCTTCGGCGAGGTCCAGCGCATGATCCATCCCGAGGACGGCGACCTGATGGCGCTGGCGGAGTCGCTCTACGAGAAGGGCGAGGAGACGGTCGATCGCATGTTCCGCATGCGCCACGCCGACGGCCGCTGGATCTGGCTTCGCGCCCGGGCCGAACTCGTCGACCGTGATTCCGGCGAGCCGCACCTGATCGGCATTGCCGTCGACGTCACCGAGCAGATGCGGCTGGTCGAGCGGTCGAAGACCGCAGACATACGCCTCCGGGACGCGATCGAGACCATCTCCGAGGCGTTCGTGCTGTGGGACTCCGAGAACCGCCTCGTCATGTGCAACTCGAAGTACCAGCAGCTCCACGGCATGCCCGATGCGGCACTGACGCCGGGCACCCCCTATACCGCGGTGATCGCCGCGGGCCGGAAGCCGCTGGTCCGCGCCCAGATTGCCACCGATGGCCGTCCCGAGGAAGGCGCACGGAGCTTCGAGTTGCAACTCGAGGACGGACGTTGGCTGCAGATCAGCGAGCGGCGCACCAAGGACGGCGGCTTCGTCTCCGTCGGCACCGATATCTCGCAGCTCAAGCGCCACGAGGCGAAGCTGATCGACGGCGAGCGCCGCCTGATGGCGACCATCGCCGACCTTCGCCAGTCGCGACAGAAGCTCGAGACACAGGCCCAGCAGATGGTGGACCTGGCAGAGAAATATGCCGAGGAGAAGGACCGGGCGGAGGACGCGAACCGCGCCAAGTCCGAGTTCCTGGCCAATATCAGCCATGAGCTCCGCACGCCGCTCAACGCCATCATCGGCTTCTCGGAGATCATGCAGTCGGGCATGTTCGGCCCGCTCGGCACGGCCAAGTACGAGGAGTATTGCCACGACATCAACCAGAGCGGCGCCTACCTGCTGGGCGTGATCAACGACATCCTCGACATGTCGCGGATCGAGGCGGGCCGGATGGTGCTCGAGGCCGAGGAGCTCGACCTCGACAGCATCGTCGAGGAGTCGATCCGCATCGTCCAAACCCAGGCCGACGCGCAGGAAATCACCGTGGTCAGCGACGTCGGCAGGAACCTCCGCATGCGCGGCGACCGCAAGGCGCTGAAGCAGATCATGCTCAACCTGCTGTCGAATGCCGTGAAATTCACGCCGCGCGGCGGACGGATCACGGTGCGGGCGCGCACGACCGGCACGGCCGTGACCTTTTCCGTCGCCGACACCGGCATCGGCATCCCGAAGGAGGCCATCAAGAAGCTCGGGCGGCCGTTCGAGCAGGTCGGGAACCAGTTCACCAAGAGCCACCGCGGCTCCGGCCTCGGCCTCGCCATCACCTCGTCGCTCGCCGCGCTGCACGGCGGCGCGATGCGGATCCGCTCGCGCGAGGGCAAGGGCACCATCGTCGCGGTGCGGCTGCCGGTCGATCCGCCGGCTTCGCACGCGCACGCAGCCCCCGAAGCCGCGCCGCGGCTCTCGCCGAGGATTTCGCGGGGTTGATTCCCGCTCGCGGCCGGTGAAAGACGCCTATTCCGCGATCTCGAAGACGATGTTGGCGTTGGCCTGAACCCGGGCCTGGCCGGGCATCACCGGCACCGCCGGGGCGGCGCGGTCGAAAGCCATCGCCTCGGCCCGCGCGAACATCGGCATGGCGCCGCCACCCGAGATATCGAGGACGCGAACGATGCGGACGCCGGCGGCGGCGGCCATCAGCTCGGCTTTCCGGCGCGCGTCGGCGATCGCCTTCCGGAGCGCCTCGTCCGCCGCGGCCTGCGGGTCGGCGATGTCGAAGGCGATGCCCGATATCTGGTTGGCGCCGGCGGTCACCACCTTGTCGAGAATGGCGCCGGACTTGCCGATCTCGCGGACCGTGACCCGCACCTCGTTGGACACCTGGTACCCGACGACCTTGGGCATCGCCGGCACCGTCTCCATCGGCTCGACATGCGGCGGCCGCTCCTCGTAGACCGGCGAGACGCTGAAACCGCTGGTGCCGATGTCGGCCTCGGCGACGCCGGCGCCCCGGATGGTCTCGATGACCCGCGCGGTCTCGGCGCTGTTCTGGTCGAGTGCGGCGCGGGCGGTCTCGCTGCGCGTCACGACCCCGATCGTCACGATCGCGATGTCGGGCGCGACCATGACGTAGCCCTCCCCGGAAGCGTTGAGGCTCGGGATCCGCTCCTGCATCTGGGCGAGCGCGGGAGCCGACACGAACGCCAGCGCGACGAACATCGCGGCGACAACGGGCTTGGTGAATGCTTGCATGATCGATACTCCGCGGACGCCCCCTCGGTGGGGGAGCTTCTGCGCTGCCATTCCGGCCGTATTGGGGCTACGCCGGAATTGCCGCCGTGGCCGTTTCCCCCTATACCGGCGTCATCCCTGCCGGGCCTGTAGCTCAATGGTTAGAGCCGGCCGCTCATAACGGTCTGGTTGCAGGTTCGAGTCCTGCCAGGCCCACCACTTCACCCTTGCGGGCAGCCGCCACACCAACCCTGCCCGCTGGGTATCGGTTCGAGGTTTCACCTCTCACCTCCCACCAATAATTTCAATTACTTAGGCGCCAATAGCCGGACTGCTTTTCGGTTCGCCCCGCATCTCCCTGGGCACGCGCGGAGTCGATCCGCGGAGCACGAGGACGCCGAACAGCGCCGAGAGCAGCGAGCCGCCGAGCACGCCGAGCTTCACCTCGCCCTGGAGCAGCGCGTCGCCGGGGAACGCGAGGAGGCCGATGAACAGGCTCATCGTGAAGCCGATGCCGCAGATCAGCGCCACGCCGTAGAGCTGCCGCCAGGCCGCGTACATCGGCAGTTCGGCGAAGCCGAGGCGGATCAGCCCCGCCGCGGTCAGGAACACGCCGGCCTGCTTGCCCAGGAGGAGGCCGAGCGCCACGCCGAGCGGCACCGGATCGAGGAGCGCATCGGCCGACATCGCCGCGAAGGAGAGGCCGGCATTGGCGAATCCGAACAGCGGCACGATCAGGAACGTGACCCAGGGCTGCAGGCCGTGCTCAAGGATGTTGAGCGGCGAGCGCATGTCGTCCGGACGACGCGGGCTCGGGCGGATCGGGACGGTGAGCGCCAGCAGCACGCCGGCGATGGTCGCGTGCACGCCCGAGCGGAGCATCAGGTACCAGAGCACGCCGCCGAGAAGGATGTAAGGGGAGAGCCGCGTCACCCCGGACCGATTGATCCCGAACAGGATCGCGAGCACGACCGCGGCGCCGCCGAGCATCAGGGCATCGAGGTTGCCGGTGTAGAACACCGCGATGATTACCACCGCGCCGAGATCGTCGATGATGGCGAGGGCGGTGAGGAAGACGCGGAGCGACATCGGCACTCGCGGCCCGAGCAGCGACAGCACGCCCAGCGCGAAGGCGATGTCGGTGGCGGACGGGATCGCCCATCCCTGGGGATGCCCGCCCTCGCCGAGGTTGAAGGCGAGATAGATGATCGCCGGGCCGATCATGCCGCCGAGCGCTGCCCCGCCGGGGAGGATGCGCCGCGGCCAGCTCGACAGCTCGCCGTCGAGCATCTCGCGCTTGATCTCGAGCCCGACCATCAGGAAGAACAGCGCCATCAGCGCGTCGTTGATCCAGTGCAGCACGGAGAGGCCCGCCACCTCGACGTGAAGGACGTCCTCGTAGGTTTCCGCCAGCGGAGAATTGGCGACGATCAGCGCCAGCGCCGCGCTCGCCATGAGCACGATGCCGCCCGACGCGGCGTTGTGGATGAAGGCGCGGAGAATGGAGATGGGCCGTACGGCGGCCTTGCGAATCGGAGACATGGGCGCTGCTTCCTGGCTAAGGTTGCATCGGTCTCCGTCAGATTCTGGGGGAAGTCCCACGGCGCACGCAGCACACGCCGGTGCCGATCATATGGCGTACGGTGCGCCGATGAAAAGAGGCTGTCGGCTTTCCGTTCGCAACGGCGCGCTGGCAACGCGATCCTAGTCGTAGAAGTCCTGGGGCGCCTTGTCGAAGGTCTTCCAACCTTCCGGATCGTGGCCGGTGACCACCATCGCGCCGGTGTCGGCGGCGATCTTGCGGAGCTTGGCGACGGACCGCGCGGCATCGACCGACGAGCAGACCAGCCCCGGGAGGGCGCGATCGTTCCAGTGGTCGATCGTGTAGGCGGCATCGATGGTGAGGAGGACCGGCCCGGTATTGGGCAGGTTGACCAGGAATGACTGGTGGCCGGGCGAATGGCCGGGCGTGAAGATCATCCGGATCGTGCCGTCGCCGAAGAGGTCGTAGTGGTCGGTGTACTCACCGCCGAGGAACTTCCAGTCGACGCCGGGATGGTCGATGTCGGCGCGGATATAGGCGCCCTTTGAGAACCAGTCCGGCGCATGGGCGTACTCGTACTCGGCGCGCTGGACGAAATAGGTCGCCTTCGGGAAGCGGCCGATCGCCCCGCTATGGTCGAGATGGAGATGCGACTGGAGGACGTAGCGCACGTCGCCGGGCTCGACGCCGACGCTGCGCGCCTGGTCGACGCAGTTCTCCGACGGCAGCATCAGCGGATCGTAAGCGTCGACCACCGCGCCCCAGTGGGCCCGCTTGTCGATGGCGGCCTCGACCGCGTTGCCGCCGTCGATCACGACGTTGCCCTTCGGGTGCTTGATCAGGAACCAGGGAACCGGGATGTCGTAGCTCTCGTCGCCCTGGTTCATCTTGATGTACTTGACCTTGGTGCGGAGCACGCCGGTCTGGAACATGTAGAGTTGGATGTCGGAAGGCTTCCGCGGACGCTCGGACCGCGGCACCGGAGTCGGCTCCCGCTCTGCCGCGGTGCCGCCGACGCCGAACTCGACGATCTTGATCCGATCCCGCTCGATCGGCTTCCCGTCGTCCCCGAATTCAACGATCTTCATCGTGGCGGTCCCGGTTGGCGGCGAAGCGGCCCGATCAGCCGTCCGTCCGCTCGCGGATGATGCGGAGCGCTTCCTTGAGATAGACGCGGAACAGCGGGTAGTTCTCGCTCATCGGGAAGTGCCCGATGTCGGTCATCTCGATGTAGACGCCACCCTTGATCTGGCGGGCGGTATCCTCGGTCGCCTCCGGCGGGGTCAGATAATCGTAGGTTCCGGTCATCATCACCACGGGGCAGCGGCGGGCGTCGATCCGATCCAGCTCCTCGCGGAGATCGTGGTCGACCGAATAGAAGTACAGGTCGCCCTTGAAGGCCTCGGAGCCCTGCGAATAGTAGTGCCAGGTAAGCCAGCGGTCCATGTCGGGAGACTGCGGCGCCATCAAGTCCCACACCCCGCTGGCGCAAACCTGGGCAGCGTTGGCATGCGGGTGACGCCACCAGTCGAGGAAGAACCCCGGCGAATAGTGCGCCGCCTCGACCGGGATCACGGCCTTGAAGCGGTCGGGCCGCCGGAGGGCGAGCTGGAGCGCGATGTTGCCGCCGAAGGAGGAGCCCATGAAGATCGGGTCCTCGAGCTCCAGCGCGTCGCAGAGCGCGACGATGAAGTTCACGTAGTGGTCTGCGGTGAGCTTGTACTCCGACTTCCACCATTCGACGTTGAGCGGCGGGTCGGACTTGCCGTGGCGGGCGAGGTCGTAGGCGATCACCAGGTAGTCCTGCGTGATCTCCTCGTCCTCCAGCAGCCCGCGCCACTGGTGATTGTGGCAGCCGGCGGTGTGCTGGCAGATCAGCGGCTGGCCCTTGCCGTTATGCAGGTAGAACACCTTGTACTCGAGGCCGTCCACATCGATGGTGACGTAGCGGCCGGTGACCGGGGAATGACGCGCCATGTCTTCTCTTTCCGTTCCTCTCGGGCGTTGGCGCGGCGCTAGACCGGCACGCCGGCCTTGCGGAGCAGCTCGAACTGCACCGTGAAGTTCCGAAGATTCTGCATGAGGACCAGGACGTTGCCCTCGATCCTGAGATCCTCGCGAAAGCTCGCTGCCCAGATGCCGTGGAAATGCGGTCGCGGCACCGGCTTGGCGAACTCGCGCCACGAGGCGGGACTGGCGCGCAGCGCGAAGTCGTAGGCGTCGAGCGGCTGCGGGTCGGTGTTGATGTGCTTCACCTTGCCGTCGTGCATCTCGACGATGACCTTCGCCGTCCCCATGTCGTACATGAAGCTGCAAGTGTAGTACTTGCCCATGGCGGCGATCGTCGGATCGGCATCGGTGAGCGTCTTGAACCTGTTCGCCCAGTGCTTCAGGTCCGATGTCATGGCGCGATGCCCTCCCGGCAAGCACGGGCACGATCGTCCGCGATCTGCGGCCGGCAACGGTCGGAGCCCGCCGTCGAGCCGCGGTCGGAACGTCTTCCTGCCCGCATTCCTCCTCCCCTCGCCGGCGCCGGAGCGCCGGTGCCGATCCCCCTCCCCCAGGCACGCACGATTGAAACAACCGCAAAACCGTACTAGGGTTCAACATATTGAACGGTTATCAGCGGACTGAATACTGCCTCGTTGTGACTGGAGCGTCAAGGGCGGCGCGGGAGCGTCCCCGCGCGGGCCGGTCACCTCTGGTTCGACGGGTGCCCTTCGGCTCTCATGCGGGCAGGGATTCGACGATTCGGACCCCAGCGGGACCAAAGGAGGTGGAATGGCGAAAGAGAGCGACGGCCGGGCCGGCAATGTGCCGGCGCTGGTGAGGGCTCACGCCATCCTCGATCTGGTCACGCAGGCGGAGACCGCACCGACCGTCTCCGACATGGCGCGCCAGCTCGAGTTGCCCAAGAGCACCGTGCACGGCCTTTGCTCGACGATGGTCAACCTCGGCCTCCTCGCGCGCCAGCAGGACAATTCCTACCGGATAGGCCCGCACGTGATGCGATGGTCCAACGCCTTCGTTGCGACCGCCGACCTCGTCGCAGAGTTCGCCTCGATCTTCGACGAGATCGACATGCTGAGCCAGGAGACCATCACCCTCTCCGTGCTCGAAGGCGCGGAGGTGATGTACATCGCCTGCAGGAATTCAACGCTTCCCTTGGGGATCACCTTCCGGATCGGGATGCGGCTGCCGGCGCCGTTCACCGCCACGGGCAAGGCGATCATGAGCACGATGCCCGCCAAGAACGTCCGCGCGGTGATGGCGAATCGCTGGCCGCAGCCGCTCACCGCCAACAGCGTGCGCGACATCGACACGCTCCTCGCCGAACTCGACGAGACCCGCGACCGCGGCTTCTCCATCGACAACGGCCAGGTCCGCGACGGCATGACCTGCCTCGGCGTGCCGGTGCGGAACTCGAGCAACAAGGTCGTGGCCGGCGTCGCCGTCTCCTTCCTCTCGCTCGACGTCGACCAGCCGACGATCAGCGCCATGGCCAAGAACATCCGGAGGGTCGCCGACCTCCTCTCGGTGCGCCTCGGCGCCGACCTGAGCGCCGTCGCCTGAGGCATCTTGGCGGCGCTGCAGCGCCATTTTCGGTCTTCTCCCCCGGCACGCCGATCCGTCTCGCGCAGGCGATTCATCGTGCTTGACGATAGATGCTCGTTGGCCTCATAGTTCAATCTGCTGACCAGCGTTCATCTAATTGAACGACATCGTCAGGGAGGAGGGCTCCGGTCGAGGGAAGGTCGGCCGGTAGCCCGGACACGGGAGGGACGACCTTGAAGGCTTTGCGCAAGCTATCGCTCGCATTCGGCCTCGCGCTCGGCATCGCCGGCAGCGCCGCGGCCGCCGGGCTCGATGACATTCCGCAGGAGATCCGGGACCGCCTGTACAACCCGGAGATGATCGACCCGGACCAGCCGGTCGGGCCGAGTGCGTATATCGACTGGAAGGCGAAGAACCCGCCGCCGTGGACCATCGGCTACGCCAGCTCCTATGCCGGCAATACCTGGCGCGCCGCGGTGATGAACCGGCTCGAGAACGACATCATCCCGAAGTGGAAGGAGCTGGGACTGCTCGAGGACGTGGTGATCACCCAGTCGAACCTGAACGATTCGGTCCAGATCCAGCAGATCCGCCAGCTCGTCGACCAGGGCGTCGATGCGATCATCGTCTGCTGCTCGAACCCGACCGCGCTCAACCAATCGGTCAAGTATGCTTATGACCGCGGCGTGCCGGTGTTCTCGCTCACCGGCTATCTGAGCTCGCCCTATTCTGTGAACGCCTCCACCAATTACCAGCTCGGCGGCTACGAGCTCGGCAAGTGGCTGGCCGAGGAGATCGGCGGCAAGGGCAACGTGATGGTGGTTCAGGGCATTCCCGGCGCCTCCGGATCGGATTCGCAGGACCGCGGCATCAAGGCGGCGCTCGCCGAGTATCCCGATATCGAGATCGTCGGCGACGTCGCCGGCATGTGGACGGACCAGGTCGCACAGGGCGAAGTTCAGCGCTGGCTCGCCACCAATCCCGGACAGCTCGACGGCATCGTGGTGCAGTCGGCCGCCGAGCTCGGCGTGCTCCGCGCCCTGCTCCAGTCCGGCCGTGACATGATCCCGGTCGCCATCGGCGGCGAACTCGGCGCACTCTGCTACTGGCGGCAGAACCCCGACTACATCAGCGCCGCGTGGCAGCTCTGGCCTCCGGGAGACGAGTTCGAGCTCCTCTGGAACGTCATGATGCGCACGCTCCAGGGCCAGGGCCCCAAGATCCAGTCGATCCTGGTCGATCCCATCAAGCTCGACTTCGCCGCGGTCGAGAAGGCGCTTCCGGCCGACTGCAGCATGGACACCGACGCCTGGTACGAAGTCGGCGTCGAGAACTGGGGCAGCGATCCCGCGTTCCTCGACAACTTCTTCGTCAACCCCGCCGATCCCACGGCCTACAAGCCCTGATCGGGCCTGTGCCCGGACCGTCGCGGCCGACGGTTCGGGCTTGAGGGGGATTACGACTTGCCTCGCGACGACACGAATGTCGTGGTCGGACCGACCGAGCCTGCCGCCGCCATTCCGGCGGCAGGCAACGGCCTGGGCGCCATCTCGGTGGTCGGCGCACGGAAATATTTCGGCGTCACCCGCGCCCTCGACGGCTGCAACTTCAGCGCCCGCCTCGGCGAGATCCACGCCATCGTCGGCGGCAACGGCTGCGGCAAGAGCACCCTCGCCAAGGTGATTTCCGGCGTCCTGCCGCTCGACGGCGGCCAGCTCCAGGTGCTCGGCCACGCGCCCACCTCACCCTCGGAGGCCCGGGACATCGGCATCGCCACGGTCTTCCAGGAAGTGCTGGTGGCCGACGAATGCTCGATCGTCGACAACGTGTTCCTCGGCGCCGACAACCTGTTCTCGACGCGCCTGTCGCTGCGCGAGAAGACCCGCGCCGCCGCCGCCCTGCTCCGCGATCTCACCGGCGAGCCGATCGACGTGCACGACCTGGTCGGCACGCTGCCGCTCGGCATCCGCCAATGGATCACCATCGCCCGCGCGCTCGTCCTCAACCCGCGGGTGCTGATCCTCGACGAATCCTCCGCCGCCCTCGACTTCGATTCCACCGAGCGGCTGTTCGCCCGGATGCGCGAGCTCCGCGACCGCGGCTCGGCCGTGCTGATCGTGACGCACCGCATCGCCGAGCTGATCCGGATCAGCGACCGGGCGACGGTGATGCGCGACGGCCGCGAGGTCGGCGTCCTCGAGAAATCCGAGATCACCGAGCGCAGCCTCCTCTCGCTGATGACCGGCCATGCCGTGAGCCAGGCCGAGGCGCGCGCTGCCGACCCTGCGACGCTTGCCGCGCCGGCGGTGCTCAGGGCCGACGAGCTGGTGCTGTGGGAGGGTGCGGCGCCGCTCGACGTCTCCCTCCACCGCGGCGAGATCCTCGGCGTCGCCGGGCTCGACGGCCAGGGGCAATCGGAGTTCGTCCGGGCGCTCGCCGGCGTGAGCCGGGCGATATCCGGCACGGTCGAGACCACGACCGCCGAGGGCGCCGCAGCGCGGATCCAGTCGATCGAGCAGGCGGTCGAGCACGGCGTCGTCTACGTCTCGGGCGACCGCAAGCGCGAGGGCATCTTCGCCAACCTCTCGATCTTCGAGAACATGCTGATGCCGCTCTTCCGCACCAAGGCGCGCGGCGGGGCGCTCGGCCTGATCGACTGGACGGACCTCCAGAGCGTCTTCGCCTGGGAGGCGGAGAAGCTCGCGATCAAGATGGGCGACCGCTCCGACAAGATCACCTCGCTCTCCGGCGGCAACCAGCAGAAGGTGCTGATCGCCCGCGGCTTCGCCATGAAGCCTGACATCATCGTCCTCAACGACCCCGCGCGCGGCATCGACGTCGGCGCCAAGGCCGAGCTCTACCGGCATCTCCGCGACTTCGCGGCGAGCGGCCGGTCGGTGGTCTACATGTCGAGCGAGCTCGAGGAGTTCATCGGCTTCGCGACGCGCGTGATCGTGTTCCGCCACGGCACCCTGTTCGACGAGTTCGTCGGCGCCGAGATCGACCCGACCCGCATTCTCGAGGCGATGTTCGGCCAGACCGCCGGCCTGCAGCGTCGCGACCCGCGGCATCCGGCAGAGGCGCCGCGCGGCGTGGCGGTCGACTTCGACGCCGTCCGACGCGAGCGGAAGCCTGCACCCAGCATCGACAATCCGCTTCGCGCGCCGCGACCCCAGACCGCCAATCCGTTGCGCTCCGGCCCGCCGCGGGCGCCCGACACGATCATCGAGAAGCCCCGGCCGCCGGTGGTCGCCAACATCCGTGTCGTCGAGTTCGGCCACGACCCGACCGGTGACGACCGCTCGCCGTTCCGGCGGCCGCGAGACAGCCGATGACCGCGCTCGCGACCTCCAGCCCGCCGCCCGCCGAGCCCGCGCCGCAGCCCCTCGCGGCCTCCGTCGACCACGGGCATGCCCGGTCGGCGAACGGCATGTACCTGCTGGTTCCGATTCTGCTCCTCTTCGCGCTTCTGCTCATCGCCGTGATCCGCTCGCCGAGCCTGGTGGCGCAGACCGGCATCGGCAGCGCGGTGATCGTCGCGGCCCCGCTGGTGCTCGCCACCTATGCGCTCATGGCGACCGTGATCGCCGGCCGGGTGACGGTCGACCTGTCGATCGGCCCCCTGATCGGCTTCATCAACGTCACGCTGATCCAGATCCACGGCGCCGGCGGGCTCGAGACACCCGTCGCCTTCTTTCTCTACGCCATCGCCGTGGGCGTCCTCTACCAGGTCGTCGTCGGCCTGATCATCGTCTATGTCCGCGTCCAGCCGATCATCGTCGCGCTGTCCGGCTACCTGGCGCTGTCCGGGCTCAACCTGGTGATCCTGCCGCGCCCGGGCGGCGTCGCGCCCGACTGGATGTTCGACTGGGGCGCCGGCACGACGGTGGTCTCGCCGCCGCTGATCATCGTGGTCCTCGCCACGGCGGCGTGGCTGCTGTTCACCCGGTCGGCGTTCTACACCCATCTCAGGCTGATGGGCTCCGACGAAAGGGCGGCCTATACGAGTGGCGTACGGATCACGGCGGTGCGGCTCGGCGCCCACGTCATCGCCGGCATCTTCGCGGGGCTCTCCGCGATCACCTTCACCTCGCTGATCAGTTCGGGCGATCCCAACCAGGGGACCACCTACACGCTCATCGCAGTCACGGCGCTGGTGCTCGGCGGGGCGAGCCTCGCGGGCGGCCGCGCCAGCATCTTCGGCGCGCTCCTCGGCGCGGTGAACCTCTATCTGATCACCTTCGTGCTCGCGACCTTCAATTTCGGCGCGGTGCAGAGCTTCGTCACCGACCTGGCCTACGGCACGATCCTCGTCGTCTCGCTGCTGATAACCATCGCGCTCCCCTACTTCCAGCGCCGGCTTCGCGCGGTCTCTCCGCTCCTCTTCTTCGTCGTCCTGTCGATCCCGACGCTGGGCGTGATCCTCAACCGCACCTTCGACTACGACGCCCTCACCCCGCCCGCGGTCGAGCAGGTCGTCGATGGCGAGACGGCGGCGCCGCCCGCGCCGGCCTTCATCTTCGAGGACACTACAGGCGCCGCGAACCTGGACGTTCCCGACAACGTGGCGACGCTGGCGCTGATCGCCTGCCTCCTGATCGCGATCCCGGTTCTGCTCCGGGTGGTCGTCTCGCGCTCCGGCCGCGCCAGCATCACCCCGGCGGTGGCGATCGTGGTCGCCGCCCTCCTGCTCCTCGGCTTCTACTTCGCCCTGGATCGCGACTTCCTCGGCGGTGCCGCGCCCGAAGCGCCGGCGGGGGCGAGCCCATGACCCGCGGCTCGCCGCTCCTCACCTGGCTCGGGCTGGTCATCGCCTTCCTGGTGGCAGGCCTCGGCTTCGTGCTCGGCTTCGTCCAGAGACTGCCCGCCCTCGAGGTCTTCTTCTATTCGGCCGCCACGTTCGCGATCATCGCCTGGATCTGGCGCTACTACACGGGACCGCCGGCCACCGCTCTCCAGGAGCGGGCGGCGGCGGACTTCACCAAGATCAGGCTCGCGCCCGATGGCGGAACGACCGAAGCGAGCGCGGAGGAGACCTCGCCGCGCACCGAGTTCCGCGCCTTCGTCCGCAAGAACCGCGTCCTCCTCCTCTCCGCCGCGGCGCTGATCGTCGGCTTCCTGATCGCCTCGGCGACCGTCACCGGCTTCCTGACGCTGATCAACATCGTCTCCGGCCTGATCCTGCTCGGCCTCCTGATCCTCGCGGTCACGGTCAGCAAGTTCTTCGCCCAGAACCGCAGCGCCTTCATCGGCATCATGGTGCTGGTCGCGCTGTTCGCGGTCGGGTCGATCACCGTCGACGGCTTCTTCTCCGGGCAGAACATCAAGTCGATGCTGCTCTTTGCGTCCTTCCTCGGGCTCGCCTGCATCGGCCAGACCCTGGTCGTGCTGCTCGGCGGCCTCGACCTCTCGATCCCGTTCGTGATCGGCGCCGCCAATGTCGGGCTCCTCTACCTGATCGGCCTCGGCGTGCCGTCGTGGCTCGCGGTGATCCTGATCCTGCTCGCCGGCGCGGCGATCGGGACGATCAACGGCTTCCTCAGCTTCCGCCTCCAGGGGCAGGCGCTGATCGTGACGCTCGGCACCGGCTTCGCGGTATCCGGCGGCACCCAGATCCTCACTTCGATCGGCACCAGCTTCGCCGGCAACGTGTTCGGCACCGTGCCGGAATGGCTCAAGAACCTCGCCGCGATGAGCGGCAAGACGCTGTGGCTCGACGTCCCGCCGGTGATCGTCATCTGGATCGCGGCGGCGATCTTCCTGATCTTCGGCCTCAAGCACACCTATTACGGACGCCAGCTCTATGCGCTGGGCGGCAACCGGACCTCCGCGGCACGGCTCTCGATCTCGGAGCGCCAGTACTGGGTCGGCGTCTACGCCATCAGCGGCTTCACCTCGGCGATGACCGGCGCGCTGCTGCTCGGCTGGAGCGGCGGCGGCTTCATCGGCGTCGGCCAGCCCTACCTGTTCATGTCGCTCGCGGCCGTGGTGGTGGGCGGGACGTCGCTGCTCGGCGGCTATGGCGGCTACGGCTTCACCGTCATCGGCGTGCTGGTGCTCCAGGTGCTGACCTCGTTCCTGGTCGGCATCGGTCTCAAGTTCGAATGGCAGCAGGCGATCATCGGTCTCCTGATCCTGCCGATGGTCGCGCTCTACGCGCGCTCGCCGCACATCAGGTCACAGATATGATGCCGAAGGGGGACGGATAGGTGAACCCGAACGTGATGGCCACGACCGACGTCGCCGGCGCCACCTTCTCGATGGTGCTGTTCGGCATGGCGGCCGCAACCGTGCTCCTGCTTCTTGCCACCGGCTGGGTGGCGGCGCGATGGAAGCTGCCGCTGGCGCTCTGCGCGGTGGTGACGCTGGTGGGCGCGATCAGCTA
>JBIQKL010000026.1:7734-24161 GCA_044506555.1 Hyphomicrobiales bacterium | reverse complement strand
GCCTTCCTGATCGGCATCGTCGGCTGGCTCTACATCCTCGGCGAATGCTTCTTCGGCCAGATGGCCGAGATCGTCGCCAAGAGCGGCGACGAGCGCCTGCAGCGCGGCTATTTCTGGCTGCGCCTGATCATCACCATCGGCTGGGCCGTCTACCCGCTCGGCAACTTCATCATGAGCTTCGGCGGCGGCACCGACACCGGCGGCTTCGCCATCGCCTACAACCTCGTCGACTTCGTGAACCGCATCGCCTTCGGGCTCGCCTTCCTGTCCGTCGCCCTCGCCGGCGAGAAGCAGGCGCGATGAGCACGAGCACCAGCCGGCCGAGCGCCGCGCGAGAAAATCCTGACGGAGGGATTCGCCAATGACCGGCGCAGACATCATCGCGTTCATCATTCTCGCCGCGATCGTCATCGCGGTCCTCGCCTATCTCCTGCACTGGCTCTACCGACGCTCCTCGAAGGACGTGTCCTTCGTGCGGACCGGGCTCGGCGGCGAGAAGGTGGTGATGGGCGGCGGCGCGCTCGTCCTTCCGATCGTGCACGAGGTCACCGACGTCAGCATGAACACGCTGCGCCTCGAGGTGCGGCGGGCGCGCGAGCAGTCGCTGATCACCCGCGACCGGCTCCGCGTCGAGCTCACCGTCGAGTTCTCGGTGCGGGTGATCCCGAAGCCCGAGTCGGTGGCCGCCGCGGCGCGCACCCTCGGCAACCGCACGATGAATCCGGAAAGCCTCAAGGACCTGGTGCAGGGCCGCTTCGTCGACGCGATGGGCGCGGTGACGGCGCAGATGACGATGGAGGAGATCCACGAGCATCGTCCGGACTTCATCAAGAAGATTCGCGCCCTCGTCGCCGATACCCTGACCGAGGACGGTCTCGAGCTCGAGACCGCGTCGCTGACCAGCCTCGACCAGGCCGACATGAAGCTCTTCAACCCCTCGAACGCCTTCGACGCCGAGGGCCTGACCCGGCTCACCGAGGCGATCGAGACGCGCAAGAAGAAGCGGAACGACATCGAGCAGGACACGATGATCGCGGTCCGCAAGAAGAACCTCGAGGCCGAGATGCTGGCGCTGGCCATCCAGCGCGACAGCGAATACGCCCGCCTCGAGCAGGAGCGCGAGGTCGTCTTCCGCCGCTCGCAGCAGCGCATGGAGATCGCCCGCGAGAAGGCCGAGCGCGAGCGCGAGATCGAGGAAGCCCAGATCCGTGCCGGCGAGGAGGTCGAGAAGGCGCAGATCGCGCGCGAGCGCATCATCGACGCCGAGCGCGTCGCGCGCGAGCAGGAGCTGGAGCGGCTCGAAATCGAGCGCCAGCGGGCGCGCGAGATCGAGGAGCGCGACAGCGCCATCGCCATCGCCGCCAAGTCGAAGGAGCAATCCGAGGCGCAGGCCGAGGCCGAGGAGGCGCGGGCGCTGATGATCGTCGCCGCCGAACGGGTCGCGACCCGGCGGGACTCGGAGATCGCCGAGCGGCGGAAGCAGATCGAGCTGATCGCCGCCGCCCAGGAGGCGGAGCGCGAGGCGATCAAGCTCCGCACGCTCGCCGAGGCGGAGAAGATGGCCGCGCAGGATCGCGCCGACGCCGACCGGCTCGCCGTCGCCGCGCTCGAGGAGCGCTTCGCCGTCGAATCCGAAGGCAAGCGGAAGCTCAACGAGGCGGAGAACCTCAGGACCGACGCGAGCCGGCGGAGCGCGCTTCATCAGCGCCTTGTCGACAACCTGCCGGCGATCATCCGCGAGAGCGTCAAGCCGATCGAGAAGATCGATTCGATCCGCATCCTCCAGGTCGACGGCCTGCCCGGCTTCAGCGGCAGCGGCGCCGGCAGTCCGGTCGTGACGGGCGCGGGCGACGGAGGCGGTGGCCGGCCCGCCGCCAATCTCGCGGAGGCCGCCGTCAACTCGGCGCTCCAGTACCGCGCGCAGGCGCCGTTCCTCGAGGCGCTCCTCCAGGAGGTCGGCCTCTCCGCCGGCTCGATCAACGTGCAGGGCCTCCAGGGCCTATCGAAGGCCGAGTACACGCCGCCCGCCGACGACAAGAAGAAGGGCGAGAAGAAGAGCTGATCCCTTAGGGGCGGGATCGCGCGCGGTCCCTGCCCCTTCGGGCCCTGTCCGGAGCGACCATGACGGAAGCCGATCTCGACGCCGAACACCGCCTGGCGGTGCTGACGAGCTGGGCGCTCTTCGGCGCGCTGAGCCTCGGCACGGTCGCCACCGGCTTCCGCGCCGACGACATCGCCGTCGCCTGCGTCGGCTATGCCATCCTCGTCGCCGGCGCCATATCGCACCTCGTCATCAACCGCATCTACGGCCGCGACTTCCGCCCCGGCGAGATCGCGACGGCGATCACGCTGTTCGGCGTGGCGGCCCTCGCCTTCCTTGCAGCCTGGGTGCTCGGCCCCGGCCTGACGCCGGCCGGCGTCACCATCGGCCTGGTCGGGATGGCGGTGGTCGTCGCCGGCTTCCTCGCCTACCTCGTCACCCGTCACGGGCTGACCGGCGCCTTCTCCATGTTCCATCCCGAGCGCGGGACACCGAACGGGGGCCGGCGACGTGACTGAGCAGGCCCTCTGGCTCGTCGCGTTCCTCGCGCTCTACTGGGCCTTCTGCCTGTTCTGGGGACGCGCCACCGCGCGCCTCGCCCGCGGCCCGAAGAGCTTCTTCCTCGCCGACCGCGACCTGCCGGCCTGGGTGGTGGTCGCGGCCGGGACCGCCTTCGCCTTCAACGGCTGGTTCTTCCTCGGCACGCCCGACCTCCTCTTCCGCGACGGACTGCCCTTCGCCGAGACCTGCCTCGGGGCGATCACAATCGCGCTCGGCGCCGCCTTCTTCCTCAAGCGGCAGTGGATGCTCGGCAAGCGCTTCGGCTACGTGACGCCGGGCGAGATGGCCGGCCATTATTTCGGCGGCGAGGGAATCCGGCTGGCGATGGCGGTGATCGCTCTGACCTTCGCCGTCCCCTTCGCCGCGATGCAGATCGGCGCATCGGGCGCGGTGATCGCGGCCGCCTCCGACGGCTTCCTCGACCGCGGCACCGCGATGTGGGTGCTGACCGCGGTGGTGTTCGCCTATGTCGCCTTCGGCGGCATCCGGGCCGCGGCCTATGTCGGCACGCTCCAGGGGGTGCTGATCGTCGCCGGCATCGTGCTCCTCGGCGCCTATGCCTATTGGCTCGCCGGCGGCTTCGAGGCGTTCATGCGCGGTCTCGGCGGGCTGAGCCTTGCCGGAGCGCCGACGGACGACGGCACGACGCTGCTTCCTACCGCGCCGCTGTTCGAGATCCCCGGAGTGATCCAGTTCACGGCCGGCCTCGGGGTCGAGACCCCGGCGGGTGGGCTGTGGACGACCGCGATGATCCTCTCCTACGGCCTCGCGCTGATGGGGCTGACGCTCAATCCGGTGTTCTCGGTCCTGGTCTTCGCAAGCCGCAGCCCGAAGGGCTTCGCCACCCAGGCGACCTGGGCTTCGGCAGGGGTGATGGGCGGCGTGCTCGTCCTCTTCGCCGTGGCTTTCGGCCTCGGCGGCAACCTCCTCGGCGCTTCCGCCGAGGTCGACGCCGCAGGGCTCACGGCCAGCACCGCGCTCCCGGCCGCGCCGGCGAACGGATCCGGCCTCGTCGGCGCCTATCTCGGCGCGCTCGGCCCGGTCGCCCCGTGGTTCGCGGCGACGCTCGCGGTTGCCGCCGTCGCCGCCACGCAGGCCTTCGCCGCCATGGCGGCGTCGGCCACCGGCACGATCCTCGTCCGTGACGTCTACCGGCGCTACGTCGACCCGGCGCTCGACGTGGAGGGCCAGCGTCTCTATGCCCGCTTCGCGATCGGGCTGATCCTCCTCGCCGCGCTTCTCCTCGCCACCTTCGCGCCGGCCGCAGCGGCGGCGCTCGGCGGGCTCGCCCTCGGCTTCGGCCTGCAGCTCCTCATCGTTCTCGCCGCGATCTGCTGGCTGCCGTGGATCACCCGTCCGGCGGCGACGGTGGGGCTCGCCGCCGGCATGGTCTTCGTGTTCTTCACCGAGGATCTCGGGATCTCGGCCGCCGCCTTCTTCGGCCTCGACCTGCCCTGGGGCCGCTGGCCCTGGACCATCCATTCCGGTCTCTGGGGGCTCGCCGCCAACATCGCCGTCGCCTTCGTGATCTCGCTCATCAGCCAGCGGAGCGAAGAGCAGGCGCAGCGGCGCGCCTTCCATGCCTTCCTCGCCAGCCACGCCGTGCTGCCGGTGCGCCTGCACTATCTGCGCTACGTCGCCTGGGCCGTGGCGCTCGCCTGGTTCTTCTTCGCCCTCGGCCCCGGCGCCGTGATCGGCAATGCCGTTTTCGGCGACCCCCGCGGCGGGTACGAGGCCTGGCCATTCGGGCTCCCCTCGTTGTGGGCCTGGCAACTCGGCTGGTGGGCGGCGGGCGTGCTCCTGGTCTGGTTCCTCAGCTACCGCATGGGCATGGCGACGATGCCCTCGAAGTTCATCGAACTGGCGACCAAGGCGGAGCGGACCATCCCGCCGGCACGCCATTCCGGCCCCGCGGTGGTGCTGGTCGGTTTCTGGGTGCTGCTCGTCGCGATCGGCGCCGCAGCCCTCCTGAACTGGAGTTTCGGGCCATGAATCCATTCACCTTCAACACTGCCGCGAGCATCGTCTTCGGCGACGGCGCCGTGACACGGATCGGCACGCTCGCCGCCGCGCGCGGCTGGCAGCGTGCGCTGGTGGTCACCGACCCGGGGCTCCGCCGCATCGGCATTCTCGAGCCGGGGCGCGCCGCGCTCCGCGAGGCGGGAGTCGCGGTCGAGGTGTTCTCGGACGTCGCGGCCGACCCGCCGGAATCGGTCGTCCATGCCGCCACCGCGGCGGCCGTCGGCCACGAGGCGGACGCGATCGTCGGCATCGGCGGCGGTTCCTCGCTCGACGTGGCGAAGCTCGTGGCGCTGCTCGCCCTCGGGCGGGAGGAGCTGCCGCAGGTCTATGGCGTCGGCAATGCGAAGGGCCCGCGCCTGCCGCTGATGCTGGTGCCGACCACCGCCGGAACCGGGTCCGAAGTCACGCCGATCGCGATCGTCACCACCGGCACGAGCGAGAAGATGGGAGTGGTGTCGCCGGTCCTCCTTCCCGACGTCGCCCTCCTCGATCCCGAGCTCACGCTCGGCCTTCCTCCGGCGGTGACCGCGGCGACCGGCATCGACGCAATGGTCCACGCGATCGAGGCCCATGCCTCGGCGAGCGCCAACAACAACCCGATCTCGCGGGCCTTGGCGCGCGAGGCGCTCCGCCTGATGGGCGGCGCCATCGAGACCGCGGTGAAGGATGGGTCGAACCGCGATGCGCGGCGCGACATGCTGCTCGGCGCGATGCTCGCCGGCCAGGCCTTCGCCAACTCGCCGGTGGCGGCGGTGCACGCCCTCGCCTATCCGATCGGCGGCCACTTCCACGTTCCTCACGGGCTGTCGAACGCGCTCGTCCTGCCGCACGTGATCCGCTTCAACGCCGAGACCGCCGGCACCGCGTACGCCGAGATCGCGCCGATCGTCTTCCCCGAGCTCGCCGAGATCGGCAGCCAGGCCCGCGGCGTCGCCTTCGCCGACAGCCTCGCCGCGCTTTCGGGACGCTGCGGCCTCGAGGCGCGCCTCCGCGACGTCGGGATCCCCGAGGATGCGCTCGAGATGATGGCGACCGACGCGATGAAGCAGACGCGGCTGCTCGTCAACAATCCGCGCCCGCTCGAACATGCCGACGCGCTGGCCGTTTACCGGGCAGCATGGTGAGCCGGACCAGTCCAAGGAGTATCTGCCGTGTCTGATCTACTTCCGTTCCAGCGCGAAGCGAATTTCATCGGAGGCGCCTGGGTCGCTGCCGACGGCGGCAAGACGATCCCGGTCGTCAATCCAGCGACCGGCGACGAGATCGGCACGGTCCCCAATTGCGGCCGCGACGAGACGCGCCGTGCGATCGATGCGGCGCATGCCGCCTTCCCCGGCTGGAGCAGCGCGACCGCGGCGAGCCGCGCCGATATCCTGCGCAAGCTCGCCGGCCTGATCGAGGCGAACAAGGAGGACCTCGCCCGCCTGCTCACCACCGAGCAGGGCAAGTCGCTGACCGAAGCACGCGGCGAGGTCGGGTCCTCGGCAAATTATGTCATGTGGTTCGCCGAGGAAGCGCGCCGCGCCTATGGCGACACGATCCCCTCGCCGTGGCCCGAGCGGCGGATCATGGTGGTGAAGCAGCCGGTCGGCGTCGTCGCGGCGATCACACCGTGGAACTTCCCGACCCTGATGCTCGCCCGCAAGATCGGCGCGGCGCTCGCCGCCGGCTGCACCGTCGTCGCCAAGCCCGCCAGCCAGACCCCCTATTCGGCGATCGCCTGGGCGCTGCTTGCGGAGGAAGCGGGCGTGCCTTCCGGCGTGGTCAACGTCGTGACCGGCGCGGCCCGCGAGATCGGCGCCGAGATGACCGGCAATCCACTGGTGCGGAAGATCACCTTCACCGGCTCGACGGCGGTCGGCAAGCAGCTCACGGCGGCGGCAGCCGGAACCATGAAGCGGGTGTCGATGGAACTCGGCGGCAACGCGCCGTTCATCGTCTTCGACGATGCCGATCTCGACGCCGCGGTCGCCGGCGCGATCCAGTCGAAGTACCGGAACTCGGGACAAACCTGCGTCTGCGCCAACCGGCTCCTCGTACAATCGGGGATTCATGACGCCTTCGTGGCGAAACTCGCCGAGGCCGCGGCCGCGCTCAAGGTCGGCAACGGCCTCGAAGAGGGCGTGGCGCAGGGACCGCTGATCGACGAGGCGGCGGTCGAGAAGGTCGAGGAACATCTCGCCGACGCACTCGCCAAGGGCGCCCGGGTGGTCACGGGCGGCAAGCGCCTCGGCGGCACGTTCTTCCAGCCCACGGTCGTCGATGGCGTCACCACGGCCATGAAGGTCACCCGCGAGGAGACCTTCGGTCCCCTCGCCCCGGTCTTCAGCTTCGAGACCGAGGACGAAGCGGTCGCGATGGCCAACGACACCGAGTTCGGCCTCGCGGCCTACGCCTTCACGCGCGATGTCGGCCGTGCTTTCCGCGTCATGGAAGGCCTGCAATACGGCCAGGTCGGCATCAATGCGGGGGTCATCACCACCGAGGTCGCACCGTTCGGCGGCGTCAAGGATTCCGGCATCGGCCGCGAGGGCTCGAAATACGGCATCGAGGAGTACCTCGACATCAAGTACGCCTGTTTCGGAATCTAGCCGACCCCCGGTTGCAAGCCACCAGCCACGCACCCGGCGCATCGACGATCCGGCGGGCCTGATTGCCGGCCGATAGCCGCCCCGAGCCACGCCTGCCTCGCTGCTTGCCGTCGACGCTTTCCAGCCCCCGGATGCGCACGCAACGCTTCGGCTCCGACCGCGTTCTCCCCTGGTTGTCAGGCTGGAACGGCAATTTCCGCTGACAACGGGTTGAAAGTTAACGGTATACTCTTCCTTCAGCATAGTCCGGCAGAGTATCCGCCGGGCGGGGAAGAGAGGGGCTTCTGCAGCGAGCGCGGGTTCGCCCTGCGCTCGAAGCGAGGATGTGTGCATTGCGCCGAGCGGGCCCGGGCCGCACTCTAGCCGTCGTGGCCATCGCATTCGCGGTGGGCATGGGCTCCATTGCGCCCTCGTTCGCGATCTGGCCGTTCACGCGGCGCGAGCGGGCGGACGTCCCCGATCCCGTCTCTTACACCGTCGAGGTGGTGTTCAACGGCGGCACCCGCAGTCAGCAGCGCAGCATTCGCAGCGCCTCGAACCTCTACGCGCTCCGCCGCGAGCCGCCGTCCGGCATCGTCGGCCTCTTGTCCCGGGCTCGCGCCGACGTCGGCCGTATCACCGCGGCGCTCTATCGCGAGGCGCTCTACGCCGGCGAGGTGACGATCCTGATCGACGGGCGGCCGGTGCAGTCGATCAATCCGTTCGATACGATCGCGACGCGCCCGGTGCCGATCCGGGTCGAGGTGACCACCGGCGAACCGTTCACCTTCGGCGCGATCGCGGCGGCGCCGCTGCCGCCGGGCGAGAACCTCCGCGACACCGGCCTGGTCACCGGCCGGCCCGCTTCGTCCGATGCAATCGTCGCGGCGGAGACGGCGATCGGCAATGGCTGGCGCCGCCTCGGCCATCCGCTCGCCGCCGTCACCCAGCGCGATATCGTCGCCAACCATGAGACGCTCACGCTCTCGGTCTCGCTCGACGTCGAGCCCGGGCCGGCGGCCGATTTCGGCCGCGTCGAGATCGTCGGTACCGACCGCGTCAATCCACGGCTCATCGAACGCCGGGCGGGCATCGATCCCGGCGACCTCTACTCGTCCGACGTCACCACGCGCGCCGAACGGCGGCTCCGCGACCTCGGCGTCTTCGAGAGCGTCCGGGTCATCACCGGCGACAGCCTCGACCCCGACGGCACGGTGCCGGTCACCATCGAGGTGAGCGAGCGCAAGCGCCGCGTCATCGGCTTCGGCGTGAACTACGACAACATCGACGGGTTCGGCGCCAACGTCTATTGGATGCACCGCAACCTGTTCGGCGGGGCCGAGCAGCTCCGCTTCGATGCATCGATCTCGCAGAACCTGGCCGACGCGTTCGATGCGCCCGACTACCGTCTTGCCGCCAGCTTCAAGAAGCCCGCCGTCATCGGCCCGATGACCGATTTCACGCTCGGCGCCGAAACCTATCGTGAGACCACCGACGCCTACCAGGTGACGGCGACCTCGGGCGAGGTCGGCCTGACCCAGGAGTTTTCGGACACGCTCTCCGGAGGCCTCGTCTTCGACATCGAGAGCGCCCGGGTCGACAACGCAATCCAGCGCAAGGACGAATACCTGATCGCGACGCTGACGGGCACGCTCGACTGGGATCGCCGCGACAACCGCCTCAATCCGACCAAAGGCTTCCGCAATTTCTTCACGGCCGCGCCGGCCTACGATTTCGAGGGCGACGAACTGTTCGCGACCTTCAAGAACGACTTCTCGATCTACCAGGCGATTGATCCGGACCGGCGTTTCGTGCTGGCCGGCCGCGTGCAAGGGGGGATCGTCACGGTCGAGGACATCAAGACGGTTGCCCCCTATCGGCGTCTCTACGCCGGCGGCCCGGCGACCGTGCGCGGCTATGCCTACCAGAGCCTCGCACCGAAGAACCACAAGGGCGACATCATCGGCGGCAAGAGCCTGTTCGCCGCCTCCGCCGAGCTCCGCTACCGCGTCAACGCCTCGCTCGGTCTTGCCGCCTTCGTCGATGCCGGCAACGCCTTCGAGGGCTACACGCCGGAGCTCGACAACCTAAAGGTCGGGGTCGGCGCCGGCGTCCGCTATCTGACGCCGGTCGGCCCTCTCCGGGTCGACGTCGCCTTCCCGCTCCAGCCCGACAAGGACGACTCGTGGGCCGCCCTTTACGTCGGCCTCGGACAATCGTTCTGAGCGCCCGGCGATGATCCGCGCCCTCCGCATCCTTCTCTACGTGATCCTGGCGCTGGTCGTCGTGGTGGGGCTGCTGCTGGCGTTTCTCGCGACGCCTCCCGGCCGGGCGGTGGTCGCCTCGCTGGTCGAACGGGTCGCCGCGGGGAGCGGCCTTTCCGTCTCCATCGGCCGTCTCACCGGCTGGCCGCCGTTCTCGTTCGGCGCAGATCGGATCGTGATCGCCGATGCCGAAGGCCCGTTCGCCGAAGTCGAAGGCCTCGCCGTCGATCTCGCCATCGGCGGGTTGCTCCGCCGGGAGATCGTGTTCGACGCCTTACACGCCGACCGCGTCGCCCTGAGCCGGACGCCGGTCCTGCCACCGTCGGAGGGGGACAGTGGAGGTGCCGGCCTGGCGCTTGCCGCACGCCAGCTATCCGTCGCGCGGCTGGAACTGGGCGAGCCGCTGGTCGCCAATCCCGCGGCGCTGTCGGTGACGGGGTCGTTCGAGACGACCGCCGGCGGCCGCCTCGCCGCCCGCATCGACGCGAACCGGATCGACGGGCCACAAGGACGACTCGCGGCGCAGGTCGACCGCGCATCCGGCACCGCACCGCTGATGGTCGACGTCACCCTCCAGGAGGCGCAGGACGGCATCCTTCTCGGGCTTCTCGGCCGTGACAGCGGTCCGGCTTATCGCCTCACGGCCCAGACCGGGATCGTCGACGGCGCCTTCGACGGTACGCTCGCCCTCGTCTCCGACGGCGATGCGCGCTTCGACGGCCGGTTCGCGCTGTCGCCGGCATCCGATGGCGGCCAGCGCCTCGTCCTCAACGGCGAGGGCGATCTCGCCGAGCTGCTGCCGCCCGCATTCGCCGACCTGCTCTCCGGCGCGATCCAGGTCGCGATCGACGCCACATGGCGGCAGGAGGCAGGCCAGCGATTGCCGGAGGTGGTGGTCCACGAGGGCCGCATCGCCACGGGCGCACTCCGGGCCGAGGCGTCGGGGAGCTTCGGCACCGCGACCAGCGACCTGTCGCTGACGCTCGATGCCGCGGCGCCCGATGGCCGCCGCCTCGTGCTGCCGTTCGGCGGCGGCGATGCGGTGGCGCTCGACAGCATCGACGTATCGGGCCGGATCGCGCCGGAAGGGGGCGTCACCCGGCTCGACCTGATCGGCAACGCCGCGGGGCTGGCCTTCGGCGACGTCGCCGTGCCGGCGCTCGGCTTCTCGCTGGCGGTGGAGGCGCCGGGCGACGACCCGCTCGCGGCCACCGGCCTGCCCTTCGCGCTCCGCGCCGAGGCCGATGCGCTGCGGCTCGGCGACCGCACGATCCCCGGCGGCGAGGACTCGCCGATCGTCGCCTCGGCCCACGGGACGCTGGACCTCGACACGATGCGCGCCGAGACGACGGCCGAGGCGACGATCGCCGGCGGCCGCGCCACCTACGCCGGCAGCGTCGGCGCGGATGCGGTCACCGGCCGGGCCGAGGTCGACATCGCCGACGTCGAGCCGTTCGCCGCACTGATGGGACAGGCGATGCATGGGCGCTTCGTCGCGACCGCTGAGGGCACCTTCGTCGGACCCGAGGGCCTCGACATCGCGGTCGATGGACGGGGCGACGCATTTGCGTCCGGCATCGACGTGGTCGACCGCCTGCTCGGTCCCGCCGTGCACATCGCCGCCACGCTCCGCGATGCGCCGGCCGGTCTCGCCGTGTCGGACCTCGCGGTCGAGGGCGCCCAGGCGACGCTCGGCGGCAGCGCGACGCTCGCTGGCGACACGATCGATGCGACGCTCACCGGGCGGGTCGCCGATCTCGGCGCGCTTGCCTCAGGGACCACCGGCGAGGCAAGCATCGAGGCCCGCGTCTCGGGCACGCTCTCCGCGCCGAATGTCGATGCGACCGTGACGGTGGCCGAGGGCACCGTCGCCGGCCAGGCGATCGCCGACGCATCGGTCCGCATCGAAGGCACGCCGGCCGAAGCCGGCTGGCAAGGGACGCTGACCCTTGGCGGCACGCTGGCCGACCTGCCGCTGACCGGAACCGCGACGGCGATCACGGCGGGCGGCGGCGTCAGCTTCCCCGCCATCGATCTCACCGTGCTTGGAAACCGGATCACCGGCGCGCTCGCGGCAAACCCGGACGGGCTTCTGTCCGGCACCCTCGACATCGACGGCACGAACCTCGAGACGCTCGCTGCGCTGGCGGCGGTCGACGCGACGGGCACCGCGACGGCGCGCGCCACCTTCACGTCGGAGGCGGAGCGGCAGACCATCGCCGCGACCTTCGCCGCCCGCGATCTCGCCGTCGAAGGCGTGAGTGTCGCCCAGGCCGATGGCGAGGTGCGGATCGACGACGCATTTGGGGCGCCGACCATCGCCGGGCGTGCCGACCTCGGCACGATGGCGGTCGGGACGTTCGCCATCGACACCGCGGCGATCTCGGCGTCGGTCGAGGATGGCGTCACCAGCTTCGAGGCGTCGGCGGCCGGTCCCGACCTGACGCTTCGCGGCACCGGCAATCTCGCGACCGAGCCGGGGACCACGACCGTCCGCCTTGCGACGCTCGAGGGGACCGCGTTCGGCCTGCCCGTCGACCTCGCCGCGCCGGCCGACATCACGATCGCGGACGGCGTGACACGCCTGTCCGGCGTGGCGCTCGCGGCCGGCGGCGGGCAGCTGACAGCCGAAGGCGCCGTCTCGCCGAACCTCGACCTCAGGGTCACCGCCGACAATGTCGCGGCGAGCTTCCTCAACGCCGTCGTCCCGGACCTGGACGCGTCCGGCACGATCACGGCCAACGCCACCGTCACCGGCACGCCCGATTCGCCGGCCTTCGCCTGGACGGCGAACTGGGCGGACCTCGCCCTCCCCGCCATGGACGGGATCGGCCTGCCGCCGCTTGCGGTCACCGCGCATGGGGAGGGGACCGCCGTCTCCACGTCGGTTATGGCCGAAGCGACGGGCGGCGGGCTCACGCTCAGGGCGGACGGCACCGTGCCCTTCGACGGCAGTGCCACCGACATCGCGGTCACCGGCGAAGCCAGAGGCGTCGATCTCGGGCAGCCGTTGCTGGCCCGCCTGCTTTACGGCGAGACGACGCTTTCGGCCAATGTCGCCACCGGCGAGAACGGCCGCATCGCGATCACCGACCTCGCCATCGAGGGCAGCGGACTCGACGCGACCGGCAGCCTGACGCTTCAGGGCGACACGATCGACGCAAATGTCGACGGCCGCATCGCGGACTTGGCCCTGCTTGCGGAGCAATCCTCGGGCGAGGCGACGTTCAATGCGCGCATCACCGGCTCGACCGCCCGGCCGGACGTGTCCGCCACGGTGGTCGTGCCCGACGGGACCATGCTCGGACAGCCGGTCGACGGCGCTTCGGTCAGCTTCACGGGGGCCCCCACCGAGGACGGCGGCTGGGATGGCGCGCTGACGCTCGGCGGCGCCTTTGCCGGCCATCCTCTCTCGGGTACCGCACAGGCCACGCTCGCCGATACCGGCGGCCTGTCCCTCCCCGACGTCGATCTCCGGGTCGGCGAGAACCGCATCACCGGCGCGATCGGCCGGACGCCGGCGGGCCTCCTCGAAGGCAGTCTCGACGTGTCGGCGCCGAACCTGACGTCGCTGGCGGCGCTCGCGCTGGTCGAGGCAACCGGCACGGCGCAGGGGCGCGTCGTCTTCACGCCTGATGGCGGCCGGCAATCGGTGTCGCTCTCGGTCAACGGCCAGAACATCTCCATGCCCTCCGTCGCCCTTGCACGGATCGATGCCGAGGCGCAGGTCGAGGATGCCTTCGGCGTGCCGATGGTCCGCGGCCGGGCGGAGGCATCGGGGCTCGTCGCAGGTGACGTGCGGATCGACACGGCGACGGTGACCGCTTCCGTGGTCGACGGCGCGACGCAGTTCGAGGCGACCGCCCGCGGGCCCGACCTCAACCTCAGCGGCGCCGGCAGCCTCGCCAACGACGACGGCGCGCAGGTGATCGCCATCAGCCGCCTGTCGGGCAGCGCCTTCGGCTTCCCGGTGGACATCGCGTCGCCGGCCACGGTGCGGATGGCCGAGGGCGAGACCCGCATCTCCGGCGTCAGCCTTTCCGTCGGCGGCGGACGGGTCGCGGCCGAGGGCACGATCGCCTCGGAGATCGCGCTGGACGTGACGGTCACCAACGTCGCCGGAGCCTTCCTCAACCGGTTCGCCGCCGACCTCGACGCGAGCGGCACGATCTCCGGCTCGGCCCGGGTCACGGGCACGCCGCAGGCGCCGCGGATCGCGTGGCGGATCGACTGGGCCGGGTTCAACGTCGCCGCGGCGCGGAACGCCGGCGTCCCGGCCATGGCGCTGGCCGCGTCCGGCGTGGCCTCCGGCACGGCGACGACGGTCGATGCCAGCCTCGCCGGTGGCGGCGTGTCGCTTACCGTCACCGGCAACGTGCCGTTCTCGGGGCCCGGTCTCCAGGTACGGGCGCAGGGCACCGCGCCGCTCGCGCTGCTCACCGCGGACTCCGGCGGCGATCTCGCCGTCGACGGAACGACGCGGATCGATCTCACCGTCAACGGGTCGACCGCGTCTCCCGCCATCAACGGCACCTTCGACATCGTCAACGCCCGGGTGGCGGACGCCAGCGACGGGATCGGCGTCTCGGGACTGAACGGCCGCATCCAGTTCGATGGCCGGACAGCTCGCGTCCAGCAACTAACGGGCAACCTGACCCAGGGCGGCGAGCTCGTCGTCGCCGGGACCATCGGCGTCGATCCGGGCAGCGGGTTCCCGGCCGACATCACCATCCGGGTCCGGAACGGCCGCTATCTCGACGGCACGATGATCAACGCCAACTTCAACGCCGACCTGACCCTCCGCGGTCCGGTGCTGGGCGGAGCGACGATCGCCGGCACCGTCGATCTCGGACGGACCGAGATCCTCCTGCCGGAAAGCTTCGGTGGTGGCCCGCCGATCACCGTCGACCATATCTACGTGGCGCCGGGCTTCGTCCCGCCGATGCAGACGTTGCAGCGCCCCGGCGCGCCGCCGCCGACCTCGCGCGGGAGCAGCGACTTCAACCTCAACCTCACGGTCAACAGCACCAACGTCATCTACGTGCGCGGCTTCGGGCTGGACGCGGAGCTCGGCGGCTCGATCCGCGTCGAGGGGACGACGGGCGACCCGCGGCCGATCGGCGGCTTCGAGATGCGGCGCGGCCGGATCGAGGTGCTCGGTCAGCGCTTCGACTTCGACCGCGGTATCCTCACCTTCCAGGGCGACATGGACCCGGTGCTGGATTTCGCCGCGGTCACGACCACCGCCGACATCACCGCCACCGTGATGGTCACCGGTCCGGCCCGCGATCCGGAGATCTCGCTCAGCGCGGTTCCCGACATGCCCGAGGAGGAGATCATCTCCCGGCTCCTGTTCGGCCGGAGCATCGGCTCGCTCTCGGCCTTCCAGACCGTGCGGCTGGTCGATGCGATCGCGGAGTTCTCGGGCGCCTACGGACGGGACGGCGGCATCTTCGCGCGTGTCCGCCGGACCGTCGGCCTCGACGACCTCGACATCGACCAGAACGCTGCCGGCGGCACCACCATCACCGTCGGCAAGCAGATCAGCGACAAGGTGCATGTCGGCGTGCAGACCGAGACGAACGGATCGAGCCGCATCACGCTCGACGTCGACCTCACCCGCAATCTGAAGGCCCAGATCGAGGGCGGCGCGAACGGCGGCGGCAGCGTCGGCCTGACCTTCGAGAAGGAATACTAGACCGCGTAGCGGGCGATCACGAAGCCGCCGATGATGACCACCACGACGCCGGTGGTGACGAGGTTCAGCCGCCGCTCGATGAAGTCCCGGATCGGCTCGCCGTAGTGGCGAAGCAGCTCCGCGACCAGGAAGAAGCGGAAGCCGCGGGTGATAATCGACAGGACGACGAACCAGAAGAGGTCGTACCCCGCGAAGCCCGAGGCGATCGTCACCAGCTTGAACGGTATCGGGGTGAGGCCCTTGATCAGGATGATCCACGCGCCCCACTCGGCATAGGCGTGGCGGAACTCCTCCATCCGATCGCCGTAGCCATAGGCCTCGATCAGCCAGGCGCCGACGGTGTCGTAGAGGAGCGCGCCGATCGCATAGCCGACCAGCCCGCCCAGCACCGAGGCGATCGTGCAGATCAGCGCGTAGTAGCGGGCCTTTGCCGGGTTGGCGAGCGCCATCGGCACGAGGATCACGTCGGGGGGAATCGGGAAGAAGGAGCTCTCGGCGAACGAGACGCCGGCCAGCGCCGGCACCGCGTGCCGGCTCCCCGCGAGTCGCATCGTCCAGTCGTAGAGGCGTCTGAGCATCGGCGCCTTGTATAGAACCGGACGGCGCGGGGAAAGCCCGTGCTTGGCATCGGCGCACACCCTTTGCCGCCCTTCGCATTTTTGCGGCGCCGGGCGGAGAGACAGGGTACACACGGGGCCATTCCCGCCCGTCGCAGCGACGGCCGCGGGACAAGGAGAGGACAAGACCCCGATGAAGCGTGGTTCGAGAATTACCGCGTCTGTTGCAGGTATCGCATTCCTGGCGATGGCGGGGCCGGCGCTGGCCGTGCCGGGCTATTCGACGGCGCACCTGAACCTCCGCACCGGTCCGGGCACGCAATACCCGGTGATCGGCATGATGGAGTACAACACGCCCGCCGATGTCACCGGCTGCCTGGCCGACTGGTCGTGGTGCAGCATCAGCGTCGCCGGCATCAACGGCTGGGCCTCCGCCGAATACCTGGTCGTCGATCAGGGCGGGGAGGTCCAGCAGATCACCGGCGAGGATTCCGGCATCCCGGTGGTCGAGGCGGATGTCGAAGCCGTCGTCGCCCCTGCGTCGGTCGGCGTGCTGGTCGCCGCGAACGGCCATGTCGCCGCAATCGTGCCGGAGCCGGCCGTGGTCGACTACATCGCCGCGACCCCGGTCGACCCCTTCGCCGTAGAGGGCGAGATCGTGGTCGGTGCGGTCCTGCCGGCGGCGGTCACCCTCTACGAGGTCCCGAACGCGGC
>JBIQKL010000026.1:0-7634 GCA_044506555.1 Hyphomicrobiales bacterium | reverse complement strand
GTCCGCGAGCCGGTGGGTTGCAGGAAGTCGATCTCGGCGTCGAAGCGCACCGTCCCAGGCGCCGGGGCGCCGCTGTCGGCGCGATAGATGTGCTCAGGCCGGACGCCGAGGATGACGGCCTTGCCGTCCTCGGCGCCGTCGAGGCGGCCGGCCGGCAGCGGCAGGCGCGGACCGGAATCGACGGCCACCGCGACGTCCTCGCCGCTCCGGGCGATGCGTCCGGGCAGGAACGTCATCTTCGGCGAGCCGAGGAACCCGGCGACGAACATGGTCGCCGGTCGGTCGAACAGCTCGAGCGGCGCGCCTTGCTGCTCGATCAGCCCGTCGCGCATCAGCACGATCCGGTCGGCCAGCGTCATCGCCTCGATCTGGTCGTGGGTCACGTAGATCATCGTCGTCGCGATCGCCGTATGGAGGCGCTTGATCTCGCCGCGCATCTCGTCGCGGAGCTGGGCGTCGAGATTGGACAACGGCTCGTCGAACAGGAAGATGCGGGGGCTGCGCACGATCGCCCGGCCGATCGCGACGCGCTGGCGCTGGCCGCCGGAGATCTGCCGCGGGTAGCGCTCGAGCAGCGGCGCGATGCCGAGCATCGCCGCCGCGGTCCCGACCCTCTGGTCGACCTCGGCGGCCGGGAGCTTCCGGGCGCGGAGCCCGAAGCCGATGTTCCGGGCCACCGTCATGTGCGGATAGAGCGCGTAGTCCTGGAACACCATGGCGACGTCGCGGTCGCGCGGCCGCATGTCGTTGACGACCTCGCCGCCGATCTCGATCTCGCCGTCGGTGATCTCCTCGAGGCCGGCAATGGTGCGTAGGAGCGTGCTCTTGCCGCAGCCCGAGGGGCCGACCAGCACGGTGAACTCGCCATCGGGAATGTCGAGGTCGATCCCCTTCACCGCCTCGAAGGTGCCGTACCGCTTGCGGAGCGCCTTGATCTTCACGTCGGCCATCGTCGGATCCGTCTCTCCTAACCGCGTACCGCGCCGAGGGTGAGTCCCCGCACCAGGTGCCGCTGCGCGAGCACGCCGAGGAAGATCGACGGCCCGAGCGAAACGATCGCCAGCGCCGCCGCCTCGCCGTATTGCGCGCCCTGGAAGCCGATGAACGAGCGGAAGACCGTCGGCAGGGTGAAGGCGTAGCGGCTGGTCAGGAGCAGCGCGAAGAAGAACTCCGTCCAGCAGGCGATGAAGGCGAAGACCGCGGCGGCGACGATACCGGGCGCGGCGAGCGGCACCGCCACCGTCCAGAACGCCCGCCATCGGGTGCAGCCGTCAACCAGCGCCGCCTCTTCGAGCGAACGCGGCATCTGACGGAAATAGGCGTACATCATCCACACCGACACCGGCAGCGTGAACACCGTGTAGGCCAGGATCAGTCCGATATGGGTGTCGTAGATGCCGATGTTCCGGTAGATCAGGAACACCGGCAGCACGATCGCGATCGGCGGCAGGAAACGCTGCGACAGCACCCAGAACGAGAGATTCTTGCCACCGGTATTGTAGCGCGCGAGGCTGTAGGCCATCAGCGAGCCGAACAGCGCCGACAGCACCGTCGCCGCGCTCGAGACGATGATCGAGTTGATCAGCCCTTCGAGGCCACGATACTGGAACAGCGCGGCTTCATAATGGAGCAGCGTCGGCTCGTCCGGCCACCAGACCGGCGGAATGGCCAGATAGTCGTTGCTCGGCTTCACCGACGTGTTCAGCATCCAGTAGAGCGGGATGAGGACGAACACGAGGAAGAAGCCGAGCAGCAGGATGCGGGCGATGGGAATCCGCATGCGGCGGCGCCTTGTCGCCATCAGACCTTCTCCACCCTCAGGAGCCGCCGGACCAGGAAGGTCACTACGACGGCGGTGATGATCAGGAACAGCCAGCTTCCGGCGGTCGCCTGCGACAGGTGGAACTGGGTGAAGCCCACCGTGTAGAGGTAGTAGGACGCGGTATAGGTCTGCGTCCCCGGCCCTCCCCCGGTCATGATGAAGATCGTGTCGAACAGCCGGATCGCATCGAGCAGCCGGAAGGTGAGCGCGAGCAGGATCATCGGCCCGAGGAGCGGCAGCGTGATGGTCCAGAACACCTGCCACGCATTCACGCCGTCGAGCTCCGCCGCCTCGTAGAGGTTCGGCGGGATCGCGGTGAGCCCGGCGAGCAGGATCACGAACATGAACGGGGTCCACTGCCACACGTCGGCGAGGATGATGGAGAAGTAGACCCACGGGCTCTCTGTCAGCCAGCTGATCGTCACGTCGGTGCCCAGCAGCTGGCTGAGGACGTAATTGGTCGGGCCGAAGGGTCGCTGCAGCAGCAGCGAGAAGGCCTGGCCGACGATCACCGGGCTGATGAACAGCGGCACGATGAGGATCGACATGATCAGGCCGCGGCCGCGGAAGCTCCTCATCATGGCGAGGGCGACCGCGAGCCCGAGGAGGAACTCGATTCCGACGCTGAGCCCGGAGAGGATCGCGGTGAGCACCAGCGCCCGGCGCGCAACGGGATCGAAGATCACCAATTCGAAGTTCTTGAACCCGACGAAGGCGTGGCCGGGAACCTGGAAGTCGTAGTTGATGAACGAGACCACCAGCGAGAAGAGGAGCGGATAGATCGAGAGCGCGAGGATGAGGATCACGGCCGGTGCGACCAGGAGCCATCGGAAGTTCCGGTCGCACCAGTCTCCGAATCCGGAAAGACGCGGCGGCGCGCCGGCGGGCTTCATGCTTCCCGCGACAATCGTGTTGGACAAAGGCGCCACCCCGCGCTGCGTTCTCGTGATCCGGGGCGGCAGGAACCCGCCGCCCCGATTGAGGTCATGCTCAGTCGAGCTTCACGGCCATGCCGAGCTTCTCGACCGTGTTGTCGGCGGTCGCGCCGGGCAGCTTGAGGAACTCGACCCAGTACGCCTTCTGCGAGTCCGCCCCGAGCCGGTCGGTGGTCGCATCCATCTCGGCCGCCGCGGTCTCGAGCGCCGCCTTCGGATCGGTGCCGGCCCAGACCGACGTCGCCATCCGGTCGAGGCTCAGGAAGTAATCCTGCGCCCCGGGGATCATCGGGTCGAGGAGGCCGACATTGGCCGAGTTGTTGAGGTTGGTGAGATACGCCTTGGCGTCCGGCCACAGCGCCCCGTAGAGGTCCGACTTGAAGTGCGACAGCCGGTAGGGGTCGCGCAGCGCATAGGGAAGCATGACGCGGGCCAGCGAGACCGGCGGCGATGTCATCCACTGCATGAGCAGGTAGGCGGCGTCCGAGTTGGACGAGTCCGCAGCGAGAGCCTTGCTGAAGCCGGTGGCGTGCTCCGGATTGCCCGGCACGACCGCGTAGCCGACCTTGCCCGCGATCTGCGACTGCGGGATGAAGTTGATCGCCTCGGCGGTCTGCGAGTAGCCGGCGGCCATGCGGCCGGACGGCGGCCACGAGTAGATCATCGCCACCTTGCCGGTGAGGAACGCCGCCCACAGCGACACCGCGTCGAGCTCGTTGTTGCCCGGCATCGAGGCGTTGTTCGCCGCGATCATGTTCTCGAGCGTCTTGACGCCCGCATCCGAGGCGATGCCCGACTTCATGTTCTCGTCGAACAGCACGCCGCCATTGGCGCGGAACTGCTGGAGGAAGTCGAACTGGTTGCCGGGGCTGCCCGCCTTGCGGAAGTGGCCCGCGCCGTAGACCTCGGGCGCGAGGTTGTCGGTGATGAATTGGGCGATCTGGGCATATTCCTCCCAGGTCGTCGGCGGCGCCAGCGCCTTGCCGAACTTGGCCTGGTACGCCTCGACCAGCTTCGGGTCCTCGAAGATGTCCTTCCGGTAGTAGAGGGCGAAGATGTCGCCGTCGTCGAAGAGCGCCCAGACCTTGCCCTTGTAGGTCGGCAGCGCCTTGTAGAGCGGATGGTAGTCGTCGAGGTCCGCCTGGTTCATGTACTTGGCGATGTAGTCGTCGAGCGGCTGGATGACGCCGCCCTCGGCGAGCGAGGGAGTCCACATCGGCGCGATGTCGAGGACGTCGTAGGCGCCCGATCCGGCGATGTGCTCCGCCACCGCCTTCGAGTAGAGATCCGGCCAGGACAGCTCGGCGACGTTGGTCTTGATGCCGGTGAGCCGGTCCCACATCGGGCCGGAGAAGTTCCGCGGGTCGAGCGCCTGGAGGCCCGCCTCCGACGTGAGGTTGAGGGTGACGCCGGAATACTGCTTGGCGGCCTCGACGGCGCGATAGGCCGAACCGTCCTTGGGGCCTTCGGTCGAGGCAGCCCATGCCGCCGCCTGCGCCTGACCGAGCGGCGTGCTCGGATCGGCCAGCTCGGCGTCGGCCTGCGCGAGCGCCATCGAGCTCACCGAGGTGAGCAGCGCCCCCGAGAGCGGGAGCATCCCCACCATCTGGCCGAACCGCTTGATAAAGGTCCGGCGGGTCGGCTCGCCGCGCAGCCAGGAATCGACCTCGGCCGACAAGCCGGCCTCGAAATCACGCCTTTCGCGATCGTTCATTTCCTTCCCTCCCATGGGTATCCGGCGACCGACGCGGCCTGCCGGCAGTGCATCCTCCAGTCCGGCGCCGGCTTCCGTCGGCACCCTCCAAATCCCTCACCCGCCGTAACGCGCGGCGAATTCCGCGAGCCGCGCCTTGAAGCGCGGCGTATCGAGAACGGCGCGGTTCACCACGCCTCGCGGCACACGGCCGTGCTGCACGTCGAGCACCGCCCGAACGTCCGCCGCGCCGATCCCAGCGAAACACTGGTCGGTCCAGCATAGCGCATGCGGGCCGAGGATCACGTTGTCGAGGCCGAGGATCGGATCGTTCGGGTCCGGCGGCTCGACCTCCAGCACGTCCAGTCCGGCGCCGGCTATGCGGTTCTCCTGGAGCGCCGCGGTTAGCGCCGCCTGATCGACCACCGGCCCGCGCGACGTGTTGATGAGGTACGCGGTCGACTTCATCAGCGCGATGCGCTCGGCGCTGACGATATGGTGCGTCTCCGGCGTGAGCGGGCAGCTCACCGACAGCACGTCGGAACGCCGGAACAGGTCCTCGATGCCGACCAGCTCGATGCCGAGTTCGGCCGCGACCGCCTTGTCGGCATAGGGATCGTGGGCGATGAACTTCATGTCCAGCGGCTTGACGATCCGGTAGAGCTCGGCCCCGATATTGCCGATGCCGAGCGAGCCGAGGGTCCGGCCGACAAGGCCGACCCCCATGTGGTCGGACCGCTTCGGCCAGCCTTCGGCCGCCGCCCGGGTCAGCCGGTCCTTGACGAACAGCTTGCCGGTCAGGGCGAGCATCAGGGTCAGGATCGACACCGCCACCGGCCGCCGCACGCCGTCCGGCGTGATGACCAGCGCTATGTCCGCATCCGTGCAGGCGTCGACGTCGACCGTGTCGTAACCGACGCCGAAGCGGGCAACCACCGCAAGCCGCCCGCTTTTCGGTACGCTTTCGGCGGCGAAGCGATGGCTGAGGACGATCAGGGCATCGAAATCCTCGAGCTGTTCGGCACGGATCGGGTTGGCCGATTCTAGGAACGCGACCTCGACCTGCGGCGCCTGGCGAAGTGGCGCAAGATCGAAATCCGGGTAGCTCGGCGAGCCGTCCGGCTTCCTCAAGTCACCCGAGATCGCGACGCGGAACGGGGCGGTCATTTGCGCTTCTTCCCCCTGGCCTTGTCCTTGCCCTTGGCCACCCCGGCGCGGATCCCGTCGATGCCCTGCCGGATCGCGACCTGCAGCAGCCAGGCATCGCCATGGTAGCACAGCGTGTCCCACCCCTGCCCGACCTCGGCGAGCGCGCCGTCGACGTCGGTGACCAGGCGGCCGAGGCGCTTGCGGTTCTTCTTGCCCGCCTTCACCACGCGTTCGAGGGCGCGAGCATAATCCGGATGATCGTACTCACCCGGGATGCCCATCGACGCGGTGAGGTCGGAATGGCCGACCCACAGCACGTCGACGCCGTCGAGGGCGGCGATCTTCTCGACGTTCTCGACGCCTTCCGCGGTCTCGATCAGGGCGACGAACCGGGTCCGCTCGTTGGCGGCGCGAAGCGCCTCGACGGTCGGCGCCATGCGATAGCGGTCGTTGCCGAGACCGAGGCCGAGGCCGCGCTTGCCCTTCGGCGTGTACTTGATCTTCTCGACGATCTCCTTCGCCTGCTCGGCCGAGCCGAGCATCGGCACGATGATGCCTTCGGCGCCGATGTCCAGGGCGCGGGCGACATGGTCGTACGCATCCGAGGGAACGCGCACCATCGCCGGGACGCCCGCCGCCTCGAAATAACGGAGGCCGCGGTTGATCGTCTCGAAGCTGTTGCCGCTGTGCTCCATGTCGAGGAACACGAACTCGCCACCGGCCTCCTTGACGATGTGGCCGATGCCGGGGGTCACGAACTCCCCGACATAGTGGCCGATGAGCAGGCCGGGCTTGGCGAGCAGCGGTGCGAGGCCCCAGGTCATGACGACACCTTCGGCGGGTTGCAGATATCCTTGACGCTTTGCATGATCTCGTCCGGCTCGAGCACGCCGAGCCAGTCGTCGCGGAAGATCCGCGGCAGCGCCTTCTCGATGGCGAGGATCGCGCCGTCGGAGAAGCGGCCGGGGAAATCCTCGAAGATCAGGCCCATCTCGATGCCGAGATGGCCGAGCATGAAGTCCATCGCCGCCGCCTGCGGCACGCCCTTCTCGACGGCGCGATCGGTGGCCTGGCGCAGCGCCGTCACCAGCGTCGCGCCCACCGTCTCGGACAGTCCGGGCTCGAGGATCGCCATCTGCTCGACCGTGATCCGGTGCGACCGGGTGACGGGCTTGTAGATCGTCTTGGCGATGTCCTCGCAGAGCGCGTAGTGCGCCTCGGGACCCTGCATCAGCGCGCAGACGATCGCCTGCTCGGCCTTGACGCCGCCGAAATAGTCCTTCTGCGCCTCGCGGGTCGGCTCGTAGCGGAAGATCGAGGGATGGCAGGGATGGGTGACGAAGTAGGTGACGTCGCTCCGTTCCGGCATTTCGCCGGCATGCGGCGCGGCCGCGTCGAGCATGATGATGGCGCAGCCCGGCTTCACCTGGTCGATGAAGGTCTTGGCGATCTTGCCGATGAGCGCGTCCGGCACCGCCATCAGGACCACGTCCGCATCGCGAAGTGCCGCGTCGCGTTCGACGCAGTCGAACCCGGTCGCATCCTTGAGGCGCTTCCGCCCCTCCTCGTTCACCTCGACATGCAACACCTCGTAGGGCGAGCCCTTGAGGTTGGTGGCGAGGCGAACGCCCATCTTTCCGCCGGCGCCGAGCAGCGCAACTTTCGTCATCGTCCGTTCACTCCATGCTGCTGCGGTTGCCCGCGTTCGATCATCCCGAAGAAGTTCACCGGTCCCATCTGCCCGCCCTTCAGCGCCACCTCGAGGCCGTCGATGCCGGGATCGTCCGAGCGCGCGATGGCGATGCCGCAAGCCGGCGTCAACGCGACCTCCGCCTCGAGCGCGATGATGTCGAGGCCGGCGAGCGCGTGACCCGACGTGTCGCCGCCGGCGATGGCGACGCGGCGTACCCCGTCCCGCGCCACCAGCTCGCGGAGGATCGTGCCGAGCCCATGGCCGATGCGGGCATTGACGTCCTCCTCGCTGACGCCGGCATCGCGGACGGCCTGCTTCAGCGCCGGGATCGCATCGTCCTCC
>JBIQKL010000025.1:35599-43353 GCA_044506555.1 Hyphomicrobiales bacterium | reverse complement strand
ACCTCGTTCGGGTTCCGGAAGACGAAGCCCGACCGGAGCTTGGAGGTCTCGAAATCCATCTCGGAGCCGAGCAGGAACATCACCGCCTTGGGATCGACATAGACGGTCGCGCCGTGAGCGCTGACCACGTCGTCGGTCGGATTCGCGACCTCGACCGGCTCGAGCGTGTACTCCATGCCGGCGCAACCGCCCTTCTTCACGCCTACCCGGACGCCGGCGAGCGGCCGCTCGGCATTGTCGACCAGATCCCGTACGCGGGCGGCCGCGGCCTCGGTCAGCCGCATGACGGACAGGCGCAGACGAGCAGTTGCCATGGCGATCACTTCCTCACGCGCCGGTTCAAGGCCGGCGGATGACGCTAAGATGGGCCTCGCCGCGGACGATGGCAAGCCGGGTCAGTACCAGTTGAGCGCCACCCGGGCCTCGTCCGACATCCGGTCCGGCGTCCAGGGCGGGTCGAACACCATGTTGACGTTGACGTTGCCGATGCCGGGCACCAGGCTCACCGCGTTCTCGACCCACCCCGGCATCTCGCCCGCGACCGGACAGCCCGGCGCGGTCAGCGTCATGTCGATGTCGACGTTCCGCTCATCGCCGATGTCGACGCGATAGATCAGGCCGAGCTCGTAGATGTCGGCCGGGATCTCGGGATCGTACACCGTCTTGAGGGCGGCGACGATGTCGTCGGTCAGCCGCTCCAGCTCCTCCGGCGGGATCGCCGAACCGGTGGCGTGGAGCGTGGCGGACGCGCCCTTGCCGTCGAGCCCGTCCGAAGTGGTGGTTGCTGCAGGTTCGTCCATGACCGTCATTCCCGACATATGGGGAGCATAGCGGCGCGCCGCCCACTGCTCGTGAAGGTCGCTCCGCCGTGAATCGCCATAATCGACCTCACGCGAAGAACCCCCGCGCCTTCTCGAGCGCGGCCGCGAGGCGGTCGACCTCCTCGAGCGTGTTGTACATCCCGAAGGACGCACGGCATGTCGCGGTCGTGCCGAAGCGGGCGAGCAGCGGCTGGGCGCAATGGGTGCCGGCCCGCACCGCCACGCCCTCGCGGTCGATGATGGTCGAGACGTCGTGCGGGTGGGCGCCCTCGATGTTGAACGAGACGATGGCGCCCTTGCCCTTTGCCGTGCCGTAGATGCGCAGGCTGTTGATTGCCGCGAGCCGCTCCTGCGCGTAGTCGCGGAGCCGTGCCTCGTGGGCGGCGATCGCCTCGCGGCCGACCGATTCCATGTAGGTCAGCGCCGCGCCGAGGCCGATCGCCTGGACGATCGGCGGCGTGCCCGCCTCGAAGCGGTGCGGCGGCTCGGCGTAGGTGACGTAGTCCTCGGTCACGTCGCGGATCATCTCGCCGCCGCCGAGGAACGGCGGCATGGACGCCAGCAGCGTCCGCTTACCGTAGAGCACGCCGATGCCGGTCGGCCCGTAGGTCTTGTGGCCGGTGAAGCAATAGAAGTCGCAGTCGAGATCGCGGACATCGACCGGCAGGTGGACCGCGCCCTGGCTACCGTCGACCAGCACCGGGATGCCGCGGGCACGGGCGATGCGCACCACTTCCTTCACCGGCACCGTGGTGCCGAGCACGTTCGACATCTGGGTGACGGCGACGATGCGGGTCCGATCGGTGAGCAGCTTCTCGAACTCGTCGACCAGGAACGTACCGTCGTCGGCGACCGGCGCCCACTTGATGACGGCGCCCTTCCGCTCGCGGAGGTAATTCCACGGCACGATGTTGGAGTGATGCTCCATGATCGAAAGGACGATCTCGTCGCCCTCTTCGAAATCCGTGCCGAGGCTGGCCGCGACGAGATTGATCGCCTCGGTCGCGTTCTTGGTGAAGACGATCTCCTCGATCCGCTCCGCGTTCAGGAAACGGCGGACGGTCTCGCGCGCCTCCTCGTACTTCTCGGTCGCGGCGTTGGAGAGGAAATGCAGCCCGCGGTGGACGTTGGAGTACTCGTCCGTGTAGGCGCGCGCGACCGTGTCGATCACCACCTTCGGCTTCTGCGCCGAGGCGCCGTTGTCGAGATAGGTCAGCGGCTTGCCGTAGACGGTCCGGGCCAGGATCGGGAAATCGCGGCGGATCGCCTCGACGTCATAGGTCGTGGAAACGGGAGCGTTCATCGGAGCACGGCCATCCCCTCTCCCATGGGGAGAGGATACCGCAGCACGGCCGCTCGCGGCCGATGCGGGGGTTGGTGAGGGGCGGAGCCTATGGAGAGGCCACGCCCCTCACCAGCCTCGACTAGGCTCCGCTCAAGCGGAGCAAGTCTCGTCATCCTCTCCCTTTGGGAGAGGCGGTGTGGCGTCTGCTGCCACGTTATTGTCATCACGCTCCCCGCCGCGCCAGCCATGCCGAGACGACGCCCTTGAGCGCGTCGCCGATCGCCTCGTCGCCGGCGACGTCGATGGCGTCGTCGAGGAACGCCTCGATCAGCAGCCGCTCGGCTTCGGCCCGCGGGATGCCGCGCGACATCAGGTAGAAGAGCTCCGTGTCGCTGATCTGCCCGGCGGTCGCGCCGTGCCCGCACTGGACGTCGTCCGCGAAGATCTCGAGCTCCGGCTTCGCGGCGAATTCCGCGTCGTCGGAAAGGAGAAGCGCCTTCGCCATCATCCGGGCGTCGGTCTTCTGCGCCCGCTGCTCGACCACGATCTTGCCCTGGAAGGCGCCCGTCGCACGCCCGTCGACCGCGGCCTTGTAGAGCTCGCGGCTCGCCTGGTTCGGTTCGCCGTGGGTCACGACCACCGTCGTGTCGCCGTGCTCGGTGCCGGACAGCATCGTCGCGCCCGAGAAGCCGATACGGACGTTCTTGCCGGCGAGGTTCAGCGAGCCCTGCCAGCGGGCGAGCGCCGCCCCCGAGTTGACCGCGACATGATCCAGCTCCGAGCGTGCGCCGAGGCGGGCGATGAAGGTGGCGATGTGCTGCGCCGCCTCGCTCTCCGTCTGGAGCCGCGCCCAGGTCACGCGTGCCTCCTCGCCGACATCGACCTCGGTGAGGGCATTGATCTGGTAGGCGAGATCCGCGCTGCCGCGATGGCTCTCGACGAAGCGGACGGCGGCCCTGTCGCCGACATTGACGACCGTGCGGGCATAGACGGAGACCGGCGCGTCGTTGGCGGTCAGGTGGACGATCTCGATCGGACGGGCGGGCGCCGCTCCGGCTGCGACGGTGATCAGCGCGCCGCCCTGCAGCAGGGCCGTATTGAGCGCGACCGCCATGTCGTCGGCGTCGTCCACCAGCCGGCCGACGCGTTCCGGCGAGGTGGCGAGCACATGCGCCAGCGATTCGACGGTGACGCCGTCGATGCCGGCGATATCGGACAGCTCGGCCTCGAATACGCCGTTGACGATAACGACCTGGGCCCGGTCGAGCCCGGCGAGCGGATCGGCCTCCGCCACCGCCGCCAGAAGCGGCGCCGGCGCCGGACCGGCCAGTGCGGGCGCGGCGCGCATGAGCGTGCGCAGGTCCGTGTACTTCCAGGCCTCGACGCGCCGGCTCGGCAGGCCGAACTGCTCGAACAGCGAGAACGCGGCATCCCGCCGCGCCCGGACCGCGTCCCCGCCGGGAAGCGAGGCGCGCGACTGGGCGTAGAGCGCGATGAGTGCGTCCTCGGTCCTGGTGCGGAGCGTGCGCGGCTCGGCGGTCATCGTCTCGCCCCTCATGCCGCTGCCGCTGCGAACTCGGCGTAGCCCTTCTCCTCGAGCTCCAGGGCCAGTTCCTTGCCGCCGGAACGGACGATCCGGCCGTGCGACAGCACGTGGACGTGGTCGGGCACGATGTACTCGAGAAGCCGCTGGTAGTGCGTGATGATCAGCATGCCGCGCTCGTCCGAGCGGAGCGCGTTGACGCCGTCGGCGACCACCCGCAGCGCATCGATGTCGAGGCCGGAATCGGTCTCGTCCATTACGCAGAGATACGGCTCGAGCAGCGCCATCTGCAGGATCTCGTTCCGCTTCTTCTCGCCGCCGGAGAAGCCGGCATTGAGCGGCCGCCGGAGCATCTCCTGCGTCACCCGGAGCTTGTCCGCGGCGGCGCGGACCTTGCGGATGAAGTCGGGCGTCGACAGCTCCTCGAGGCCGCGCGCCTTACGCTGCGCGTTCATCGCCGTCTTGAGGAAGGTCATCGTCGCAACGCCCGGGATCTCGACCGGATACTGGAAGGCGAGGAACACGCCCGCCGCGGCCCGCTCGTCGGGCGCCATGGCGAGCAGATCCTGACCGCGGAAGGTGACCGAGCCTTCGGTCACGTCGTAGCCGTCGCGGCCGGCGAGCACGTAGGACAGCGTCGACTTGCCGGACCCGTTCGGCCCCATGATCGCGTGCATCTCGCCGGCACCGATGGTGAGGTCGATGCCGTTGAGGATCTCGCGGTCCTCGACCCGCACGTGGAGATTCCTGACTTCAAGCAGTGCCATTTCGAACGTCTCACTGTGTCGGGCCGGAGCGGCCCGGTGAATCCTGACTGCGCGACGCGTCGGCTAGCCGACGCTTCCCTCGAGGCTGACGCCGATCAGCTTCTGCGCCTCGACCGCGAACTCCATCGGCAGGTGCTGGATCACGTCCTTGACGAAGCCGTTGACGATCAGCGCCACCGCCTCCTCGTCCGAGAGCCCACGGCTCTTGGCATAGAAGAGCTGGTCGTCGGAGATCTTGGATGTCGTCGCCTCGTGCTCGAACACCACCGAGGGGTTCTTGGCCTCGATATAAGGGATCGTGTGGGCACCGCATTTGTCGCCGATCAACAACGAATCGCAGTTGGTGTAGTTGCGGGCGCCGGTCGCCTTGCGGTGGCTGGTGACGAGGCCGCGATACGTGTTCTGCGAGAAGCCGGCGGCGATGCCCTTAGAGATGATCCGGCTCTTCGTGTTCTTCCCGAGGTGGGTCATCTTGGTGCCGGAGTCGACCTGCTGGTAGCCGTTCGACACCGCGATCGAATAGAACTCGCCGACCGAATCGTCGCCGCGGAGGATCACGCTGGGATACTTCCAGGTGATCGCCGAGCCGGTCTCGACCTGTGTCCAGGAGATCTTCGACCGCGCGCCACGGCAGTCGCCGCGCTTGGTGACGAAATTGTAGACGCCGCCCTTGCCCTCGGCGTTGCCGGGGTACCAGTTCTGGACCGTCGAGTACTTGATCTCGGCGTCTTCCATGGCGATCAGCTCGACCACGGCGGCATGGAGCTGGTTCTCGTCGCGCGTCGGGGCGGTACAGCCCTCGAGATAGGAGACGTAGGAGCCCTTCTCGGCGATGATCAGCGTGCGTTCGAACTGCCCGGTATTGCGCTCGTTGATGCGGAAATACGTCGACAGCTCCATCGGGCAGCGGACGCCTTCCGGAACGTAGACGAACGACCCGTCCGAGAAGACGCCCGAGTTGAGCGTCGCGTAGAAATTGTCGGTGACCGGCACGACCGAGCCGAGATACTTGCGGACCAGCTCCGGATAGTCGCGGATCGCTTCCGAGATGGCGCAGAAGATGACTCCGACCTTCTTCAGCTCCTCCTTGAAGGTGGTCACCACCGAGACGGAGTCGAACACCGCGTCGACCGCCACCCGGGCGCCCTCGACGCCGGCCAGCACCTCGCGCTCACGGAGCGGAATGCCGAGCTTCTCGTAAGTGGCGAGCAGCTCGGGATCCACCTCGTCGAGGCTCTTCGGCCCCGGCGTCTTCTTCGGCGCCGCGTAGTAATAGATGTCCTGGAAATCGATCTTCGGATAGTGGACCTTGGCCCAGGTCGGCTCGGTAAGCGTCAGCCAGCGCCGATAGGCGCCGAGGCGCCATTCAAGCATCCACTCCGGCTCGTTCTTCTTGGCGGAAATGAAGCGGATCGTCTCTTCCGACAGGCCCTTCGGGGCCTTTTCGGTCTCGATGTCGGTGACGAACCCATACTTGTACTGATCGACGTCGATCCGGCGTACGGTATCGACCGTCTCCTGAACGGCAGGCATTGTTCACTCCATCCACAGCGGTTTCAAGGACCGCGGGTCGAGTTCCGGTGGCTCAGGCCGCCCGGATGTGTCCCGGCGCAACGTGCTTTAGCACGCGGAGCCACCTATTTGCGAATAAATCTAAGCTACGCTCCTCGGATTGCCACCCGAAACTGATCCGGATGGCGGATTTTGCACGCTCCCGGGGAACACCCATGGCGGCCAGCACATGGCTCGGCGTCACCTTCCCGGAGGAACAGGCCGAACCGGAAGACACCGCGACGCCCTCGAGGTCAAGCGCTATTACCAGCAACTCCGCCGACAGCCCGTCGACGCCGACGCACAGCGTCTGCGGTAGCCGCTCGCCGCCGGCCCCGAACACCGTGACCCCGTGACTTGCGCTGTATATGGTGTCGGCCAACTCATCCCGCCAGCCCTGCCAGAGCGAAGCTCTGGACAAGTCGCCTGCCGCCGCCACGGCAGCCGCACCGAAACCTGCGATAGCGGCAACGTTCTCCGTTCCGGCCCGGAGCCGCGTCTCCTGGCCTCCGCCCGTGAGCAGCGGCGTGAAGACGAGGCCGTCATGGGCCCGGACGATCGCCCCCGCACCCTGTGGTCCGCCGATCTTGTGAGCCGACAGCGTCAGGACGTCCACGCCGAGGCCGGCCAAGTCGATCGGCATGCGGCCGGCCGCCTGGACCGCGTCGGTATGGACGATCGCACCCGCCTCGCGGGCGATCCGGGCGGCATCGGCAACCGGCTGGATCACGCCGGTCTCGTTGTTGGCCAGCATCAGCGAGACCAGCGGTCTCAGCCCCTCGCCGGCGACGTCTTCGAGGATCCTCCGCAGCGCGTCGAGACGAAGGACGCCCCGGGCGTCGACCGGAACGTGCCGGACGGCGCTTGCCGGGAAGCGTCCCCCGGCCAGCACCGAGACATGCTCGACGGCGGAGGTGACCAGGACGTCGGCGGGATGGGGGCGGCCGTCGAGGCTCCAGTCCGCGGTGAGCACCGTGACGTTGGCCTCGGTGCCGCCGGCGGTGAAGGTGACGTTCTTCGCGGCGCCCCCGACGAGATCGGCAACCGCCGCTCGCGCCGCCTCGACCCGCTTCCGCGCCGCCCTCCCCTCGGCATGGACCGAGGAGGCGTTGCCGACCTCGGCCAGCGCGGACAGCATGGCCTCGCGCGCTTCCGGCCGGAGCGGCGCGGTCGCGTTATAGTCGAGGTAGAGGCGTTCTCCGTTCATCCGAGGTCGGTATCCCGTGCCGGGCGAGCGTGTCGCGCCCTGCCCTACACCACGCGCCGCGCCGCGGGAATATGACGATTCGGCGCTACCCCACCGCACGCCTGGCGGCGGTCGGAAATCCGAGATCCGCCATGCGCGCGCGTATCTCTTCGACCGGCAGCGGCCGCGAGAAGTGGTAGCCCTGCCCCTCGATGCAGCCATCCGCCAGGAGCACGCGCGCCTGCTCGTCGGTCTCGATCCCCTCGGCCGTGGTGGTCATGCCGAGGTTCTGCGCCAAGGCGACCACGGCGCCGGCGATCCCCTTCGAGCGGTCCTGGTCGAGTTCCCAGACGAAGGAGCGATCGACCTTGATCTTGTCCGGGCGGAACGCGCGCACCGAGCGCAGAGACGAATAGCCCGAGCCGAAATCGTCGAGGGCGACGACGATCCCCATTTCTCGGAGCGCGGTCAGCGCCTCTGCCATGACCGGGCTCTCGGCGAGCAGCACCGATTCGGTGATCTCGATCTGGAGTCGGGTCGCGGCGAGTCCGGTACGTTCGAGAATCCGCACGATCTCGGCACAGAAGTCCGGATCCCTGAG
>JBIQKL010000025.1:11187-35499 GCA_044506555.1 Hyphomicrobiales bacterium | reverse complement strand
GACCGCGACATAGATGTCTTCCGGCCAGTTCGCTGCCTCGCGGCACGCCTCCTCGAGCACCCAGGCGCCGATCGGCGCGATCAGGCCGAGCTCCTCGGCGAGGCCGATGAACTCGGCCGGCATCCGCAGGCCCGCGGTCGGCTGGCGCCAACGTACCAGCGCCTCGCACCCGGTCACCCGACCCGAGGCGAGATTGACGATCGGCTGGTAGACGAGGAAGAACTCGTCCCTTTCCAGCGCCCGGCCGAGGTCGCTCTCGAACTCGCGGCGCCGCCGCGCGGACAAGGCCATCTCGGGCGTGAAAAAGCAGACGCGGCCGCCGCCTTCCGCCTTTGCCCGGTAGAGGGCGAGATCGGCATTCTTCATGAGGTCCGTGAAATCCTCGTCGCCCGGTCCCAGGAAGGCGATGCCGGCGCTGGCGGTGATCGCGATGCTCTGCGTCTCGACCGTGAACGGCGCATCGAAGGCGTGCAGCAGGCGCGTCGCCAGCCTCTCGGCGACCGCCGCGTCACAGTCGCCCCGGACCAGCGCGAACTCGTCGCCGCCGAGCCGCGCCACGGTGCTGCTATCGTCCTCGAAGGCTGCGAAGCGCTTGCCGACCGCCATCAGGATCTGGTCGCCCGCCCAGTGCCCGAGGCTGTCGTTGATCTCCTTGAATCCGTCGAGGTCGAGGTAGATGACGGCAAGTGTCCGGCCGGGGGTGGAGCGCGCGGCGAGTTGCCTGGCGCGCGCGAAGAACGCGGTGCGGTTGGCGAGCTGCGTCAGCGCGTCGCGGTAGGCGAGCCGGTGCGCATGGCCATGCGCCCGGTCGTGCTCGATGGCGATGGCGCAGAGCGGCACGCTGACGTCGGCGATCATGCGCTCGAGCGCGCCGTCGCCGTCGCGGCTCCTGCGGTAGAAGCCGAAAGCCCCGGCGGCCGAACCGTCCGGAACGAGGATCGGACTCGATCGGCAACTCACCAGGCCCTCGGGCAGGATCAGATGGCGCACATCGTCGAGAAGCGGATCGGTGGCGATGTCCGGGACCTCGACCTCCTGCCGCCGGTAGATCGCGGCCCCGCAGGATCCGGCGCCTGGCCCGACGGCGTAGCCGTCGAGGGCACGGCGATATGCGGCAGGGAGCGAGGGGCCGGCCAACGGCCGGAGCCGTCCGTCGTCGACTGCGAGCACCGAGCACGCGATCGACGGCAACAGGTTTTCGACCCGCCGGCACAGGAGGTCCATGGTATCGGTCAGCGACTGTCTCGTGGCAACCGCCCTGAGCACCTCGCGCTCAAGGATCAGAAGCTCGCTCTGGAGCGATTCCCTGGACACGAGTGGGCCACGCCTCGTCGCCGGAAGTTCATGTCCACGTTAGACGCCTTCACGCGGCAAAACTCAAGCATACAGTGAATTGAGGATGTCCCCGCCTCAAGTCCTTCCCGGAGCGCCTGCTCGCGATGTGCTTGAAATCCCTCCCGGCCATTGTGATATGAAGACGCCGCTCCGCCTCCGCAGAAGGCGGCCACCGCCATGGCCTACCGTCGGGTCCATGGCGCGCATCGGATGGATCGTGCCGGTTGCGGCGGCGCCAAGAAAGAAGACAAGACCATGCCAGAAGTGATCTTCGCCGGTCCCGCCGGCCGTCTCGAAGGGCGTTTCCAGCCCGCCAAGCAGAAGAACGGGCCCATCGCGATCATCCTTCATCCCCACCCGCAGTTCGGTGGGACGATGAACAACCAGATCGCGTACCAGCTCTACTACATGTTCGCGAAGCGCGGCTTCGCTGTCCTTCGCTTCAATTTCCGGGGCGTCGGGCGGAGCCAGGGCACCTTCGACCATGGCGCGGGCGAGCTTTCGGATGCCGCCGCAGCGCTCGACTGGGTCCAGTCGATGCACGCCGACGCCTCAGGCTGCTGGGTCGCCGGCTTCTCCTTCGGTGCCTGGATCGGCATGCAGCTCCTGATGCGCCGCCCGGAGATCGAAGGCTTCATCTCGATTGCGCCGCCTGCCAACCTTCACGACTTCACGTTCCTGGCGCCGTGCCCGTCCTCCGGGCTCATCATTCACGGCGATGCGGACCGTGTCGTTCCCCCGAAGGACGTCCAGACGCTGGTCGACAAGCTCAAGACCCAGCGCGGCATCAAGATCGACCAGCAGATCCTTCCCGGCGCCAACCACTTCTTCGAGAACAGCATCGACGAACTGGTCGGCAGTTGCGCCGACTATCTCGATCGCCGCCTGGCCATGGTCAACGCCGCTTAGGGCTGCGGCGAGATGCAGGTGGGACGGCGGCCGACGGCCGCGGCTCAGCCGCGGATACGGGCCGTCTCCTTCAGGTACTGATGGACGAAGGCGATGGCCATGCTGCCCTCGCCGACGGCCGCCGCGACACGCTTGATCGGCGAGGCGCGGACATCGCCGCAGGCGAAGAAGCCCGGAACGCTGGTCTCGAGAAGGTAGGGGTCACGGCCGCCCTCCCACAGGCCGGTCTTCATCAGTTCGGTGCCGGTCAGGACATAGCCGCGCTGGTCGCGGACGATGTCGTGCGGCAGCCACTGCGTCTCGGCATCGGCGCCGATGAAGACGAACAATCCGCCGGACGGATGGCGCTCGACCGCACCGGTCGGGCGATCGACGATCGCCACTGCGGAGAGATGCTCCTCGCCTTCGACGCCCGAGAGCTCGGCGTTGAGGGCGACGCGGATGTTCTCCTTCCTGCGGATCTGGGTGATCAGGTACTGCGACATGCTCTTTTCCAGCGAGTCGCCGCGCACCACCAGCGTGACACTGCGGGCGTGGTTGGCGAAGAACATCGCCGCCTGCCCGGCCGAGTTGCCGGCGCCGATCAGATGCACGTCCTGGCCCTGCGTCGCGCCGGCCTCGCTCCGCGCGGCGCCGTAATAGACGCCCTTGCCGATCAGGCGGTCGAAACCGTCGATGGCGAGCCGGCGCCAGCTCACGCCGGTGGCGAGGATCACCGTTCTCGCCACGATCGTCTCGCCGCCGTCGAGCCGGACGGTGCGCAAGGCCGGGTCGAATGCTTCGACCGATCGCGTGACCAGGATCTCGGCACCGAGCCGCTTGGCCTGACGGAGCGCCTTGTCGGCGAGCTCGTCGCCCGAGACCCCGTTGGGGAAGCCGAGATAGTTCTCGATCCGGGACGAGGTCCCCGCCTGCCCGCCCGGCGCCTCGCGCTCGATCACCAGGGTGCGTAGTCCTTCCGACGCTCCGTAGACCGCGGCGGCGAGGCCCGCCGGCCCGCCGCCGACGATCACCGTGTCATAGAGCTGCTCACGGGGACGGGTCTGGAGGCCGAGGCGCTCGGCGAGTTCCCGGAGGCCCGGCTGGCGAAGCACGGTGCCGTCGGCGAGCCGCAGGACGGGACACTCGTCCGGCCGCGGCAGCTCATCGTCCCAGCGTAAGGCGACGTCCGCGTCCTCGGGGGTGATCCACTCGAAGGCAATCTGGTTCCGCGTCAGGAACCGGCGGAACTCGAGGCAGGCCGGGTCCCAGCGCCGGCCGAGCACGACCGCCTGGACCTTCCGCCGTTCGGCGGCGATGCCCTGCAGCCCCTTCGGCCCGCCGATCCGGTACTCGGCGAGTTTCCGCATCTCCTCGGCGAGCGCCGGCACGTCGGCCGCGAGGTCGTAGTAGCGCCGTGCATCGATGCGGAGCACGCGCGACGGCTCCACCGCATGGGCACTGCTCAGGAACTGCGCGGCGTAGACCAGCGGCACTTCGCCGAGGATCTCACCCGGGCGACGAAAGCCGAGCTGCCTGTCCGTCCCGTCGAGGCGCTTGGTGATCTCGAGCTTGCCGGTGATCACCACGTAGAGCGCGGCGTCCTCGCCCTCGTGCACCGCATAGTCTCCGGGCCCGAGGCGCAGGTCCGCCGCAACGGCGGCAATCTCCCCGAGCTTGCCGGCGGGCAGCTTCGAGAAAATCGGGACGACCGCAAGTTCCTCGACTGTGATCATGGCTCCCCAGGCCTTTCCGGAGCGCACGCTTACCACCAAACGGCCCGTCCATCACCTGTCGCGTCGAACCGGACCGGCCCCCGCGCCACCCTCGGCCGCCACGGCGGCGGGCTCACCGGCCGTCGGTTCCCCCTCGCCCGAAGGTCGCGATGCGTCTTCCGACACGACGTCCTCGCCGCCGACGACCGGCACCGACTGCGTCGCTCCAGCAGCCGCGCGGCCACGCGCGCGCCAGGAGCGGACGGCGCCGGCGATCTCGCGAGGCGTATGGAACAGCGGGATCTGCGGCGGCTTCTGCGAGTGCTCGAGGGCGAGGCCGACATCGACGATCTCCTGCTCGTCGTCGACGGCGCGGACGATCAGCTCGATCGGACCATAGGGCAGCCGATCCCCCTGCTCGATGTCGCCGGCAAGCTCGCGCCGGAGCAATTCGGCGATGGACAAGTCCGCGTCGCCGGGCGCGACCGGTGCGTCATAAAGCCGGCCGAGGTCCGCGACGCGGCTCTTCGGGTCGATCGCGAACTCGCCGTAGAGCTGCGGGTCGAAGGCGCCCACCACCGGGCCGGCGAACAGGCCGTCGAGTAGCGCCAGGTAGCGCGGCGGCGTGAGCACGTAGATCTGGTCGCCGGGCTGCGGACGGCCCGCCCGGTCGGGCCGGAGCGACCGCCCGCCGCGGACGAGGAGCGCCGGCCGTGCCCAACGCGGAATCCGCTGGCCCTTGGCGACCGGGCTCTCGGGATGGACCACATACACCGCGACCTCGAAACCGCCGCGGCCCGGCAGCTCGAGCTCGATCCGGTCGACCGGGCCGATCCGCGGCGGCACCACCAGCTTCAGCCATCGGGCGACGGGAGCGATCGTCCAGCCCTGGGCGAACAGCGAGAAGAGGACCACCAGGAAGGCGGTGTTGAACACCTCCTGTCCGTACGCCAGGCCGCCCAGCACGGGCACGATCGCAAGCAGGATCGACGTCGCGCCGCGCAAGCCGATCCAGGCGATGAACGCCTTCTCCCGCCGCGAGAAGCGAAACGGCCAGAGGCAAGCCCAGACCGCGACGGGTCGGGCGACGAAGGCGAGGAGGACGGCAATGCCGATGGCCGGTAACAGGACCGCCGGAAACTCCGAGGGTGTCGCGAGCAGACCGAGGGTGAGGAACATCGCGATCTGGCTGAGCCAGGTCATGCCCTCCTGGAACCGCTTCAGCGTCGTGGCGTGACGGATGCGGGCATTCCCGGCGATGATGCCGGCGACGAACACGGCGAGGAAGCCGCTGCCCTCCAGCATGCCGGCAGCGGCGAAGGTGCCGAGCGCCAGCGCCAGCACGATGATCGGATAGAGGGCGGCCTCGAAATCGGTGCGGTTCACCACCTCGGCGATCAGCAGCCCGCCGCCGACCCCGACCAGTCCGCCGACGCCGGCCTCGAGCGCGAAGGTGGCGATCAAGTCGACAGCGGCCCCCCCGCTCGGCGCGGTTGCGATCCCGACCAGGGAGACGGCGAGAAAAATCGCGGCGGGATCGTTCGAGCCGGACTCGACCTCGAGTGTCGAGCGGACCCGGTCGCGGACATTGATGCCGCCGACGCGAAGCAGGAAGAACACTGCGGCCGCATCGGTCGGGGAGAGCACCGCGCCGAGGGATGAAGCCGTACATCCAGGGCAGCCCGAAGATGAAATGGGCCGCCATGGCGACCAGCGAAGCAGTGATCATCACGCCGACGGTGGCGAGGACGCATGCCGGCCAGGCCGCGACGCGGAGTGTCGCCGTTTTGGTCGCGAAGCCGGAGTCGAACAGGATGATGGCGAGCGCCACGCTGCCGACGAAGAAAGCGGCCTGCCCGTTGTCGAAGACGATGCCGAGCGGTCCGTCCTCGCCGGCGAGCAGTCCGACGGTGAGGAAGATGAGGAGGAGCGGCGCCCCGAACCTGAAGCTGATCAGGCTCGTGAACACGGATGCGACCACGAGCGCCGAGCCGATGAATATCGCAAGATCCATCGCCTCAAACATCACGGTCCCCGCCTCAGGTCATGCGCATGGCCCGCCCGGCGCCGCGCGCCCCAGTAATGCAGGCGATCCGTGGCGGATCAATGGCTTGCGTCGATTTTTCGGGATCGAAGAGCGAGTATTTCGCCGGATCAGGCAGCGACCGGCTCCGGACGGGCAAGCACGCCCCCCGGCATCGGGCGAGGCACGCCGGTGGTCTCGGGCAGGCTCAGCGGCAGACCGGCCACGCTCCGCGCGGCGAGATAGGCGAAGGCCTGCGCCTCGAGGAAGTCGCCGTCCCAGCCGAGATCGGCAGCGCGACGGACGGTGACCCCGCTGGCCTCGGCGAGCATCCGGAGGATCACCGGATTGTGCGCCCCGCCGCCGGCGACGACGATCGTGTCCGCGCCGCCTGCCACGGCGATGCCCTTCGCCAGCGACGCGGCGGTGAAGGCGGCGAGCGTCGCGAGCGCATCGTCGGGCGCGAGCCCGGCGACGAAATCGGCGGTGAAGGCGTTGCGGTCGAGCGACTTCGGAAACGGCAGCGTGAACCACGGCGCCGCGAGCGCCGCGGCGACACGGTCCCCGTCCACCGTGCCACGGGCGGCGCGGGTGCCGTCGCGGTCCATCCGCTCGCCGGTGAGCGAAAGCATCGCGTCGTCGATCAGCGCGTTGCCCGGCCCGGTATCGCCGGCGCTGATCCGTCCATCGGACCCGATCCGGGTGATGTTCGAAACGCCGCCGATATTGACGACCACGACATCGCCGGCGAGCCCGGCCATCCGCACCAGGGCCCGGTGATAGATCGGCACGAACGGCGCACCCTGCCCGCCTGCCGCGACATCGGCGGCGCGGAAATCGTAGACCACCGGCACGCCGAGGCGCGCCGCGAGCCGCCGTCCGTCGCCGATCTGGACAGTGAGCCGCCGCTCCGGCGCGTGGAACAGCGTCTGGCCGTGGAAGCCGACGAGATCGATGGGGCCGTCGTGCCCGGCCCGGAGCCGCTCCACCGCCTCGGCATGGGCATCGGTGACGATCCGCTCGGCCTCGGCAAGCGCGCCGGTACGGGCGTCGCGGTCGCCGATGCCGCGGGCGTCGGCCAGCGCCTGCCGGAGAACGGCGCGTTCGGCATCGGCATAAGGCCGGAAGGCGGTCGGGCCGGTCCCGGCGACGGTCTCGCCGTCCGAAACCAGGACGGCCGCATCGACGCCGTCCATCGAGGTGCCGCTCATCAGCCCGACGATCGTCTTCATGTCATCCGTCCCCGATTGCACCCGGCGCCTCTTGGTCAAGGCCGACTGCGGCTGTTATACGGCTTCGCACGCCGCCCCGGCGGCCTTTTTTGCTTTTCCGGTGACGAGAATGACCGCCTTCAAGTCAGACTTCATGCGCGTCCTTTCCGAGCGCGGCTTCATCCACCAGTGCTCCGATCCGGAGGGCCTCGATGCCCTGGCGCTCGCCGGGCCGATCACCACCTATGTCGGCTACGACTGCACGGGTCCTTCGCTTCATGTCGGGCATCTGCTGTCGATCATGATGCTCCGCTGGCTGCAGAAGACCGGCCACAAGCCGATCACGCTGATGGGCGGCGGCACCACCCGCGTCGGCGACCCCTCCGGCAAGGACGAGACCCGGAAGCTCCTCACCTACGACGAGATCGAGGCCAACAAGCAGAGCCTCCGCGCCGTCTTCGCGCGCTTTCTCGACTTCAACGACGGGCCGACCGGCGCGACGATGACCGACAATGCCGAGTGGCTCGCGCCGCTCAACTACATCGATTTTCTCCGCGATGTCGGCCGGCACTTCTCGGTCAACCGCATGCTGTCGATGGAGTCGGTGAAGCTCCGGCTCGAGCGCGAGCACGAGCTCTCGTTCCTCGAGTTCAACTACATGATCCTCCAGGCCTACGACTTCGTCGAGCTGTCGCGCCGCCACGGGACGCGCCTGCAGATGGGCGGCTCGGACCAGTGGGGCAACATCGTCAACGGCATCGAGCTCGGCCGGCGGATGGACACGCCGCAGCTCTACGCTCTCACCTGCCCGCTGATCACCACGTCGTCAGGCGCCAAGATGGGCAAGACGGCGCAAGGTGCGGTGTGGCTCAAGGCCGACATGCGCTCGCCGTACGAATACTGGCAGTTCTGGCGGAACACCGAGGACGGCGACGTGACGCGCTTCCTCAAGCTCTTCACGGAGCTGCCGCTCGACGAGATCGACCGCCTGTCGAAGCTCGAAGGCGCCGAGATCAACGAGGCCAAGAAGGTGCTCGCCACCGAGGCGACGACGCTCCTCCATGGCCGTGCCGCTGCCGACGAGGCCGCCGAGGCGTCTCGCCGCACCTTCGAGGAAGGCGCCATCGCCGCCGCCCTGCCGACCGTGACTCTCCCCTCCGCCGAGCTGGACGCCGGGCTGCCGGTCGGCGTCCTGTTCGTGAAGGCAGGCCTCGCCACCTCGAACGGCGAGGTGCGCCGCGCCGTCGCCAACGGCGCGATCAGCGTCAACGACGCCCGCGTCTCCGATCCGGCGCAGACCTTCTCACGGGCCGACATGGCCGGCGACGGCGTGCTCAAGCTCTCGTTCGGGAAGAAGAAGCACGTCCTGGTACGGGCGGGATAGAGCACTACAGCTGCCATTCACGACCGTCATCCTCGGGCTCGACCCGAGGATCGCGGGAAGCGCCGCGGCGTCGGGTGGCGGTCGACTGGCTGCAATGCGAGCCCTCTACTTGAACTCGAAGACCTTCCTGAGGATGCCCGGAGCGACCGCCGACAGCGGATTCACGAAGACGCGGGGACCGTCGATCGGGCCTTCGATCTTGAAGGTGACGCCGATCAGCCCCTCGCCGTTCCGGCCGCCGAGAATCCGGCCGACGACCGGCAGGCGGCTGAAGGCGCTGTTGATGCCGAACAGCGGGATGTAGGTCCCGCTGATCGTGACGACCGACCGCACGAGATCGAACACGCCGTTGAACGTGGCGCCCATCGAGGTGCCGCGGAGAAGCGCGTCGTCCACGAAGATCTCGTTGCCCGTGTAGCGGAACACCGCACTCATCTCCTCGGCATGCATCTTGGCGACGTCGATGGTCTCGCCCTCCTTGGGCCGGGCACGTGAGACCACCTCGCGCATCGCGGGCTCGTCGAGGATGGCGAAATCGGTGATCGCGATCGTGCCGGCAAGCGGTCCGGTGGGCGCCGGGCGCTCACCGGCAATGACGAGGCGACCGCCGCCGATGCGGCCATAGACGTCGAGATAGGCGAGCACCGCCCCGGCGTTGCCCGCCGTCGCCTTCAGCGAAGCCCGGGTGAGGTCGTCGACATAGGCGAGCGACAGCGGGGCGCCGCCGAGCTTGCCGTTGACGGTGAGCTGCCGCGGCACGTCGCCGGCGAGGACGAACGTGAGCGCGGCATCGTTGATGGCGCGGTTGCCGTAGCCGTGCAATTTCCGCACGCGCGCCTCGACCGAGACGTCGGCGCTCCCGCCGTCCTCCGAGTCCTCGCCGTCGCCCTTCATCTCCGCGATCACGCCGCGGACGTCGAACGACGCGCCGTCGACGGCGACGGCATAGCCCGCGTCCTTGCGGGCGATCGTCACCGCAACGTCGTCACCGGGTTGGAGGTGGACGCCCGCGAGCTGCGCCGCGACGAGGCCGTCGGTTGCGTTGACGTCCGCAGTCCCGGTGAAGCCGAAGCCGTCGCCGGCAAGGACCATGTTCTCGATCCGCGACCCGCCATCCGCCGGACGGAGGTCGAACGCCATCGACGCCGGCACGCCGACCTCCTTCGACCAGCCGAGCCCGGAAAGCACCAGCCGAGCCCGGCGAAGATCGAGGTCGTAATGCTCCCCCGCGCCGTCGGGGAGGCTGCGCACCTGCGCGTCGACGGTGCCCGAGACGATGTCCTCGATGTCGAGCCCGAGGCGGAGCCGGGCGTCGCGGTCGAGCGTCAGCGCCGCGGCCTGCTGCGCGCCCGGCGCATTGCTGCCGTCGCGGGCGAGCGGCTGGGCGAGGCTCACGGCAGCCATCACGCCGTCGACTTCGGCCGTGCCGTCGATCGACACCGCGTCGCCCGTCACGACGATGGTGACGTCGGCGTCGCGGAAGCGCCGGCCCTCCAGCGGCTTCCGGCTCGCCAGATCCGTTCCCCGCGCCGTAACCTTCCAAGAGACGTCGTCGTCCGCGGCGAGTTCGAGCGGCACGCGTGCCGAGACCACGACCTCGGCGGTCCCCGAGAGATCGGCGGGCACGAGGTCGCGCCTGGCGAGGGCGTGTAACGGCTCAGCGTCGGCGAGTTCCCCGATCGCATCGGCGGCGCCCGACAGTTGCACCTCCACCACGCCGTCCGAGGACGGATCGAATACGTCGTCGATCGCGAAGGCGCCCGCGTCGACCGCGACCAGCCTCCCACCGGGCGTTCTAACCTCGCCCGAGGCGACGTCGACGCCGAAGGTCGCGCCGGCGAGCACCGCCTGACCGGAGGCCCGGCTGACCGGCGGCAGGCCGCCGAAGGTGCTCACCGTGACGTCCTCAAGCCGCAGGTCGAGCCTGAACTGCTCCGCATCGAGCTTCGGCGGCTCGGGTCGGAACAGGACGCCGGCGGGCACCGCCGCGTCGAACCGGGCCGCGGCGATCCGGCCGGCGGAAATGTTGTCGAGCGCCCAGCGGCGTGCGCCGGGCGCGACGAAGACCGGCCACATCCGCTTCCAGGTCGCAATGTCCATCGGCGTCAGCTCGGCGGCGACCGCCAGCGACGGCGTCTCGCCGGTGAAGCCGAGGCGCACCGCGCCGGCGAACGAGCCCTGTTCGGTCTGGACGACCAGCCGGTCGACATCGAGCCGCCGCGCCGAAACATCGGCGCTGCCGGAGAGTTCGAGCAGTTGGACCGCGAGCGGATCCCCGTCCATGTCGCGGGAGGCGAGCACCGTGTCGCCGGACTCGAAGGCGAACATGAAGCGGCCGCCGCCTTCGTCGCGGACCACGCCGGTGAAGCTGCCGCCGGTCGGTCCGAAGTGGACCGACGACGGCTCGACGACGATCTCCCCGGCGGCGCCGTCCCATCGCGCTCGGATCGCCGCCTCGTCGAGGAGGACGGTCTCGTCGGGCGCACCCAGGTCGAGGACGCCGGCACCGATGTCGAGACGGATGGACGCATCGCGGAGGCCGCGCGCGTCGAGCACGATGTCGGCCGCGCCGTAGAGCGGGATCTCGGCGGCGGCGGTGCCGGCGAGGCCTTCGGTGACGTCGGCGAGCGTGATCTGCGAGAAGCCGAGCGAGACGAGGCGATCGCCGGTCGCCGCTTCGACACGCCGGGCGAGCGAGGCCGACCACGTGCCCGTGGGCGTGCGGGCCGACAGCTCCGCCGTGAGCGCGCCGGCCGCGGCATCGGTCGAGCCGATCAGCGCAATGTCCTCGAACCGCCGGACATTGCCCGACACCGCGTCGCGGACACTGACGCTGCCATCCGTGACGGTCAGGTCGAGATGGGCGAGCGCCGGCTCGTCGAGGATCCGGCCAAGGACGGCGTCGGCATCGACCAGCCGGTCGGCGAGCTGCGGCAGTCCCGGTACCGGCTCGTTGTCGGGCGATCGGGTCCCGCCCGGCGCTTCCGCACCCTCCAGCCGCACCACTCCATCAGGACCGCGGACCAGCGCCAGCGTCGGCGCGGCGAGCTCGGCCCGCGTGACAACCACGCTCATCCCGAGGAGCGCCAGGCTGTCGACGGCGAGCCGCGACGTCGGCACGGAGACGACGACCGCTCCCGCCCTGTCCCGCGCCGTGATCCGCTCGAGGTCGACCACCAGCCCCAGGTCGGAATCGATCGTCATCGCGGCCCGTCCCACGTCCACGATGAGGTCGGGACCGAGCGCGACGGCCAGTGCTATCTGGACCCGATCGCGGACGATGCCGATCTCGGTCGAGCCGGAAAGGACGATCGCGATCGTCACCGCGGCGACGACGCCGACGAGGAGGACGATCGCACCGATACCGTAGAGTGCGGCACGCAACAGCGGACTCCGCCGCGGACCCGGGGGATCGCCGGCGGGTGTCAATGCATGACTCCGGCGCGCCGCCGGAGCGGCTGAGAATGCCGCATGGGGTCCTGTCGGTCATTGCCGGGAGCGCCGGCCCGCTCCCGCAACGAAAAACGGCGCCCGCCGTCCCCGGCAACGCACCGCTTGCGTCCGCGATTCCGACGTTCCATGAACGGAGCAATCGCGACGAAAGGAAGGCGACGATGAGCACGCTTCAGGAAGGCGACAAGGCCCCCGACTTCGAGCTGCCGACCGACGGCGGCGGCACCGTGAACCTCTCCCACTTCCACGGCCGGAAGGTGGTGCTCTACTTCTACCCCAAGGACGACACGCCCGGCTGCACCACCGAGGCGATCGACTTCACAGCCGCCGCCCCCGCCTTTGCCAAGGCCGAGGCGGTCGTGGTCGGGGTCTCGCCGGATACCACCGCATCGCACGAGAAATTCAAGGCGAAGCACGATCTCGGCGTCATCCTGGCCTCCGACCCGGACCGCAAGGTGATCGAGCGCTACGGTGCCTGGGGCGAGAAGATGATGTACGGACGGACGACAATGGGCGTCATCCGCTCGACCTTCCTGATCGGCGCCAACGGCACCATCAGGCGCATCTGGCGGAACGTCCGGGTCAAGGATCATGTCGCTGCCGTGCTCGCCGCGGCCGAAATTTCCACCTGACGACCTGTGTATTGCGGAGAAAACCACGGATCCTGCGAAGGATTTGTTAACCTTGAGCTTTTCTACTCCGCCGGACGAATACCCCAGTCCGGTGGAGTGGCATGGCGACCGCGCGTGCGAGCCGAAACGAACCCCGTCCCAAGAAAACGCCGTCCTGCCGCATATTCATCGTCCGCCGGCAGACGATCCGGGAGGTCCGAATACGCCCATGGCTGTGGGCGCTGACGGCCGTCTTCGCGCTCGTCTTCTTCAGCGCCTACGTGGCGGCGACCGGCTATCTCGTGTTCCGCGACGACCTGCTCGCCGCATCGCTGGCTCGCGCCGACCGTCTGCAGCAGGCTTACGAGGACCAGACCGCGTCGCTTCGCGCCGACATCGACCGCCTCTCCAGCCGCCAGCTCCTCAACCAGGAGGAGTTCGACGAGCGGCTCAGCGAGGTCGCGAGCCGGCAGGCGATCCTCGACCGGCGGAAGGACATCCTCGCCGATCTCGGCAAAGCGGCGCGCAAGGCCGGCCTCATTGATGCCGACGCGAGCGACGACGAGCTGACCACCGGCAGCATCGACGACCCGGCCGCGGCCGATGCGATGGACACGATGGCGCTGGTCGAATCGTCTCTCGACTACGTCGCCGCCGATCAGGTCGCCATGATCGACGAGGTCTCCGCCGCAGCCGCCGAGCGGTCGAAGCGGATCGCGGCCGTGCTCAAGGAGATCGGGCGCCCCCTCCCCCGGAGTGCCCGGAACATCGACGCGATCGGCGGGCCGTTCGAGCCGATCCCGAACGATGCCGATCCCGAGACCTTCCGCGACGGGGTGAAGCTCGCGCTGGTCCAGGTCGAGCAGCTGACGGCGCTCCAGAAGACCGCCTCCGGTTTGCCGCTGACGACGCCGATGAGCAAGGGCAGCATCACCAGCCGCTTCGGCGTTCGTACCGATCCGTTCCGGCGCCGGCCGGCGATGCATTCCGGTATCGACTTCCGCTCGCCGTCCGGGCAACCGGCGCGGGCCACGGCAGGCGGCAAGGTGATCTCGGCCGGCTACAATCGCGGCTATGGCTACATGGTCGAGATCGACCACGGGGGCGGCATTACGACGCGCTTCGCCCATCTCAGCAAGATCATCGCCAAGAAGGGCCAGTCGGTGGCCAAGGGCGACGTGGTCGGCAATACCGGCAGCACCGGCCGTTCGACCGGGCCGCATCTCCACTACGAGATCCGGGTCAACGGCAAGGCCATCGATCCGATGACCTTCATCCGCGCCGGCGAGCGCCTGCGGCCGGTGCTCTGAGCGAACGGCCGCCACTCGACATCCGGCCCCCGCCACTGCATAGAAGATGGGCACTGACCCGCGGCTACCGCCGCCGGTGACCTCCTTCCATTCAAGACGACCCGCACCGGGTGGACGCGCGACCTTGCGCCGCCCGCGCGAGTGACAGGCGCGACCATGGCGACGGCGACATTCCGTGAGAACCTCCGCGGCATCCTCGGGATCTCCGCAGCGAACTTCCTGTTCTTGCTCAACGACACGCTGATCAAGCTCGCCAGCGCGGAGCTCGGGCTCGGGCAGATCCTGTTCCTCCGCGGCCTGTTCGCGACGCTGCTCCTCGTGCCGGTGGCCTTCCTCGCCGGGGTGATGCGGCACATTCCCGCTCTCCGCGACTGGTCGCTGTTCTGGCGAACCGTGGCCGAGGTCGCATCGGCGATCCTGTTCATCCTGGCGCTGTTCAACATGCCGATCGGCAACATCAACGCCATCCTGCAGGTGGTCCCGCTCATGGTCACGGCGGGCGCCGCGCTGCTCTTCGGCGAGCGCGTGGGCTGGCGGCGCTGGGCCGCGATCGGGGTCGGCTTCCTCGGCGTGATGATCGTGATCCGGCCGGGACTTTCCGGCTTCGACGCCTGGAGCCTCGTCGCGCTGGCCTCGATGCTGTTCATCACCCTTCGCGACCTCGCGACGCGGACCATGCCGCGGGGCATCCCGATCCTGCTCGTCGCGCTGGTCACCGCCATCGTCGTCTGCCTCAGCGGTCCGGTCTTCAGCCTGGCCGTGGGCGAGACCTGGGTCATGCCGAGCCCGCAGGCGCTCCTCCTGATCGGTGGCGCGGCGATCCTGCTGATCGGCGGCTATCTCTTCGCGGTCGACTTCATGCGCTACGGGGACATCGCGGTGGTTGCGCCGTTCCGCTACATCGTTGTGCTCTGGGCAATCGTGGTCGGCTTCATCGTGTGGCACGAGATCCCGGACCTGCCGATGATCATCGGCACGGCGTTGGTCATCGCTTCCGGCATCTACACCATCCACCGGGAACGGAAAGTGGCGCGGCTCGTCGCGGAGAGCGACATCGACCACTGAGCCGCGCCACGCTGCGCGTTCCCTCAGTCGCGATCGAGACGGGCGATGAGGCTCGAGGTATCCCAGCGCCGGCCGCCCATCGCCTGGACCTCGGCATAGAACTGGTCGACCAGAGCGCACGCCGGCAGCTTGGCGCCGTTGGCGCGCGCTTCGGCCAGGGCGATGCCGAGATCCTTCCGCATCCACTCGACCGCGAAGCCGAAATCGAACTTGCCCGCGTCCATCGTCTTCCAGCGGTTCTCCATCTGCCACGACTGGGCGGCACCCTTGGAGATGACCCCGATCACCTTCTCGACGTCGAGGCCGGAGCGGTGAGCGAAGTGAATGCCCTCGGAGAGGCCCTGGACCAACCCGGCGATGCAGATCTGGTTGACCATCTTGGTGAGTTGGCCGGCACCCGCAGGCCCCATCAGCCCGACCATCTTCGCATAGGCGTCGATCACCGGCCTGGCCTTCTCGAACGTCGCCGCCTCGCCGCCGACCATGACGGTGAGCTGGCCGTTCTCGGCACCGGCCTGCCCGCCGGAGACCGGCGCGTCAAGGAAGCCGCAGCCTTTCGCCTTGGCCGCCGCCTCGAGCTCGCGGGCGACGGTTGCCGACGCCGTCGTGTTGTCGATGAGGATCGCGCCCGCCTTCATCCCGGCAAGCGCGCCGTCTGGACCGAGAACGACCGCGCGGAGATCGTCGTCGTTGCCGACGCAGGTGAAGACGAAGTCGGCGCCCTCGGCCGCGGCCTTCGGCACGGCGGCCGCGCTGCCACCATGAGCCGCAACCCACGCCTCGGCCTTCGCTGCGGTGCGGTTGTAGACGGTGACCTCGTGGCCGCCACGCTCCTTGAGGTGGCGGGCCATGGGGAATCCCATCACGCCGAGCCCGATGAAGGCAACCTTCGCCATGTCTTTTCACTCCGATGTCTGGTGAGCCGTACCGGGCTCTTCTAGCGCACGAAACGGCGCGCGTCAGGCCTTCGCACCGGCAACGGCGAGATGGCTTGCGAGGCGGCGCTCGAGCCGGTTCCAGACTCGCGACAGGATCTCGACCAGGAGGAGATAGAGCACCGCCGCCCAGAGATAGACGGAGAGGTCGAAGGAGCGCGCGAAGGCGACGTCGGCGACACCCATGATGTCGTAGACGGTGACGATGGAAGCGACCGCTGAGCCCTTGATCATCAGGATCACCTCGTTGCCGAGCGGCCTGAGGGCAGTGAGGAGCGCCTGCGGCAGGATGACCCTGAAGAGCACGACCGGCCCGCGAAGTCCGAGCGCCATCGCCGCCTCGCGCTGGCCGTGCGGCACGGCGCGGATCGCGCCGCGCAGAATCTCGGCCTGGTAGGCGGCGGTGTTGAGCGTGAAGGTGAAGACCGCGCAGAAAAACGCGTCGCGAAACAGCCACCACAGGCCGATCGACTCGAAGAAGTGCCGGAACTGCCCGCTGCCGTAATAGACGAGGAAGAGCTGGGCGAGCAGCGGCGTGCCGCGGAAGAAATGGACATAGCCGAAGGACAGCGTCCGCAGAACCCGGCTCCGCGACATGCGGGCGAGCGCGACCGGCAGAGCGAGCAACGCGCCAAGCGCGACGGAGATGACGACGAGCTCGACGGTGACGAGGAGGCCCTCGAGCATCCGGAAGCCGTAGCGCTCGAACAGCTCCGCGGTCATCAGCGTCGCGTCCCCCGCGCCGCCCATCGTTCGATGCCGGCGATGCCGACCGAGGAGATCGAGGACATCGCCAGGTAGATCATGCAGGCGACGAGATAGAACAGGAACGGCTCCTTCGTCGCCCGCACGGCGACCGACGTCTGGCGGAGCAGATCGTTGAGCGCGATCACCGAGACGAGCGAGGTGTCCTTGAGAAGGACCAGCCAGAGATTGGCGAGGCCCGGCAAGGCGAGCCGGACGAGCTGCGGCAGGACGACGAGGCGGAACACGGTGAACGGCCGAAGGCCGAGCGCATAGGCCGCCTCGTACTGGCCGCGCCCGATGCCGCGGAAGGCGCCCAGGAAGACCTCGCTGGCATAGGCCGAGAAGACCAGGCCGAGAGCGACGAGCCCGGAGACGAAGGCGCTGACCTCGACCGCGCCGAACATGCGGGCGAGCAGCATCTGCGCGCCGAAATAGACCAGAAGCAGGGTCAGGAGCTCCGGCAGGCCCCGGAACACGGTGGTGAAGACGTTCCCGGGGATCCTCAGCCAGCGATTCCCCGAATCCCGCATGAGCGCGACGGCAAGCCCCACGGCGAGGCCGAACGGCAGCGTCGCCAGCGCCAGCCTTATCGTCAGCCAGGCGCCGGCCGCGAGTTCGTCGCCCCAGCCGTCGGGACCGAACGAAAGCAGCGCCAGCGCGTCAGCCAAGACCCGGAGTCCCCACCCCTTGCCGGCGTCCGGCGCCGCTGATCAGCGCCGGTCGCCGGATCGCGCTCAGTAGATCGAGAACGGGAAGTACTTGGCGTTGATGTCGGCGTAAGTGCCGTCGGCGACGATCTCCGCGATCGCCTTGTTGAACATCTCCTTGAGGTCGCCGTCCTCCTTGCGGATGGCGATGCCGACGAGATCGTCCTTGACCACCGCCTCGCCGAGGAAGGCGCAGCACGCGCCGTCGGCGCCGGCGAGCCAGAGGTTCGACGGGCCGACGTCGGCGAGCACCGCGTCGAGCCGACCGGCGGCGAGATCGAGATACGCGTCATCCTGCGTCGGATAGAGCTTGATGTCGGAGTCGCCGTAATTCTCCTCGAGATACGAGGCCGAGACGGTCGAGCCCTGCGCGCCGATCGTCTTGCCGGCCATGCCGGCGGGCGACACGTCGCTGCCGTCGGCGTCCTTCGGGGCGACGAAGGTCAGCGCGTTGGTGTAGTACTTGTCGGTGAAGTCGACGACCTGCTTGCGCTCGTCGGTGATCGACATCGAGGAGACGATCGCGTCGTACTTGCCGGCGAGCAATGCCGGGATCATGCCGTCCCAGTCCTGGGCGACGAACGTGCACTCGACGCCCATCTTGGCGCAGAGCGCGACACCGATGTCGTAGTCGAACCCGACCAGCTCGTTGTTGGCGTTGTACCCGTTGAACGGCGGATAGGCCGCCTCGATGCCGATCCGCACAGTGGTCCAGTCCTTTGCCGCCAGGACGCCGGCCGATGCGGCAAGCACGATGGCGGCGCCGAGCATAGTTTTCGCGAGTTTCATGGTTCGCTCCCCTGAGACGTCGTTGGCCGGCGGTGGCCGACGCCTCAGCTTTCACCAAGTCCCCGGGTCGTGCAACCCGCCGCCTCGGCCTCGGCGCGCGCGAGGTCCTGGGGCGTGTTGACGTTGAAGAACGGATCGGTCCCGTGGACCGCGGCGAAATCGACGACAACCGGTTCGTGGCGCGCCAGCCAGTCCCTCGCCCGGAACGAGCCGCCCGCGAGGAAACCGTCGAGGTCGTCGGCGAGGCCCACCGGCAACAGCGCGAAGACCGGGTGCACCCGTCCGGCGCTCCGCGCCACGGCGGCGCCGTCCGGCCGGGCGCGGCCGGCGAGACGGGCAACGAGGTCCAACGGGAAGAACGGCGTATCGACCGCGGCCGTCGCCACGTGCGTGATCCCAGGGTCGATACCGCGGGCCCATCTCAACCCGGCGAGCATGCCGGCAAGCGGACCGGCCCGCTCGGCAATGGGATCGGCCAGGACCGGCTGGCCGAGCGCGGCGAAACGGGCGACGTCGGCACCGGCGCTGATCGCCAGCGCCGTGACCTGGGGCCGGAGACGCGCCGTCGCATGGCCGATCAGGGGCATCCCCGCAAGGACGGCGAACGCCTTGTCGCGCTCGCCCATGCGCGACGAGCGACCGCCGGCCAGCACCACGCCGGCGATCGCCGTGACCGGCACCGCCATCGACAGCCCGTCGCTACTTGGCGGCGACGCAGTCGGAGAAGGTCTCCTTCGCGTCGGCGCCCTCCGTGACGAAAGCCGTGTCGCCCTTGCTCCAGAAGACGAAGCTCTCGTCCGCATCGGCATAGCGGATACCCGATCCGGACATCGTCTGGGGCAGGCTCATGCTGCGCCCGTCGCTGAGCTCGAGATCGACCTTGTCCGTGTAGAAGGTCGCCGCGATGCTCTTGCCCTCGGCGCAATTGAACGTCACGTCGCTGATCGCATCGTCGGCCGACGCGGCGCCTGCGTAGATGCCGGTGACGGACGCAACGGCGATAGCGGCCATCCGCAACGGACGCCGAGTCTCTTTCGAACTGTCGCGCAACATTTCGGTTCTCCTCGCTCGTTGCCGGTCGCGACGGCACCGTAGCACTGCGAAGAGCCGAACTGCATCACGCATCCGCAGACAGCGGCGCGCCTGCATCGGCGGGCCGCCAGCGCACCCGACTTGGATTCACCCGACGATGCCGCTCCGGTCGCCGCTCGGCCGGAACGCGGAACGAGCCGCTGCGGCGACGGGAGGCGGAAAGCTCAGTCGAGGGAGCAGTCTTACTTCTTCTTCGCCGCGGCAGCCTTCGTCGCTGCTGCCTTCTTGGTCGGCGCCTTCCTGGTCGGCGCCTTGGAGGTCGACGCCTTCTTCGACGCGGCCGCGGGCTTTGCCGCCGCGGACTTGGATGCAGCGGACCTGGATGCAGCGGGCTTCTTGGCCGGCGCCGCCTTCGCTGCCGGCTTCTTCGCCGGGGCCTTCTTCGGCGCGGCCGCCTTCGCGGTCGTCTTCTTCGCGGCAGCGGGCTTCTTGGCCGGCGCTGCCTTCGCTGCCGGCTTCTTCGCCGGGGCCTTCTTGGCAGCCGGCTTGCTCGTTGCAGTCTTAGCCAAGGTAGTTCTCCTCTCGATGCCGGATCGCGAATCGACCCGCCATAGCAGTGTAATGCAGATTGGGCGTTAATACCGTGCTAATTGACAATGAAACCCGAAGGACACACTGACTTCTTCACTATCTTTGCACCGTTGTGACCCCGGTGACGGTGTATCGCCAGCAAGACCGCCGGCGACGATCGCGCCGTCCAGTCCTGGTCGGAGCAGCATCGGGTCGTGGCGAGGAACTCGGAGATGAGAGCCCGATCATCGCGTCGCGCAGACCGGCGATGGTCTGGCTCTGGACACGCGATGCCGCGGGTAGACTGCCGCCTACCCGCGGTGCATTGCGCTCGCCCTGACCGCCGTCAGCCCAGGGCGGCCTTCAGGAAATCGACGGTCCGCTGCCAGGCGAGCGTGGCGGCGGCTTCGTCGTATCGTGCCTCGGAGGTATCGTTGTTGAAGGCGTGGTTGACGCCGTCATAGACGTGGAGGCTGTAGTCGACCCCTGCCGCCTTCAGTGCTTCCTCGTAAGCGGGAATGCCGGCGTTGATGCGCTCGTCGAGCCCGGCATAATGCAGCAGCACCTTCGCCGTGATCTTCGGGACATCCTCGGCTGCCGGCTGGGCGCCGTAATAGGCGACGGAGGCGAGCAGGTCGGGGCTCTCCACCGCCATCTGGCCGACGATGCCGCCGCCGAAGCAGAAGCCGACGGCGCCGACCTTGCCATTGGTCTGCGGCAGCCCCGCGAGATAGGCGATCGCCGCGACCGCGTCGGGCACCAGCGCGGCACGGTCGATCCCCTGGAACATCTGCGCGGCTTCCTCGTCGGTTGCCGGAGTCCCGCCCTGGCGCGACAGGAGATCGACGCCGAGCGCGACGAAGCCCTCGAGCGCCAGCCGGCGGGTCACGTCCTTGATGTGCGGGTTGAGCCCGCGGTTCTCGTGAACGACGATGACTGCGGGCAGTTCTCCTTCGGGATCCGCCGGCATCGCAAGGTAGCCCTTCACCTCGCCGGCCGGTCCGGGATAGGTCACGTTCTCGATCTTCAGGCGCGGATCGTCGGGCGGGACGATCTCCGCTTTGGCGTAGTTGCTGGCGAGCAGCGGGACGATCGCGGCAGCCGCCGCCCCGCTTCCGGCAAGTTTCGTCAGCTTCTCCATGAATCCGCGGCGATCCAGCGTCAGATGCGTGTATTCGTCATAGGCTTGGATGATTTCCTGGGTAATCTTCGCAGTCATGCGCCCTCCTCTCCGGCGAAAATCCGGTCATGCGGCGGTGTAACGTCGAGAGTCCCTGATTCCGTCTCGACCTCACGCCTTCGTGTACGCCGTGCTCTGCAGGCCGTCAGTTCGCGTCCAATGTACGTCCAAGTCGTCCGTGCCGGTCTTCTGGAACGACGCCGACACAGCATTGCTTTCGCCGGCCGCGTGCCGCATAGTTTGGGGCCGGCAGGCTCGCGGGATCGGCTAGAGACCACAGAAGGCGCACAAGACGCATCGTCGCCAAGAACCGGGAAGCAGGATCCTTGCGAGGAGCTTGCAGCTTCTGCCGAACAACCCGGTTGCCCTGTCTCTATCGCTGGAGTCTGAAGCCTGCTCAACCCGTGCGGCACGGGTGCCGCCGGTCGACTGCAACGAACTGAGAAGGCTACGCGGATGCGCCAGAACGGCACAGTCAAGTTCTTCAACGCCTCCAAGGGATACGGCTTCATCACGCCGGACGATGGCGGCAAGGATGTATTCGTCCATGTGACGGCGGTCGAGCGCTCGGGGATTCCGACTCTCACCGATGGCATGCGGATCTCTTACGAAACGGAGCCCGACAAGCGCGGCAAGGGACCCAAGGCAGTCGAGCTTCAGGTCGCGAGCTGACTATTCCTGCAAGCCCCGGGAAACGTTGTCGAGCCGCCGGTCTCCCGGCGGCTTCTTTGTATCGGCCGGCCGGCACCAGGCGTTGATCTCACGACGGCAAGGGGTATGGTCGCGCGCAGGGACAGCCGGCGAAGCGATCAGGTAGATGGCAGGGATAACCAAGGAGCAGGTGCTCGAGCGCCTCCGTGAGGTGCGCGGACCGGGAGGCCAGGACGATATCGTCGGCCTCGGGCTGGTCTCGGACATCTTCATCACCGGCGGCAAGGTGATGTTCTCCGTCACCGTCCCGGCGGAGCGCGCCGGCGGCATGGAGCCGCTTCGCGAGGCCGCCGAAGCGGCTGTCCGTTCGATGCCCGGTGTCGAGAGCGCGCTGGTCGTGCTCACCGCCGAGCGGAAGGGCGCCGCCGGAAGCCCGCAGCGCCCGGCGACCTCGCCCGGCCGGCCGGCAACGGGCCGTCCGCACGGGCCGGCCAAGGCCGGCGTGCCGGGCGTCGGCGCCATCGTGGCGGTCGCGAGCGGCAAGGGCGGGGTCGGCAAGTCGACCACCGCGGTCAATCTCGCGCTGGCCCTCGGCGCCAACGGCCTCCGGGTCGGCATCCTCGACGCCGACGTGTACGGCCCCTCGATCCCGCGCCTCCTCGACCTGAAGGAGAAGCCGGAAACGGTAGGCGGGCGCGTCCTCCGCCCGCTTCAGGTCCACGGGCTGAAGGCGATGTCGATCGGCCTCCTCGTCGAGGAGGAGACGCCGATGATCTGGCGCGGGCCGATGGTCATGTCGGCGCTGACCCAGATGCTGCGCGAGGTCGAATGGGGCGAGCTCGACGTGCTGGTGGTCGACATGCCGCCGGGCACCGGCGACGCGCAGCTCACGATGGCGCAGCAGGTGCCGCTCGCCGGCGCAGTCATCGTCTCGACGCCGCAGGACCTGGCGCTGATCGACGCGCGCAAGGGCCTCAACATGTTCCGCAAGGTCGACGTGCCAGTGCTCGGCATCATCGAGAACATGAGCTACTTCGTCTGCCCGCATTGCGGCGGCCGTACCGACATCTTCGCCCATGGCGGCGCCCGCCACGAGGCGGAGCGGCTCAATGTCCCGTTCCTCGGCGAGGTGCCGCTCGACCTCGGCATCCGCATGACGTCCGATGCCGGCACGCCGATCGTCGTCGCCGATCCTGACGGACCCCACGCGACGATCTACCGCCAGATCGCGACGCGGATGTGGGACAACGTGCTGGCGGCACGCACCGGCGGGCGCCCGCCGCCGCGCATCGTCATCGAGTAGAAGACGTCCGCCGCCTGCGTGCTTCGAGGCGCGGAGGGCCCGCCTCCTCTCCCGGTAGGGAGAGGATAGCGAGACCGGCTCTGCGCAGCGGAGCGAGGTCGAGCTTGGTGAGGGGATCGGCCCGCTCCAATGTCCCGCCCCTCACCAACCTCCGCATCGGCCGCAAGCGGCCGTGCTTCGGTGACCTCTCCCTACCGGGAGAGGAGGTGCGTCACCCCCTGCCCTCACGCCAGGCGGCGGATGTGGTTGTCCCAGGCGACGGATGGGTCCTCGCTGAGCAGCGTCTCCCCCCGCCACAGCCGGCCGCGGCCATCGGTGGAGAAGAAGCCGCGGCCCTCGCCGGTGATGGCGCAGACGTCGGCGACGTCGCGCGTCGCCACGAGGTCGCGCGTCGTCGCATCGAACACCATGATCCGGCCGCCGACCGGACTGGTCGCCGCGATCCGAAGTCCGTCCTGACTTACGGCCATGTCCCCGACATACTGGCGCATGCCGCCATAGGCCGAGCGCGGGGCGGACACCAGCTCCGCCGTCGCGGCACCGCGGCGATGACGGCCGACCAGATCCACGGCATCGGTCTCGGAACCCTCATACTGGCCGCCGAACCAGATGCTTCCGTCCCCCGCCTCGGACATGTGGCGGATGGAGAGCTGGTGCAGCGACGGGGGCAGCACGACGCGCTCGATCAGGTCGCCCGTCTCGGCGTCGACATAGGCCAGCGAGGGTTCCATGGTCGCGAGGTTGAGCTTCATCCGCTCGTAGTCGGGATGGGTGATGATGCCGCCGTTTCCGACCACGATGGTGCGCCCGTCCGACATCAGCATCGCCTCGTGCGGATCGATGCCGCCGCTGCCGAACTCGCCGATCCGGCGATAGCCGGCGCCGACGTCGTAGACGCCGAGGACGCCGCGCTCGCCGTCCCAGTCGTTCTCCGTGGCGTAAAGCAGACGGCCATCGGCCGAGAACAGGCCGTGGCCGTAGAAGTGCCGGCCCTCCGGGGGCGCGAAGCTCGCGATGCGGCGGCGTCCCGGGATGTCGATGGCGAGCGCGAACCAGCCTGGGCGGCGGGCGAAGACGACCGCCGTGGCGCGATCCGGCGAAAGCGCGATGTCGTGGCCGCGCGCGTCGAGCTCCTCCGTGAAGAGAACCTCGCCGGCCGCATCGAGCACCGCGACGGTGAAGGCTTCGCGTCCTTCCATCCGGGCGGCGACGAAGGCCGGCGCCTGGTCGGCGCGGGCGAACGTCGCGAAGGGCAGCGCGCCGAGCGCCGCCAGCGACTTGAGGAAAGTCCGTCGGTCAGTCGCCATCGAGCGAATTGAACCCCGTGATCAGGCCGAGAGCGGCCGGGTAGTCCGTCTCGAGGACCGCGAGCACGTCCCCGAGCGGGATGAGCGTGTAGAGAA
>JBIQKL010000025.1:2493-11087 GCA_044506555.1 Hyphomicrobiales bacterium | reverse complement strand
TAGTCCGTCTCGAGGACCGCGAGCACGTCCCCGAGCGGGATGAGCGTGTAGAGAAAGTCGACATGGGCGTCCGGATGCGTGGGCAGCGACTCCCATGGCTTGCCGCCGGCATCGAGACGACCCAGCACCTCGTCGACACGGCCGAGCTCGAACGCCACCTGCCCCGCCACCCAGGCCTTGTCGGTGGGAAGCACCGTGCCGATGCCGTCGGGACCGGCGAGGGCGACCACCGCGTCGAGGTTGGCTTTGATCGCGAGGATCACCGAATCGGAGCGCCAGAAGGGCGACCGTTTCGGCTCGGCCTTCCCCGGCGTCTCACCGATCGCCTGGGCGAGCTTGTTGTCGCGGACGAGTTGCAGTTGCTCCCGGGCGGCCTTGAGCAGTTCCTGCACCGCCTCGCCGTGCGATCGATAGACCGGGTTCTCGGCGCCCGCCTCGCGCATCAGGTGCGCATAGCCGCCGGGCTCCGTCCAGCCCGTGAGGATCTCGCCCGCCGTCGTCGCGATCGCATCGGCGACGGCGGCGCCATAGCGGCAGCGGAACTCGCCCGCCGCATCGCCGGCCACGACGAGCGTCTCGCTGCCGGTGCCGAACAGCACGTATTCGAGGGCGAGCAGGCCCTGCACGGCGACGCTCTTCTGCCGCAGCGTCTCGACGTCGATCGCCGTGGCATCGGCGCCGGCAATGACCTGCTGCACCTGCCGCAAGCCCCGGCCGCGGGGATCGGGCCAGAAGAACAGGCGCTCGTAGCGGTTCGCCTCGCGGGCCGGGCCGAAGCGGAACATCTCGACGCCCGACCACGCCGTGACCAAGTCCCGGAAGCCCTCGCGTGCCGCGGCCAGATGCGTTTCGTCGGCCTCGACGCAAAGCGCGTCGACAAGCCTCGCCTCCTCCGCGGCGCGCTCGCCGAGCCCTTCGTAGGCGGGGAGGATCACCCAGTCGATCACGCGCTCGACCGCCGGCCGGAACGCGATCGCCGGCGCCGGTAGCATCGGGTCGCCTTCCTCGGCTGCGGCCGGCAGGATCGCGGCGGCAAGGGCGACGACGGCGGCAGCAAGGCGCATCACGACCATCACAGCGACTCCAGGAACCGGATCAGCGCGTTGCGCTCGGCGGGGGTGGCGTCGACGACCCGGTCCTTGGCGACCTCCGCCTCGCCGCCGTGCCACAGGACGGCCTCAAGCAGGTTACGCGCCCGGCCGTCATGAAGGAAGTTGGTGTGGCCGTTGACGGTCTCGGTCAGGCCGATGCCCCACAGCGGCGCCGTCCGCCACTCGCGGCCGGAAGCGTCGCCCACCGGGGCGCCGTCGGCGAGCCCCGGTCCCATGTCGTGGAGCAGGAGGTCGGTATAGGGCCAGATCAGCTGGAAGCGATGCTCGGGCTGCGGCGCGTCGCGGCGGGTGACGTATTTCGGCACGTGGCAGGAAGCGCAGCCGAACTCGTAGAACAGCGCCTTGCCGGCAAGCACCTCCGGATCGTCCACGTCGCGACGCGCCGGCACGGCGAGATTGCGGCTGTAGAACGCCACCAGGTCCAGCACCTGAGCCGGCGCCTCTTCCGCGCCAAGCCGCTCCTGGACGCCGTCTGGCGCCTCGCGGCAGGCGACCTGTGCCTCGGTGCACTCTCCCCAGGCGGCGGGCACCAACGGCGTCGACAGCCCCATGTCCCCCGAGAACGCCTCGGCCGACTGGCTCCTCACGTCCGGCACCGACGCCTTCCATCCGAACCGCCCGAGCACCAGCTCGCCGGTCTCGCGATCGCGCACCATGCTCGGCCGGCCCGAGATGCCGTCGCCGTCCGCATCGTCCGGGTCGGCATGGGCGACGATGTCGCCGGGGTGGATCTCCTCGAGGAGGCCGACGCCGATCATCGGCGGCGCTACTCGCGGTGAGAGCATCACGTCGTCGGCCATCGGGCCGAAGCCGGGATCCTCGATCGAATAGGCGGGCTTGCGGAGGCTCGCGGTCTCGCCGCCGCCGAGCGCCACCGGAACCTCCTCGTAGGCGATCCGCATCTCGCCCTCGGCCGGGACCCCGGGGACTGCGAAGTTCTGGAGCTGCCCGCCGTAGGTCGGCTCAGGAATCAGGAGCAGCGTCTTGTCGGCAAGCGCGGCGTGCTCGGCTTCGGTCCTAGGGGGCACCGACAGGCGGAGGAACATCGACACGGCGCGGGCATCGCCGATGGGCGGGTTGCCGCGACCGTCCTTCAGGTGACACTCCTGGCAGGCGCGGGCGTTGAACAGCGGCCCGAGCCCGTCGGAGGCCTGCGTCGAGGAGGGCGACGACACCCAGATCTTCCGGAACAGGCCGTTGCCGACCTTGAAGTCCTGCTCGCCCTCGAAGGTGAGATTGGCCGAGAACTGGGAGAAGACGTCGCGGTTCGGCGTCGCGGTGGTGGTGGTCGCACCGGCCGACATCCGCTCGAAGCGCTCGGCCTTCGAGAAGTCGGTCGCGGGAGCGGTCACGGAGGCGACGCGGCCCTTGTCCTTGGCGTTCAGGTCGTCGCGCCAGGAAAGCGCGGTGCCGGCGGTGGCCATGCCGACCACGGCGAAAAGCATCGCCATTGCCAGGATCAGTTCGTTCAAGCCCCGTCCGCCCGACCCGGAGCCGGCGGCGATCCCGGCCTTGGCCACGCCGCCCTGCGTCCCTGACGGACCGGCTTCCCGCCGGTGCGGGAACGAGCGACTGGAGAGAACGTCACGCATGCATTTTCGGCGGGGCATCGAGAATGCGGGAGGGCCGCCCCTGCCCTCCCGCTTCCGCGTTTCTATTGGAACACGGCGTCCGGATTGTCGAGACTGTCGGAACCCTCGACCGTGATCGCGCCGAGACCGAGCGCTGCAACCGCCCGCTCGATCGAGCGGGTCTGGTCGATCAGGCCGTCGATGGCCGCCTGCACCACGGCGTTGCCTTCCGCGTTGCCCTCGCCGATCATCTGGTCGTAGGCCTCGACCGTCTCGGCGCGCACGCGGAGCGCCGCCATCGCCGCCACCGTGGTGTCGAGCTTCTGCAGGATCTCGGTGTTGAGGGCGCCGTCGTTCTCCGCCACGAGATCGGAGATCGACGGCCCGTCGACGACGCTGCCGTCGATCCGCTTGTAGTGCCCGGTATAGACGTTGCGGATGCCGAGCTGATCGAAGTAGTGCGAGTTCTGCGTGTTGTCAGAGAAGCAGTCGTGCTCCTCCTCGGGGTCATGAAGGAGCAGCCCGAGCTTCATGCGCTCGCCTGCCAGCTCACCATAGGAGAGTGACCCCATGCCGGTGAGGATCGCCGTCAGGCCGGCATTGGTGTCGGCGGTGAGCGTCTTCCGCGCCTCACCGTCGGCCGTCCAGTTGGCGACCATCTCCTCGAGGTCGGAGACGAGCAGCGTCGAGGCCGCCTTGAGGTAGGCCGCGCGCCGGTCGCAATTGCCGCCGGTGCAGTTGGCCTGGTCGAAATCGGTGGCGGGACGGTTGCCGGCGCCGGGCCCGGTGCCGTTGAGGTCCTGGCCCCAGAGCAGGAACTCGATGGCGTGATAGCCGGTGGCGACGTTCGCCTCGTTGTCCTCGGCCTCCTGCAGCGCGTCCTGGAGCAGCGCCGGCGTGATCTCCGCCGCGTCGACGTCCTGCCCCCCGATGCTCAGCTGGGGATTGGCGATGACGTTGACGACGTAGAGGGCGTTCGAGTCCGACTCGGTGCCGTAGGAGACGTCGACATAGTCGATCAGTCCCTCGTCCAGGGGCCAGGCGTTCACGCGGCCTTCCCAATCGTCCACGATCGCGTTGCCGAAGCGGTACACTTCGGTCTGCTGATAGGGCGCACGCGCCGCGACCCAGGCGGCTCTCGCGGCCTGCAACGTCGCCTCGCTGGGATTGGCGATCAGAGCGTCGACCGCAGCATCGAGGCCGCGGGCCGTGATCAGCGAGTCCTCGTAGCCGGCATGAGCAATGTCCGCGTAGGTGTTGATGACGCCGGCCGCGTCAGCCGCGAGCGCCGCGCCGCCCATCCCGCAGAGCGCAATCCCCGCCGCCGAAGCCAGCGCGAACGCGCGGATCCGAGCGATACCGATCTCCCGCATGATAACCTCTCCCAATATGGAAAATGACTAAGGACGCGACCGCCCGACGATCCTTGCGGATCACTTAGATTGGAACCATTCTTACTTGGAAACCAAAGAATAGATCCGGACGAACCGCGGTTCCGACACAACGGATATTAAACCGGTGCCGTTGCCGTCAAGCTTACTATTCTGGAATCCTTGTAATGTGTTTAGGTGGATGCGGTCTGCTACCCGGTTCCGGCGGCGCGCCGGCGGCGCTAGGATTGCCGGCGATGCGCGTCTGGCTACACGCTGTCTCCGCCCTCCTCGCCGCCCTGGCGGCTGCGGGATCTGCCAGCGCGGGCGAAACGCTCGCACCGGCGCTGGGCGGCGAAACGACCGTGGTCGCCCGAGGCCCGGATGCCTTTCTGCAACTTGCCGGGAATGCACCGCCGGAGCGCCGCCGCGACTTTGCTCTCGGCAGCCGCCTCTTCGCGATCGAATGGGCGCCCTTCCCCAACGCCGTGAAGATCTTCGACGGGCTCGGGCCGACGTTCAACAGCGCGAGTTGCGCCGGCTGCCATCCGGCGCATGGCCGCGGGCGCGACGGCATGCTCGTGCGTCTGTCGGTCGGCGGAGGCAGCGGTCCTATGCCGCATCCCGTCTACGGCGACCAGCTCAACGACCGCGCGGTCGACGGCGTTCCCAGCGAAGGGCGGGTTGTCGTCGCCTATGACGAGATCGACGGCGCATACGGGGACGGCACGGCCTACACCCTGCTCAGGCCGCGCCTTCGTTTCGAGGAACTCGCCTTCGGGTCCTTGGACGGCACGATGGCCAGCGCCCGTGTCGCACCGACGGTGATAGGACTGGGCCTGCTCGAGGCGGTCCCCGCCGCCACGCTGGCGGCGCTCGCCGATCCGGACGACCGTGACCGCGACGGCATCTCCGGCCGTCTCAACCGCCTCGATGCGGACGGCACCATCGGCCGCTTCGGATGGAAGGCCAACGTCGCGGACCTTCGGCAGCAGGTGGCGTCGGCGGCATCCGGCGACATCGGCCTGACCACATCCGTGTTCCCCGCGCAGAACTGCCCGCCCGGGCAGGCCGCCTGCCGGGACGCGCCGGCCGAGGACGGACCGGAGATCGGCGATGCCTTCCTCGACCGGATCGTCACCGCGGCTCGCGTCACGGCGGTGCCGGCGCAGCGCGATCCCGACGATCCCAGGGTCAAGGCGGGATATGCCGCATTCCGCCATTTCGGCTGCGCGGCCTGCCACATCCCGACGCTCGCCACCGGCGACGACGCCGCACTGCCGGAGCTCCGCCGGCAGACATTCCACCCGTTCACGGACCTGCTCCTCCACGACATGGGCGAGGGCCTCTCCGACGGCCGCCCCGACCATGACGCCGGCGGCAGCGAATGGCGGACGCCGCCGCTATGGGGCCTCGGCCTGGTGCCGGTGGTCAACGGTCACGACCGCCTCCTCCACGACGGGAGGGCGCGCGGCTTCGCCGAGGCGATCCTGTGGCACGGCGGCGAAGCGGAGGCCGCCCGGGAAGCATTCCGCACCGCGCCACGCACCGAGCGCGAGGCGCTCATGGCGTTCCTCCACTCGCTCTGAGGCGGACTGCGCCGCGCAAATCACGCGTTCGATCTTTCCTTGTCGAGAACGATGTAGTTGAGCGGCAGCGCCGTGGTGTACTTGATCTGCTCCATCGCGAAGGAGGACGAGACATCCGAGATGTCGATCTTGGCGATCAGGCGCTTGTAGAAGGCGTCATAGGCTTCGATGTCCGGCACCACGACCCGGAGCAGGTAATCGACCTGGCCGGCCATCCGGTAGAACTCGACCACCTCGGGAAAGTCGCGGATCACCTCGGCGAAGCGCTTCAGCCACTCGTCATTGTGCTGGTTGGTGGTGATCGCGACGAATGCGGTGACGCGGGTGTTGACCTTGCGCGGATCGAGCAGCGCCACCCGCCCGGTGATGATGCCCTCCTCCTCCAGCTTCTGGATGCGTCGCCAGCAGGGCGTGGTCGAGAGTCCGACCCGACGGCCGATCTCGGCCACCGGCACCGTGGCATCCTCCTGGAGAATCTGCAGAATCTTACGATCGAGCCGGTCGACCATGCCACTACTCCTGACAAACTCATTTCCGGATTCGGTTTGACCGGGAATTCGATATCAGATGGCCGCCGACGGTGGAATTTTATCCTGCACTTTCAGTTCGCGGGCGATCGCCTCCCGGGCGAAGGGCAGGAGGTCCGCCTCGAACCACGGGTGCTTCTTGAGCCACGCATTGTTGCGCCAGGACGGATGCGGCAGGGGAATGACCAGCGGATCGCCGGTAGCCGCCGCGATCTCACGCCAGGCGCCAACCGTGTCCGTCAGTGATTTTCGGGCCAGCCGGCCGAGATGCCAGCGGTGCGCGTAGGACCCTACGGCGAGCAGGAGACGGACCTGCGGCAGCGCGGCGAAGAGCGGCGCGCGCCAAGTCACGGCGCATTCGCGTCGCGGCGGCAAATCGCCGCCGTGCCGGTCCCATCCCGGAAAGCAGAAGCCCATCGGCACGATGGCGATCCGGCTCTCGTCGTAGAACGTGTCGGAATCGACCCCCATCCACGCCCGCAGCCGTACGCCGGAAGGATCGGTGAACGGCGCCCCCGAAGCATGGACCCGGGTCCCCGGAGCTTGCCCGACGATGCAGATCGTCGCGGTCCGGGAGACCCGGATCACCGGCCGCGGCTCGTGCGCCAGCGGCGCCCCGGACGGCGTGTCGCGGCAGATCCGGCAGGCGCGGATGCGCGCCACGATCGCATCGAGATCGTCGGCACGAGAAGCGGAGGGGGAACGGGTCGTCGCGCGGCGGGGCATCGCCGTCATAGATAGCGATGTCAGCGCCGATGTCATCGGCCGATGCTAGGCTTCGTCCTTGCCCGACACGCCGGCCTCGGCAAAGGTCGCCATCCCGGCATGGGTGCGGGCCGCGGCGCGGACGATGCCTGCGGCGAGCGCGGCGCCGGTGCCCTCCCCGAGCCGCATGCCGAGATCGAGGAGCGGCGCCTTCTCCATCTGCGCGAGCGCCCGGCGATGCGAGGGCTCGGCCGAGACATGGCCGAACAGGCAATGATCCACTGCGCCGCGATCCATCGCGAACAGCACCGCCGCGGCCGCCGTCGCCACGAAGCCGTCGACGATCACCGGCACGCGGGCGTGCCGGGCCGCGATGATGGCGCCCGCCATCGCCGCGATCTCACGGCCGCCGACGCGGCGGAGCACCTCGAGCGGATCCGAGAGCCGGCCCCGGTGCACCAGGAGGGCCGCCTCGACCGCCTCCTGCTTCCGCGCCAGACCGGCATCGTCGACCCCGGTCCCCGGCCCGACCCAGTCGCCGCCGCCGCCGAACAGCGCCGCGAAGATCGCCGCGGCGACCGTCGTGTTGCCGATCCCCATTTCGCCGATCGCGATCAGATCGTGTCCGCCGGCCACCGCCTCCATGCCGAAGGCCATGGTGCGGGCGCAATCGGTCTCGTCCATGGCGACGCCGACGCTGATGTCGCCGGTGGGTACTTCCAGGGCGAGATCGAGCACCTTCAGGCCCAGATCATAGGCAAGGCAGATCTGGTTGATCGCCGCGCCGCCCCGGGCGAAGTTGTCGACCATCTGCTGCGTCACCGCGGGCGGATAGGCCGAGACGCCGCGGGCGGCGACGCCATGATTTCCGGCGAAGATCGCGACCACCGGCCGGTCGACCGTGGGGATGGCCTTGCCCTGCCATGCCGCGAGCCAGGCGACGATCTCCTCGAGCCGGCCGAGCGAGCCGGGCGGCTTGGTCAGCACCGCGTCGCGCGTCCGTACCGCCTCCGCGGCACCGCGGTCCGGCCCCGGCATACCCTTCACCAGCGCACGGATATCGTCGAAAGGAATGCCTGAGGTCGAGGTCATTTATGGCGGGGCTCTCGGGGCGGGCGGCAGCGATTCTTGGCCGTTCGCCACCGAGGTTCTATAACTCGCTCCGGACATGCCGCAACCCGGGCGAGTCGCGAGGCAAGAACATGACTCCTGAGGAGCCGGTTCCGCGGCACGAGATCGAAGCGCTAGGCGAGGACTTCAAGGCTTCGACAGCCTTCCTCACCCGCGTGCCGGCATCGTGGCTCGGCACCGGCGGCGTACGTCCCGACTTCCGCCGCGCCGCCCGCGCCTTTCCCGTGGTCGGCGTGTTGGTCGGCGCGGTCGGCGGGCTGGTGTTGATCATCGCCGTCTGGCTGGACATTCCTCCCCTCGTCGCCGCGGCGTTTGCCGTGATGGCGACGATGATCTTCACCGGCGGCCTCCACGAGGACGGCCTCGCCGACACCGTCGACGGCTTCGGGGGCGGCGAGAATGCCGAACGGAAGCTCGCCATCATGGACGACAGCCGGATCGGCACGTTCGGGGTCGCCGCGGTGGTCTTCTCGATCCTGATCCGGATCGGTGTGCTGATGAGCCTGTTGCCGCATGGTACGTTCCGGACCGCGCTGGTGCTGGTCGCGGCGGAAGCCGTCTCGCGCGGCGCGGTCGTCCGCTTCTGGCA
>JBIQKL010000025.1:0-2393 GCA_044506555.1 Hyphomicrobiales bacterium | reverse complement strand
TGGTGCTGGTCGCGGCGGAAGCCGTCTCGCGCGGCGCGGTCGTCCGCTTCTGGCAGGAACTGCCGGCGGCGCGGCTCACCGGCCTCGCCCACGAGACCGGACCGCCCGACCAGAACGCGATGGTGACGGCGCTCGCCGTGAGCGCGGCGATCGCGCTCGTCCTGGTCTGGCCGGCGGTCGGCTTCGGCGCCGCGATCCTGGGCATTCTCCTCGCGGCGCTGGCTACCTATATGCTGGCACGGCTGTCGCTCCGGGAGATCGGCGGACGGACCGGCGATACGCTCGGCGCCTGCCAGCAGGTCGCGGCCGTCGCGTTCCTCATCGGCGCGGCCGCCGCCGCCTGAGACCGATGGAGCACGATGAACGCCCATTCCCGCCAAAGCGACGTGAGCTCGCCCTGCATCAGGCTCTGCGTGCTGGACCGCACGCGCGGCATCTGTGAGGGCTGCGGGCGCACGCTTGCCGAGATCGGCGGCTGGCTCGGGTTCAGCGAGGCCGAGCGGCACGCGATCATGGCGGCGCTGCCGGAACGTCTTGCTGCGTCGGCGCGCGAAGGCTCGAGCCGGTGAGTTCCGACAATGGCCGGCCCGATCCGCCGCGGAGCGGCCTCCTGCCCTGGCTATTGTTCGGCCTCGTCGCCGTGGCGGTGGTGGGCGGCGTCGCTTTCCTCGTCGCCGATTCCGGCATCACCCTCAACGAAGACGACACGCCGCGGCTCATCGGGCTCATCGCCATCCTCGCCTTCGTCGCCGCCGGCGTGCTGGGGCGACAGATGAGGGCCTGGCACGTCATCCGCGCGCTGGTGATCTGGGCGCTGATCATCGTCGTCATGGCCGGCCTCTATGCGAGCCGCGACCAGCTCGCCGGCTTCGCGGGCCGTCTGGTCGGCGCGCTGGTCCCGGGCGTGCCGGTCTCGGGGCGGCTCGCCGGCGAGGCCAATCCCGACAGCGTCGTCATCACCCGCGCCGGCGACGGGCATTTCGCCGTGCGTGCCAATGTCGACGGCGTGGCGACCAGCATGCTCATCGATACCGGCGCGAGCTTCGTCACGCTCAGCCACGGGGACGCGGCCAAGGTCGGCATGGATCCGCTGTCGCTCGACTATTCCATCCCGATCCGAACGGCCAACGGCACCATGCAGGCAGCGGCCGTGACGCTCGATTCGCTCGCCGTCGGGCCGATCGAGCAGCGGAACGTCCGCGCCCTCGTCGCCCCGCCGGGCTCGCTCGGCCAGAGCCTGCTCGGGATGTCGTTCCTCGATGCGCTCCACGGCTATTCGATCTCGGGCGACCGGCTGGTCCTGACGCCCTGACCGGCCTGCGCTCAGGCTGCGGCCGGCTCGGCGGCCGCATCCATCGCGGCGAGCGCGCGGAGCAGCACCTCCGGCCCCGCGCCGGGACGGATCGCCTCGGCGGACAGCACCCGGCGCCATTGCCGCGCCCCGGGACGGCCGTGGAACAGCCCCAGCATGTGGCGCGTGACCTGCGACGGGCGCCCGCCCGCAGCGACGACGCCTTCGACATAGGGGAGCATGGCCATGACCACGTCGCGCGCCTCGGGCGGGGTCGCATCGTCACCGAAGATGGCCCGATCGACGTCGGCGAGGATCTCGGGGGTCTGATACGCAGCGCGACCGAGCATCGCACCGTCAACATGGGCGAGATGCGCCTCGGCCTCGGCGAGCGAGCCGATGCCGCCGTTGATCCCGACGAAGACGTCCGGCAGCCGAGCCTTCAACCGATAGACGCGGTCGTAGTCGAGCGGCGGCACCTCGCGGTTCTCCTTGGGCGACAGGCCCTTCAGCCACGCCTTCCGGGCATGGACGAAGAGCGCGTCGGCGCCGGCCGCAACCACCGCGTCGGCCAGCGCATCGAGCGCGATCTCGGGATCCTGGTCGTCGACACCGAGCCGGCACTTCACCGTCACCGGCACATCCACCGCCGCCTTCATCGCCGCGACACACGCCGCGACCGTCTCCGGCTCGCGCATCAGGCAGGCGCCGAAGGTGCCTGACTGCACGCGGTCCGACGGGCATCCGACGTTGAGGTTCACCTCGTCGTAGCCGAAATCCGCCGCGATCCGCGCCGCCTCCGCGAGCTTCGCCGGTTCCGAGCCGCCGAGCTGCGCCGCGACCGGACGCTCCTCGGGCGAGAAGCCGAGCAGCCGCGCCCGGTCGCCGTGGATCACCGCATCGGCGACGATCATCTCGGTATAGAGCCGCGCCCGCCGCGTCAGCAGCCGGTGGAAATACCGGCAGTGACGGTCGGTCCAGTCGATCATGGGCGCGACCGAGAAGCGGAACGAGGGGTGCGGGACGGCGGTCATCGCGCGGTCCTAGCACATTTGCGCGGCCGCCCTCAGAGTCTGTTGGAAGTGATCAGAAGGGACCGCCA
>JBIQKL010000024.1:39570-43598 GCA_044506555.1 Hyphomicrobiales bacterium | reverse complement strand
CGTCGAACAGGAACGCGGCGAGCGCCTTGGTGAGCTCGGTCTTGCCGACGCCGGTCGGGCCGAGGAACATGAACGAGCCGATCGGCCGGTTCGGGTCCTGGAGCCCGGCGCGGGCGCGCCGCACCGCGGTGGAGACGGCGCGCACCGCCTCGCCCTGGCCGACGACCCGCTTGCCGAGCTCGTCTTCCATGCGGAGCAGCTTGTCGCGCTCGCCTTCGAGCATCTTGTCGACCGGGATGCCGGTCCAGCGCGAGACGACCTGCGCAATGTGATCGGGCGTCACCGCCTCCTCGACCATTTCGCCGGCGGCACGGGACTTCTCCTCGGCCTCCTTGAGCTGCCTCTCGAGAGTCGGGATGGTGCCGTAAGCGAGCTCGCCCGCCTTGGCGAGGTCACCCGTGCGCTGCGCGCGATCGAGGTCGCTCCGCGCCTGGTCGAGCTGTTCCTTGAGCTTGGTGCCGGCCGCCAGCTTCTCCTTCTCCGCCATCCAGCGGTCGGTGAGCGTGCGGCTCTGCTCGTCGAGATCGGCGAGCTCCTTCTCGAGCCGGCCGAGCCGGTCCTTCGAGGCCGCGTCGTTCTCCTTCTTCAACGCCTCGCGCTCGATCTTGAGCTGGATGATGCGGCGGTCGAGCTCGTCCAGCGCCTCGGGCTTGGAATCGACCTGCATGCGGAGCCGCGACGACGCCTCGTCGACGAGGTCGATCGCCTTGTCGGGCAGGAAGCGGTCGGTGATGTAGCGGTTCGACAGCGTCGCGGCCGCGACCAGCGAGGAGTCGGTGATCCGCACGCCGTGGTGCAGCTCGTACTTCTCCTTGATGCCGCGGAGGATCGAGATGGTGTCCTCGACCGTCGGCTCGCTGACATAGACCGGCTGGAAGCGGCGGGCGAGCGCGGCGTCCTTCTCGACGTACTTGCGGTACTCGTCGAGCGTGGTCGCGCCGACGCAGTGCAGCTCGCCGCGGGCGAGCGCCGGCTTGAGCAGGTTCGAGGCATCCATCGCACCGTCGGTCTTGCCGGCGCCGACCAAGGTGTGCATCTCGTCGATGAACAGGATGATCTGGCCCTCGGAGGACTGCACCTCGGAGAGTACGCCCTTCAGCCGCTCCTCGAACTCGCCGCGGTACTTGGCACCGGCGATCAGCGCGCCCATGTCGAGCGCGAGCAGCTTCTTGTCCTTGAGGCTCTCCGGCACGTCGCCGTTGACGATGCGGAGCGCGAGGCCCTCGACGATCGCCGTCTTGCCGACGCCGGGCTCGCCGATCAGCACCGGGTTGTTCTTGGTGCGCCGGGCGAGCACCTGGATGGTGCGGCGGATCTCCTCGTCGCGGCCGATCACCGGGTCGAGCTTGCCGTCGCGGGCGTCAGCCGTCAGGTCGCGGGCGTATTTCTTCAGCGCGTCGTACTGGTTCTCGGCCGAGGCGGAATCGGCCGTCCGGCCTTTCCGGATCTGCTCGATCGCGGCGTTGAGCGTCTGCGGCGTGACCCCCGCCTTCTGCAGGATCTCCGCGGTCTTGGCGTCCTTCTCCATCGCCAGCGCGAGCAGCAGCCGCTCGACGGTGACGAACGAGTCGCCGGCCTTCTTGGCGATCTTCTCCGCGGTGTCGAAGACCTTGGCGGTCGGCTGGGCGAGATAGATCTGGCCGCTGCCGCCGGAGACCTTCGGCAGCGCGTCGAGCGCCTGCTCGGTCGCGGCGAGCGCGACCCGCGGATCGCCGCCGGCGCGGGCGATCAGCCCGGCCGCCAGCCCTTCCGGATCGTCGAGCAGGACCTTGAGGATGTGCTCCGGGGTGAACTGCTGGTGCCCTTGGCCCAGCGCCCCGGTCTGGGCGGACTGGATGAAACCGCGCGCCCGGTCGGTATAGTTCTCGAAATTCATGTGCCCTCCTGACACGATCCGTTGCCCGGAACCGGCACCGACGGATCGTTCATCGTCTCGAAAATGTACGGCCTTCCGGCCGCAATCGGAGCGCCTTCATGGAAGCACGCTCCTTCGTCCTGCGATATGGGGTTGCCGCGGCGGCGAATAAAGAGGCACAACGAGCCGGGACCCGCGAATTTGGTGAAGCATGTCACAGGACGCGAGGATCGTCGGCCTCTTCCGCTACCCGGTGAAGGGGCTCACGCCGGAACCGATTGAAAGCGCTCGACTTTCTCCCGGAGGAACGTTTCCGCTCGATCGCGCCTGGGCGATCGAGAACGGCCCCACGGGCTTCGACCCCGCGGCGCCGAGCTACCTCCCCAAGGTCCGCTTCCTGATGCTGATGCGGAACGAGCGGCTGGCTGCCCTCGACGCCCGCGTGGACGACGCGACACAGACCCTCACCATCCGCCGCGACGCCAAGGTGGTTGCTGAGGGCCGGCTCGACACCGAGGAGGGCCGCGCCGCCATCGAGGCCTTCTTCGACGACTACGAACGGGACGAACTCCGCGGGCCGGCCAGGGTGCTGCATGCACCGGGCTTCTCGTTCTCCGACATGGCGGCGAAGGTCGTGTCGCTCATCAATCTCGAATCCGTCCGCGACCTCGGCGAGCAGACCGGCGCCGAGGTCCATCCGCTCCGTTTCCGGGCCAACATCTATGTCGAGGGCCTGCCGGCATGGTCGGAGCTCGATCTCGTCGACCGCCGGGTGATGATCGGCGACGTCCTCCTCGAGGGCGTCCAGCGCATCGTCCGCTGCGCCGCCACCAACGTGAACCCCGATACGGCGGAGCGGGACATGAACATCCCGAAGGCGCTGGCGCACCTCTACGACCACGGCGATTGCGGGACGTATTTCCGCGTCGTCGGAGGCGGCGAGATGCGGATGGGGGATGCGGTCAGGATCGGCGGCTGAGGAACGCGAGATGCAGTGGCCGGCGGGAGTCGGCCACCACGCGCGGTTGACAGGACACGCATTGCGTGCTGGAGGTTGTCCATCAGGCAATGAGGCGAGCGCGACATGGAATTCCCGGTGAAGGCGGGTCACGACGTCCTCCGCGAACGCTTCCGACTGGCGGCGGAACATGGCGTCGACGCCATCGACCACGATCGACCGCCTCCGGACGGAGCGTATGCGCGCGCCGCCGTTCATGTCCTCGCCGAGGGCAGCCTTCGCCGGTCGATCCAGGACGTCCCGCCGTTCGCCGCGGAAGCGCGGCACCTGTCGCGCCGGTCCGCGCTGGTCCGTGCCGCCGCACTGCTCATCCTGGAGATCGAGAGAATCGACGACCAGGCCCCGTCGATCGCCGCGATCGGCGATAACGACGAAGACCTCGCGTAGCCACTTCCGTTCGGGACGAATGCATCCCGCGCGTTGAGCCGACGCGTCGCGGGTCAGTGCATCTCGTGCCCGCACTGGCCGTGATCCCCGATGACCTCGAGGATGCGGCACTCGCAGATCCTGCCGTGGCCGCATTCGTCGACCATGCGCTGCAGCTCGTCGCGGAGTGCCTCGAGCCGGCGGATGCGCGCGGCGATCTCGGCGAGATGGCGGATGGCAATGCTGTCCGCCTCATGGCACGAACGCTGCGGCGCCCCGGTCAGCGCCAGGAGCTGGCGGATGTCCTCGATGTCGAAGGCCAGGTCGCGGGCGTGGCGGATGAAGTCGAGGCGCTTCAGCTCGTCCTCGCCGTAGCGCCGCTGGCCACCCGCGGTCCGCGGCGGCAACGGCAAAAGGCCGATCTGCTCGTAGTAGCGGATGGTCGGCACCTTGACTCCAGTGCGCCGGGCGAGATCGCCGATCGACAGATTCATCGAGAAGGCCTCTTGAAGCTCCAGTGACTAGAGGTCCTACATCCGGTCGAGGCCAGGATGGAAGACACGTTTCGATGAACGCCATTGCCCGAAAGCTGAAGTACCGCGTCGGCGGGATGGACTGCGCCTCGTGCGCGACCAAGGTCGAGAATGCGGTGGGCCGCCTGCCCGGGGTCTCCGACGTCGGCGTCTCGCTGGCCGCCGGCACGATGACCGTCACCCCGGGCGAGGAGACCGCCGCCGGCGCGATCGAACGGCAGGTGAAGGCGCTCGGCTACACGATCGCCCCGGCGGA
>JBIQKL010000024.1:37719-39470 GCA_044506555.1 Hyphomicrobiales bacterium | reverse complement strand
TGGGCCTTCGTCGCCGCGATGGTGGTCGGTCTGGTCCCGATCGCCCGCCGTGCGGCGGTCGCCGCGCTCACCGGGACGCCGTTCACCATCGAGACGCTGATGACCATCGCCGCGGTCGGCGCGGTGATCATCGGCGCCACGGAGGAAGCGGCGATCGTCGTGCTCCTGTTCCTCGTCGGCGAGCTGCTCGAAGGCATCGCCGCCGGGCGGGCGCGGGCGAGCATCCGCGGCCTCGCCGCGCTGGTGCCGACGACGGCCCTGGTCGAGGCGGCGGGGTGCACGCGCGAGATCCCGGCGGAAGCGCTTGCGGTCGGATCGGTGATCCTCGTTCGTCCCGGCGACCGCATCGCCGCCGACGGCATCGTCATCGACGGAACCTCGGCAGTCGACGAGGCGTCGGTCACCGGCGAGAGCGTGCCGAGGACGAAGACGGCCGGCGACCCGGTGTTCGCCGGAACGGTCAACGGCGAGGCGGTGCTTCGGGTGCGCGTGACGGCGGCCGCCGCCGACAACACGATCGCCCGGATCATCGGGCTGGTCGAGGAGGCGCAGGAGAGCAAGGCGCCGACCGAACGCTTCATCGACCGCTTCTCGAGGTTCTATACGCCGGGCGTGCTGTTGGCCGCGGCGCTTGTCGCGATCCTGCCGCCGCTCCTCGCCGGAGCCTCGTGGGAGGAATGGATCTACAAGGGCCTGGCGATCCTGCTGATCGGCTGCCCCTGCGCGCTGGTCATCTCGACGCCGGCCGCGATCGCCGCCGGGCTGTCGGCAGGGGCGCGGCGGGGCCTGCTGGTCAAGGGCGGTGCGATCCTCGAACGCCTGCGGAGCGTGACCACGGTCGCCTTCGACAAGACCGGGACGCTGACCGAAGGCAAGCCGCAGGTCACCGACGTGGTCGCCCTCTCGATGCCCGAGGAGAAGCTTCTGTCGCTGGCGGCCGCGCTCGAAACGGGCTCGAGCCACCCGCTCGCCCTTGCGATCCTCGCCAGGGCGAAGGCCGACAAGGTGCCCGTGCCCCCGGTCGCAAATGCCAGGGCCTTGCCCGGCAAGGGCGTCGCCGGCAGGGTCGGCGGGCTCGCCGTGGCGCTGCTCTCGCCTGCCGCCGCGGAGGAACAAGTGGCCCTCGGCGACGATGCCAGGTCGCGGATCGCGGCGCTCAACGACGCCGGCAAGACCGTATCGGTCCTCGTCTCGGGAGATGAAGCGGCCGGCCTCATCGCCGTGCGCGACGAACCGCGGCCGGACGCGGCGGCCGGTCTCCGCGCGCTCCGCGACGCGGGCATCGCGACCGTGATGCTGACCGGCGACAACGCCTGCACCGCAGCCGCCATCGGCGGCGCGCTCGGCATCGCGGTCTGCGCAGAGCTCCTCCCGGCCGACAAGCAGCGCATCGTCGAGGCGCTCCGCGCCGAAGGGCAGATGGTCGCCCAGGTCGGCGACGGCATCAACGACGCGCCGGCGCTTGCCGCGGCGGATGTGGGGATCGCGATGGGGGGCGGCACCGATGTCGCGCTCGAAACCGCCGATGCCGCGATCCTCCACGGCCGGGTGGCCGACGTCGCCAGCCTCGTGGCGCTGTCGCGGGCGACGATGCGCAACATCTGGCAGAACATCACCGTCGCCCTGGGGCTGAAGGCGGTGTTCCTGGTCACCACGATCGCCGGGATCACGGGGCTTTGGCCGGCGATCCTCGCCGACACCGGAGCCACGGTGCTGGTGACGCTGAACGCTATGCGGCTGCTCGCCTGGCG
>JBIQKL010000024.1:31049-37619 GCA_044506555.1 Hyphomicrobiales bacterium | reverse complement strand
TGGGTGACCAGCGCCGAGTCCTGGTAGATGGTCTCGATGCCGTTGGCGATGGCGTCGGTGGTGCTGCGGATGTCGACCTGCTTGCCGCGGATCCGGATCTCGCCGCTCGAGGTCGGCACCGCTCCGGAGAGGATCTTGATCAGCGTCGACTTGCCGGCGCCGTTGTCGCCGAGCAGCCCGACGATCTCGCTCTCCCGCACCGAGAAATTCACGTCGTCGAGGGCGCGCACCTGGCCGTAGTACTTGGTGATGCGCTGCATGTGGACGAGGTCGGTCATGGTTCAGCTCCCCGCCTGGTTGCGGCGCTCGAGGCCGTAGTGGAGCGCCATCATGCCGAGGATGATCGCACCGATGAAGATGTTGTAGGCGAGGCCGGGCACGCCGATCATGACGATGCCGTTCCGCATCAGGCGGAGGATGAACACGCCGAGCACCGTGCCGACCACGGTGCCGCGCCCGCCCATCAGCGCCGTGCCGCCGATCACCACCATGGCGATGACCTCGAGCTCATAGCCGGTGCCGCTGTTGGGGTTGGCGGCCGACGTGCGGATCGAGGAGATGACGCCGGCGAGCGCCGACATCGCCGAGCAGAGCATGAACAGGATGAGCTTGGTGCGATCGACGTTGACGCCGCGGGCGCGGGCCGCGCTGGGATTGCCGCCCGAAGCCTGGATCCAGTTGCCGAACTTGGTCTGGTTGAGGATGTACCAGAAGACCACCGCCGCCAGGATGAACCAGAACAGCGACATGTAGAAGCGGAACGGGCCGATGTGGAAGTCGCCCACCAGGACCTCGGCGATCCACTGGTCGCCGGCGTTCCAGGTCCGCTGCGGAAAGCCGTCGGTGACGAACAGCGCGGTGCCGCGCACCACCAGCATCATGCCGAGGGTGACGAGGAAGGACGGGATCTTGAGCCGCGTCACGAACAGGCCGTTGGCCAGCCCGATCAGCATCGCGACGACGATGGCGATCACGAAGGCGAGCTCGAGCGGCACCAGACCCTGGTTGAACAGGGTCCACATCAGCACCGCCGAGAAGCCGAACACGGCGCCGACCGACAGGTCGAACTCGCCGGCGGTCATCAAGAGCGTCATCGCCAATGCCATCAGGCCGAACTCGACCGTGAACGGGAACGTGTTCGAGATATTGAGCGGCGACAGGAAGCTCGGGTTGATCGCGGTGAACACCACGATCAGCACGATGAGCAGGACGAAGGGGCCGAACTCGGGCTTGGCGATCAACCGGCGCAGGAAAGGCCGCTGGTCGGCCGGAACGTCGGCGCTATGGGTTTCGTGGGCGATGGCCATGGTTCAGCAGGCTTCCCTTCGGGGAACGAGGCCCCCGCGGCGGCGCGCCGCCGCGAGGAGGGATGACGCGGGCGACGATTACTTGCCCGACAGGATGTCGTCGATGAGCTGGGCGCCGTCCTTCTCGTAGAGGCTGCCGACCAGGATGTCGAAGGTGGCCGGGATGCCGCTCGACGCCATGTTGGCGAGCGACAGGCCGACATAGCTGGTTGCATGCGGGTCCTGCCACGTGGCGGCGTTGACGTAGCCCTGCAGGACCTCCTGGGTGGTGTCGAGCGAGTTGCCCCAGCCGACCACCGGGATGTCGCCCGGCTGGACGCCGACCTGGTCGAAGACGCGCTTGACCGAGCCGGTGACGAGGTCGCCGAGGCCGATGATCGCCTTTATCTTGTCGCGGTTGGCGGTGAGGTAGTCGGACATCCGGGTGATCGCCTCGGCCTGGTCGAGGGTGTTGTCGGTGACCTCCCAGGTGATCCCGAGCGGCTCGAACACGCTCCTGATGCCTTCTTCTTCCTGCACGCCGTAGGTGGCGCCGGGCACCTCGACCGGCATCCACACGAAGTCGCCTTCCTTCACCAGGCCCTTGTCGACCAGGTATTGCGCCCACTGCCGGCCGGCGACGACCAGGTCCATGCCGACATAGGCGTCGAAATTGACGGTCGGATCGGGGGTGTTGATGTTGATCACCGGGATGCCGGCGGCGTGCGCCTCGTCGACCACCTGGACCATGCTGCCCGGATCGGGGCTGGTGGTGACGATGCCGTCGGCGCCGGCGGCGATCGCCGAGCGGACGGCTTCCTGCTGCGAGGGGACGTCGCCCGAATGGAACGAGGTGTTGACGGTGTGGCCGGTGTCGTCGGCCCACTGGTTGGCGCCCTCGAGGAAATAGGTCCACACCGGGTCGGCCGGTCCGCCATGCGAGATCCAGTAGAAGGTCTTCGCCTCGGCCAGGGCCGGCAGCGCCACTGCCAGCGCAGCGCCGACCATCAGCATCTTCAGGTTCTTCAGCATTCCGCAGTTCCTCCCTCTTGGTGCCCCGCCGCGCGGGACCCGGCAAATTCTGCGCGCCGTCGGCGCGGCGCGACCTCACGTTCATATCCGGATGCGCGCTGTCGCGCCGATCGCCCTCCCGCTCGCGTCCTGGAACAGACGTTCTATTTACTCGAATATGGAAGCAGCACTTCGGCGCCGTCAACACCGCGCAGTTTCCACCCCGGCGATGCTAGCGCGGTTCGCGGCCAGCCGCGCGGAATATTTGAGGGCAATCCCTCATCCGTGACCCCCACCCGCTTAACCACGCCTTAAGCGGCAGCGCCTAGCCTCCGCCTCGTCGTACTGGGGCCCGGAGCAGCGGCGAGGACATGGCGGAGAAGCGCCGGACGAGCCAGCGTGCCGCCCCGCCCGTCAGGCCGCCTACATACGGATTCCACGACACCACCGCCAAGAAGGCGCCGCCGCGACCGGCCAAGCCGTCGTCCAAGAAGCCGCCGCCGAAGAAGACTTCCGCCAAGAAGCCGCCGCCCCGGAAGCCTCCCAGCCGTCCGCCGGCCCGTCCTGCGCCCCGCCGCCGGCCGCGCCGCGGCATGTTCGCCTTCGCCGTCGCCACGGCCCGAGGCATGGTCCGCGCCGTCATCGTCCTCACCCTCCTCGCCATCGTCGCCGCCGGCGGGCTGGTCGCCTGGTCCTGGTCGAAGCTGCCGCCCACGTCGGAATGGACGCTGCCGAAGGCTCCCGCCGGCGTCCGCATCGTCTCGGCCGACGGCGCACTGATCACCAATCGCGGGGACGTCGCTGGCCGAACCCTCACCCTCGACGACATGCCGGGATACCTGCCGCAGGCGGTGATCGCCATCGAGGACCGGCGGTTCTGGTCGCACATGGGGATCGACCCGATCGGCCTGGTCCGCGCGGCGACGGTCAACCTCGCGGCCGGCGGCGTCGTGCAGGGTGGCTCGACGCTGACCCAGCAACTGGCCAAGAACCTCTTCCTCAAGCCCGAGCGCACGTACGAGCGGAAACTCCAGGAGGTGATCCTCGCCGTCTGGCTGGAGCTCAGCCTCACCAAGCGCCAGATCCTCGAACTCTACCTCAACCGCGTCTATCTCGGCGCCGGCGCCTACGGCGTCGATGCGGCGGCACACCGCTATTTCGGGAAGTCGGCCAAGGACGTGACGGTGGCCGAGGCCGCGGTGCTCGCCGGGCTGCTCAAGGCGCCGTCCCGCTACTCGCCGCTCCTCGATCCGGCGGCCGCGGCGGAACGCGCGCAGCTCGTGCTCGCCGCGATGCACGACCAGGGCTACATCGACGACCGCGACATGAGCCTCGCGCTGTCGGAGGAGATCACGCCGGTCCGCGACGTCGCGGGAGGCAGCGGCCGCTACGTCGCCGACTGGGTGATGGCGCAGCTTCCGTCCTATGTCGGCGCACTCGACGCCGACATCGTGGTCGAGACCACGATCGACCTGAAGCTGCAGGCCGAGGCGGCCCGGGCGCTCACCGCGACGCTGGCGGCGGAGGGAAAGGAGCGCGGCGCCGGCCAGGGCGCGATCGTCGCCATGACGCCGGACGGCGCGGTCAAGGCGCTGGTCGGCGGCCGCGACTACGCCTCGAGCCCGTTCAACCGGGCGGTCGACGCCAGGCGCCAGCCGGGATCGTCGTTCAAGCCCTTCGTCTTCCTCGCCGCGCTCGAAGCCGGCAACTACCCGGACTCGCTCCGCATCGACCAGCCGGTCACGATCCGCGGCTGGAGCCCGGAGAACTATTCGCGGAAGTACCTGGGACCGGTCACCTTGACTTCGGCCCTGGCGCTGTCGCTCAACACCATCGCCGCACAGTTGACGGCGGAAGTCGGTCCGTCGACGGTGGCGGCGGCCGCCCGCCGCCTCGGCATCCGGTCGGAGTTACAGGCGACGCCGTCGCTGGCGCTCGGCACGTCCGAGGTGACGCTCCTCGAGATGACCGGCGCCTATGCCGTCTTCGCCAATGGCGGCCGCGGCGTGATCCCGCATGTCATCGCCCGCATCCGCACCGAGACCGGCCGGGTTCTCTACGAACGCAGCGGCTCGGGCCCCGGCCAGGTGATCCACCCCGCCTATGTCGGCATGATGAACGCGATGCTGTCGGAGGTCGTAAGATCGGGCACCGGCCGTACGGCCGCGATTCCGGGCTGGCCCGTCGCCGGCAAGACCGGCACTTCGCAGGATTTCCGCGACGCCTGGTTCGTCGGCTACACGGCGCGGCTGGTGGCCGGCGTCTGGTTCGGCAACGACGACAACCGGCCGACGAAGAAGGCGAGCGGCAGCAACGTCGCCGCAGCCGCCTGGCACCGCTTCATGGCCGATGCCCTGGCCGGCGTGCCCGTCGCGGCGCTGCCCGGAGATTACCAGCCGCAGGACATCGGCACGCTGCTCGCCGGCGGCGATCCGATCGGCGACCAGATCGCCATCGTCGGCGAGGATGGCGACGTCATCCGCTCCGCGCCCGCCCCGCTTCCGGCGGCGGTACGGCCCGCGCCGCAGACGGTGCGGATGGCACCGCCGGAGCGGAAGGGCTTCTTCAAGCGGCTGTTCGGCGGCTAGCCCGCGCCGCGGCTCAGCGCCGCGACGCCCGAGATCTTGTGCGCGGCGCCGGGATCAGGCGGTCTGGCCGCCGCCGGCGCGCTGCGCCGCAGCCTGGGCTTCCATGAGCCGCTGCCGGTAGAGGCCGACGAAGTCGATCGGGTCGATGAGCAGCGGCGGGAAGCCGCCGTTCCGGCTCGCATCGGCGAGAATCTGGCGCGCGAAGGGAAAGAGGAGGCGCGGGCACTCGATACGCAGGATCGGCTGCACCGCGTCGGCCGGAATGTTGGTCAGCCTGAACAGGCCGGCATAGACCAGCTCGATGGCGAAGATCACCTCGTCGCCCGATGTCGCCTTGGCATCGAGGCGAAGCTCGACCTCGCACTCGTCGCCGTTCACCTCGCCGGGCTGGACGTTGATGGTGATGGCGATGTTGGGATTGCCGGTCCGGCCGCGAAGCGACCCGGGCGCACCGGGATTCTCGAACGAAAAGTCCTTGACGTACTGCGCCAGGACCCCGAGGTTCTGCGGCTGTGCCTGCGCCTGCGGTTGTGCTGCCGGCTGCGCGCTGCCCTGTCCGTTGGTGTTCTGTTCCGCCATGGTCCCTGCTGCCTTCCGGTGGCCGGCGTCGCGCCGAGGCCGGCCTTCGACCTCCGGCTAACATGCACACGGCGGGGTTACAAGCCGCGCCGACGCTTGACGGACTCGCTTCCGATCCCAACCTCCACTACATAGGGGCTTGAAAATCGCTCCCTGCGACTTTCATGACAGGTCCCGCGGGCGGGACAGGACCGCAAAGAATCATGGACGGCTTCGTCGACATCTACACGATCATCTTCCTCGTGCTGGCAGTCGTGATCTTTCTCCGGCTGCGAGGCGTCCTCGGCCGCCGCACCGGCAGCGAGCGTCCGCCGTTCGACCCCTATTCGCGGCGCGAGGCGCCGCGCACGGCGTCCGGCGACGACAAGGTGATCACCCTGCCGCCCCGCCACCAGACCGACGGCAACGACGGCCAGGCCGCCGGCGGCATCGCCACCGCGACCGAGGAGCGGATCAAGACGCTCGCTCCGGAGGGCTCGACGCTCAACGCCGCGCTCCGTGCCATAGCGGCAGCCGACCGCAGCTTCGATCCCGACGCCTTCCTCAACGGCGCCAAGGCAGCCTACGAGATGATCGTCACGGCCTTCGCGGAGGGCGACCGCAAGTCGTTGAAGAATCTCCTTTCGAAGGAGGTCTATGACGGCTTCGTCTCGGCCATCGCCCAGCGCGAGAGCCGCGGCGAGACGATCGAGTTCCGCTTCGTCGGGATCGACAAGGCCGAGCTCACCGATGCATCGCTCAAGGGCGGCACGGAGCAGGTCACCGTCCGCTTCCACTCGAAGCTGATCTCGGCCACCCACGACCGGACCGGCGCGGTGATCGACGGCGATCCGGTCCATGTCGGCGACGTGACCGACATCTGGACCTTCGCCCGCGAGACCAGCTCCCGCGATCCGAACTGGAAGCTGGTGGCGACCGAGTCGGTCGACTAGCCGCGCCGCGACCGGGGCGCCGCCATGGATGCCGTCTCCCCGCCGGGCTTCGATCTGGCGCCGCTGCCGTTCGACCGGATTCCCGGCTGGGCCGGAGACGACCACGCCGCGGCGCTCACTGTGTTCCGCCGCGGCGCCGCCGTGCTCGGCGAGCATCCGCCGAAATCGCGGTCC
>JBIQKL010000024.1:17356-30949 GCA_044506555.1 Hyphomicrobiales bacterium | reverse complement strand
CTTCGACCGCGGCGCGATCCAGCGCGGCGCGCTTTACGGCCGGGGGCTCGAGATCGCTTGGCTCGCCGACCCGGTCGACGCCTTCTTCATCCATGTCCAGGGCGCCGCCCGGCTGCGCCTCGAGGGCGGCGGCGAGATGCGGGTCACCTATGCCGCCAAGAGCGGCCATCCCTACACCGCGATCGGCCGCGAGCTGGTGACGATGGGCGCGCTGCCGAGAGGCGGCGCGACGATGCAGGCGATCCGCGCCTGGGCGGCCGCCCATCCCGAAGAGACGCCGGCCCTGCTCGCTCGCAACCGCTCCTACATCTTCTTCCGCGAGGCGCCGGTGGACGACCCGGAGCTCGGCCCCGTCGCTGCGGCCAAGGTGCCGCTCAGCGCCGGTCGCAGCCTCGCCGTCGACCGCCTGATCCACAGTTTCGGCGCTCCCGTCTATGTCGAGGCGACGCTCCCGGACGGCACGCCGTGGCGCCGGCTGATGGTGGCGCAGGACACCGGCTCGGCCATCGTCGGGCCGGCGCGCGGCGACATATTCGTCGGCAGCGGCGACGCCGCCGGCGCGATCGCCGGCGCGCTCCAGAGCCGCGGCCGCTTCATCCTGTTCTGGCCGCGCGAGGCGGCATGAGGCGGAGCCGCCGACCGCTCTCCGAGGAGGACCGGCGGCTCTGGGACCACGTCCGTCGTACGGCGGAACCGCTTCGCCTCGAGCCGGTGCCGCCGGAGACCGCCGCCGAGACCCAGCCGACATCCGCGTCGGCCGCCCCGCCGCCGCCCGCTCCCACGGTCGCGATCTCGCCGAAGCCCAAAATGCCGGTCAAGCCGCCGGCTCCCGGCGGCCTGGACCGGAGGACGCTGACCCGGCTCGGCCGCGGCAGCGTCGCCATCGATGCCCGCATCGACCTCCATGGCATGACGCAGGAAGCGGCGCATCACCGCCTCCTCCGTTTCCTCGAGGCGGCGCGGAAGGACGGCGCCCGGATCGTCCTGGTGATCACCGGCAAGGGCACGCCGGACCTGCCGGCGATCGGCGCGGGACGCGGCATCCTCCGCCGGGCGGTACCGGAATGGCTGGCCTCTCCCGCCTTCCGGGCGCATGTATCGGGATACGAGAGCGCCGGACGCCGTCACGGCGGCGAGGGCGCGCTCTATGTGCGTCTCCGCCGCCGGGGCAGCGGCGGAAACCGGCGCATCGCGCCTAGTTGAGGAGGGCGCGGAGCTCGGCTTCCTTGTCGTTGACGAGCCAGCCGTAGAAATTTTCCTGGGGGTAGACCGGCGGCTTGCCCTGGGCGGCCCGCTTGTCGTTCTCGGCCTTGAGCTCGCGGGCGCGAGTAGCGGCGTCGCCGAGATTGTAGAGCGTCGCCGTGATGCCGGGGTTCTGCGAGATGTCGAAGCCGGCGATCTTCTTGTACATGTCGATCTCGACCCGGATGTTCGCCGCCACGTAGTGCAGCGACGTATCCGGGCTCATGATCTGCTCATAGACCTCGGACGCATCGTCGATGGTCAGGAGCGGCAGCCCCGCCTTGCTGTGGGTGACGTCGGTGACCATCAGCGCGGCGACCGGGGAAAGCTGGCCGAAACCGAAGGTCTGGCCGCCGAACGACGGCTTGAAATAGACGCGGTGCAGCCGGTCCTTGAAGTACATCCGGCCGTCGACGAACTTGCCCATGAACACCCGGTTCCAGACCGTCTGGCGGCAGTCCCACTTCTCGTAGTTGTTCTGTAGCGCTTCGCATTTGGCGAATTGCGGCATGGCGAAGAGTTCGGCGGCCGTCTGTCCCTTGTAGGAGAATTTCAGCGTGTTGTTGTCGGAATACTGCATCGCCTTGACGTAATAATCCTGCAGCGTGTCGAACGTGTCGATGTTGTAGGTATGTTCGCCGATGATTGCGCCGATGACGTGGACGGGATCAATCCCGTAGATCCCGGAGACCTGCTTGATTCGCGCGATCAGCTTGGGATTGTTCGCGAACACGGCATAAACGCGCTTGTACTTCTCGTCGAAACTGCCGGTGTTGCGGATCGCGGTCAGGAAGCGCGAGCCCGAGTAAATCTTCGGCTGCTTCTGCGACCGGTTGCCGGGCGGGACGACGATGACGTCGGCCGCCGCCGGTGCGGATGTCGCAACGGGAAGGACCAGCGCGACGGCCGCCGCGGCCAGCACAGCAAAGCGCCTCAGTGAGATCATGGCTCGGTTCCCGCGGTTAGGGACAAGCGAAACTATGACCGGCGCGCACCGCGCGCCAGACCCGGCGGGATCATATCAGGCGGATTCAGGCGATCAAAAGGCGATCCGCGCTGACGCGCGGATCGATGTATCGCGACACCAGGACGGCCAGCATCGGAGCAGCGTGACGTGAACGGCGACGCACGAGACGACGCCGTACTCCGTGGCTGGCGCCCGAAGGCGTCCGCGCCGCCGCCCCGGCAGCCCTATCGCACGCGACGGAGGCGGACCACCACGTCGATGCGGCTGATCTCGTAGCCTTCCGGCGGCTCGGGGACGTTGCCGACCCCCATCCGCCCCTCGGGAATGTCGATGACCAGGTTGTCGTCCTCGACGAAGAAATGGTGATGGTCCGACGTGTTGGTGTCGAAATAGGTCTTCGACCCGTCGACCGCGACCTCGCGGAGCAGCCCCGCTTCGGTGAACTGGTGCAGTGTGTTGTAGACCGTTGCCAGGGAGACCGGCACCTTGGCCGACATCGCCTCCTCGTGCAGGCCCTCGGCGGAGATGTGGCGGTTGCCCTTGGCATACAGGATGCCGGCGAGCGCCATCCGCTGCCGCGTGGGCCTGAGGCCGGACTCGCGCAGCATGGCCCGGATTTCGAGCCTGCTGTGGGGATCACCGTTGCGGTGGTGGTTCGTTACGATCGCATCCATATGTCGTTTCCATCTCGCCGCGCGGTTCAAGGCCGCGGGTTGCAGAACGGCAGCACTATAAGGTCGCAGCGCAAGCGGCGCAACGAACACGTCATTTTGGCCGCGGAATGCGCCGGAAGCAACCATGAACGCCGGCCGTGCTGTTTGGTCGCCGTTGCTTTCGGGCGATTGCAGGTGTTGCGGCGGGGAAAGGTCGCCCCGATATTGTGGCGACGAGGTTCGTTCGGTGTTAGGTAGGTGGCTCGCATGGCCGTTCGGCATTGGGGTTCGTTCGGCGCAAGCGCGAATGGTGTGTCGTGACAGAAGCCGCAATCATCACAGGAGACAGCGTGGGAGGCATGAACCGTCGCGCTTCGAGGTTCAACTACGAGGACTTGCTCAGCTGCGCGCGGGGCGAGCTGTTCGGCAAGGATAATGCGCAACTGCCGTTGCCGCCGATGCTGATGTTCGACCGCATCACGCAGATCGCCGAGGACGGCGGAGAGCACGGCAAGGGCCAGATCCTCGCCGAGATGGACGTGAAGCCCGACCTCTGGTTCTTCCTCTGCCACTTCAAGGGCGACCCGGTGATGCCCGGATGCCTCGGCCTTGACGCGCTGTGGCAGATGCTGGGTTTCTTCCTCGGCTGGCTCGGGCTTCCCGGCAAGGGGCGCGCGCTGTCGGTCGGCGAGGTGAAATTCTCCGGCATGGTGCTTCCCACCGCGAAGCTGGTGCAGTACGGCGTCGACCTGAAGCGGGTGCTCAAGTCGAAGCTCGTGCTCGGCGTCGGCGACGGCTGGCTGAAGGTCGACGGCGAGACCATCTACCGGGCGAACGACCTGAAGGTCGGCCTGTTCAAGGGCGACGCGCGCCCCGCCGCCGGCTGACGGCGCGCCGGCCCCGGGCCGGCGCCGCACCGACGGAACGACAGAGGCAATACGAGAGGCGGACATGAAGCGGGTCGTTGTGACGGGCATGGGGATCGTGTCGTCGATCGGCAACAACACGCAGGAGGTCACCGCCTCGCTGCGCGAAGCCCGGTCGGGAATCGTCCGTGCCGACCGTTATGCCGAGCTCGGCTTCCGCTGCCAGGTGCACGGCGCTCCGGACATCGACGTCGACGCGATGATCGACCGCCGCGCCATGCGCTTCCATGGCGGCGGCACCGCCTGGAACCACATCGCCATGGACCAGGCGATCCGCGACGGCGGATTCGAAGAAGGCGACGTCTCCAACGAGCGGACCGGCATCATCATGGGCTCGGGCGGCCCTTCGACCCGCACCATCGTCGAGGCGGCCGACATCACCCGCAGCAAGGGCCCGAAGCGGGTCGGCCCCTTCGCCGTGCCGAAGGCGATGTCCTCGACGGCGTCGGCGACGCTCGCCACCTGGTTCAGGATCAAGGGCGTCAATTATTCGATCTCGTCGGCCTGCGCGACGTCGAACCACTGCATCGGCAACGCCTACGAGACCATCCAGCTCGGCAAGCAGGACGTGATCTTCGCCGGCGGCTGCGAGGACCTCGACTGGACCCTGTCGGTCCTGTTCGACGGCATGGGCGCGATGTCGACCAAGTTCAACGACCGGCCCGAAGTCGCCTCCCGTGCCTATGACAAGGAGCGCGACGGCTTCGTCATCGCCGGCGGCGCCGGAGTCCTGGCGCTCGAGGAACTGGAGCACGCCAAGGCCCGCGGCGCCCGCATCTACGGCGAGGTCGTCGGCTACGGCGCGACGTCGGACGGCTACGACATGGTCTCGCCCTCCGGCGAAGGAGCGGCGCGCTGCATGCGGATGGCGCTCCGCGACGTCGAGGCGCCCATCGACTACATCAACCCGCATGCCACCTCGACCCAGGTCGGCGATCTCAAGGAGATCGAGGCGATCCGCGAAGTGTTCGGCGACAAGTGCCCGCCGATCTCGGCGACCAAGTCGCTGACCGGCCACTCGCTCGGCGCGACCGGCGTCCAGGAGGCGATCTACTGCCTCCTCATGATGCAGAACGGCTTCATCGCCAAATCAGCCAACATCGACGAACTCGACCCGGCCTTCGCGGACGTCAACATAGTCCGCGAGCGGATCGACGACGTCGAGCTCGACACGGCGCTGTCCAACTCCTTCGGCTTCGGCGGCACCAACGCTTCGCTCGTCTTCCAGCGCTACGCGGGTTGAACGGCACAGAGACCAGGAACGCGGCACCCGGGGGGACGACCGACATGACGACCGGCCTGATGGAGGGGAAGCGGGGCCTGGTGATGGGCGTCGCCAACGATCATTCGATCGCCTGGGGTATCGCCCGCCAGCTTGCCGCCGCCGGCGCCGAACTCGCCTTCACCTACCAGCCCCCGGCGATGGACAAGCGCGTCCGCCCGCTCGCCGACTCGGTCGGTTCCGATTTCGTCATCCCCTGCGACGTCGGCCTCGACCCCGACGACCCCGATCCGGCCTCGGTGGGCTCGGTCTTCGCGGCGATCGGCGAACGCTGGGAAAGCCTCGACTTCATCGTCCACGCCATCGCCTTCTCAGACAAGGGCGAGCTCAAGGGCTGCTACGCCGACACCACCCGGGCGAACTTCAAGAAGACGATGCTGATCTCGTGCTTCTCGTTCACCGAGGTCGCGAAGCGCGCCGCGGCCCTGATGACGAACGGCGGGGCGATGATCACCTTGACCTTTGGCGGCTCGACCCGCGTCATGCCGAACTACAACGTGATGGGCGTCGCCAAGGCGGCGCTGGAAGCCAGCGTTCGCTATCTCGCCTACGACTTCGGCGAGCGGAACGTCCGGGTCAACGCGATCTCCGCCGGCCCCGTCAGAACGCTCGCCGGATCCGGCGTCTCCGACGCCCGGATCATGTTCAACTACCAGAAGAAGAACTCGCCGCTCCGCCGCTCCGTCACGCTCGAGGAGATCGGCAACACGGCGCTGTACCTGCTCTCCGACCTCGCCTCCGCGGTGACTGGCGAGATCCATTTCGTCGATTCGGGCTACAACATCGTCTCGATGCCGCGGCTCTCAGGCCTGAAGACCCTCGACGAGGGCAACGGCAACGGCCATCCCGAGACGGCCGGCCGCGAAGCCGCGGAGTAGGGTCGGGCCGGGTTCCGGCCATCGATCCGAGGACGGCTGCAACCCTCGGCCCTCAAAGTCGGCCCCAACCGGCGTTCCGGCCCCGATCGGTCCTGCTGCGGCCTCCGAGGCCCGCCGTCCGTGGCTCTTCGTCGCCCCGAATTGACAACGATGGCGATCTCCTGCAAATCGCTTGGTGCTGGAAGGGGAAAATCGTGTGGGTACGGCAACGTCATGATCTGACCATCGTGCCAGCGGCGTCCCATTGCGCCGTCGTGCCGTACCGCCAGCCGTCTGCATCGCCGCGTCAATTCGCTTCCGCGGGGTTCGCGGACTGATGATGCAGGATGCGGATCGCAACATCGCGCTGCAGATGCGCGCGATCTCGAAGTCGTTCCCCGGGGTGAAGGCCCTGCACGCGGTGAACCTCGAGGTCCGCAAGGGCGAAGTTCATGCAATCGTAGGAGAAAACGGGGCGGGCAAGTCCACCCTCATGAAGATCCTTGCCGGCTTCTACAACCCCGACGAGGGGTCGATCGAGGTCATGGGCAAGCCGGTCGGCGTGCTGAACCCACGCGAGGCGCGCCACCTCGGGATCGGCATGATCTACCAGGAACTGAATCTTGTCCCCGATCTCACCGTGGCCGAGAACATCAGCCTCGGTGAGATGCCGCGGCGCGGACCGTTCGTCGACTATCCTTCGCTTGCCGCCAAGGCGAGGACGGTCCTCGAGGAGCTGAATGCGGACATCGATGTCGGCACGCGCCTCGGCGATCTGTCGCTGAGCCAGCAGCAGCTCGTCGAGATCGCCAAGGTCGTATCCCGGAACCCCAGCATCGTCGTCTTCGATGAGCCGACGTCGTCGCTGGGCGAGAAGGAGACGCGCATCCTCTTCAACGTGATCAAGAGGATGCGGACGTCGGGGATCGCCATCCTCTATATCAGCCACCGGCTCCAGGAAGTCATGGAGATCGGCGATCGCGTCACGGTGCTCCGCGACGGACGCAACATCGACACCCGCGACGTTGCGGGAATCACGCCCGACGAGATGGTCCGGCTGATGGTGGGGCGCGAGCTGACGGAAATGTTCCCCAAGCTCGAACTCAGCGTCGGGGAGCCGGTCCTGAGCGTCATGTCGCTCAGGCGCTCCGAGCAGTTCGAGGGCATCACGCTGGACGTCCGCGCCAGCGAGATCGTCGGTCTCGCGGGTCTCGTCGGCTCGGGCAGGACGGAAGTTGCCCGCGCGATCTTCGGGCTCGATCCTGCCGACGGCGGGGAAATCAGGGTGCGCGGCAAGGCGGCGCGGATTCGAAGCGCGCGCGAAGGCGCGGCCGCGGGGATCGCGCTCGTTCCCGAGGACCGGAAGCGCGAGGGGATCGTCCCCGACCTCCCGGTGCGCGAGAACTTCACCCTTCCGCTGATCGGACGGATCACCCGATTCTTTCTCATTCTCGCCGGACGCGAACGGGCGACCGTGCAGCAGTTCGCCGATCGGCTGAAGCTGAACCCGCCGCGCATCGAGCGACCGATCGGGACCTTCAGCGGCGGCAACCAGCAGAAGGTGGTCCTCGGCAAATGGCTGCTGGCGAAACCGGCCGTGCTCATTCTCGACGAGCCGACGCGCGGCGTCGACGTGGGAGCCAAGGCCGACATCCACCGGATCATCGGCGAATTCGCCGAATCCGGCGGGGCGGTTCTGATGATCAGCTCGGAGCTGCCTGAGCTCCTCGCGGTATGCGACCGGATCTTCGTGCTCCACGAGGGCGGCCTGGTCGCGGAGATCCCCCGCGCGGCCGCGACCGAGGAATCCGTAATGCGCGCCGCCACCGGTCAAGTATACGCATGACACTTCCGAAGACCGAGCCGGATCAGAGGCCTGCATCTGCGGCGGCGTTTTCCGCAGGCTCCCTGCTCGGCATGCTCAGCATCCCGCTGGCGATCGTCGCGCTCGTCATCCTGGGGAGCTTCGTGTCGCCCTCGTTCCTGACGGCGCGCAATTTCATCAATATCCTCAACGCCTATTCCGCCGTCGGCCTCGCCGCGCTCGGGAGCACCTTCGTTGCCGTATGCGGGGGTCTCGCGGACCTCTCGATCCCCGCCAACGTCGCGATGGGCGCGCTGGTCGCGCTTGGCGCGCAGGCACTGGTCGGCCCGGTGCCGGCGGTGTTCCTCGGCATCCTCGTCGCCTCCCTCGGCGGCCTGATGAACGGCGTGCTCATCGGTTACGTCCGCATCAACCCGATCATCGTCACCCTCGGCTCCGGCTTTCTGCTCCTCGGCCTTGCCCAGCTGCTCGTCGGCGGCGGCATCGTGTATGCCGAGCCCAGCGCATTCGGCAGCTTCGTCGCCGGCAATCTCCTCGGCGTGCCGGTGTCCGTCTGGATCTTCTTCATCGTCGCGCTGATCCTCCACGTCGTGCTGTCGCGCACGCCCTTCGGGCGCTGGAACTTCGCAGTGGGCGGCAACTACGAGGCGAGCGCCGCCAGCGCCGTGCCGGTCCGCTTCACCAAGGCCACCGCATTCGTGCTCACCGGCATGCTCTCGGGGATGTGCGGCGTGCTCATCGCATTGAGTCTCGGGCAGGCGCGCCCGATCATCGGCGCGGGCTACGAGTTCGTCGCCATCACGGCGGTGGTGATCGGCGGCACCAGCCTTTTCGGCGGCCGGGGCAGCATCCTCCGCACGGTCGGCGGCGTGATCATCCTGGCGCTGATCAACAACCTCATCGTCCTGATCGGATGGCCGACGCCCGCCACGGGCCTTGCCACCGGCGCGATCCTTCTCGTGGTCGTTGCCGTCGACGCATATCTCCGGCGCAGGACGGGTGCCCAATGATGCGTGCGAACCTCCGGACGATCGGCAATCTCGTGGTCCGCTATCGCCTGCTCGTGATGCTTGCGGCGGTGGCGATCTTCGGCGGCCTCACCCAGGACGACTTCCTGACGCTGACCACCCTTCAGTCCGTGCTCGACCGGGCCGCGGTCGTCGGCTTCCTCGCCCTCGGGCTGACGCCGGTCCTGATCGCCGGTCAGATCGACCTGTCGATCGGCTCGGTCATGTCGCTGGCGGCCTTTGCCGCGATCGCGCTCCAGCCCGAGCTGGGCAACCTTCCCGCCGCTCTCGTCGGGCTGGGCGTGGGCGTGCTGGCGGGAGCGATCAATGCGGTGATCATCGTCGGCTTCAGGGTCACGTCGCTCGTCGCCACGCTGGCCACGCTGCTGATCGGCGCCTCGCTCGCGCTGCTCATCTCGGGCGGGCAGCCCGCAAGCTCCGCCGATCCCATGTTCGGGCTTTCCCTCACGGGCAATTTCCTCGCCGTCCTCTCCGCGCGGTCGGCTCTGTTCATCGCGGCGGCCCTCGTGATGTTCGTCTGGCTCAAGGCGACGCCGAGCGGGCGCAACCTCTACGCCGTCGGCAGCAGCATGCCGGCCGCGATCGCCGCCGGCATCAACGTCAACGCCTACATTGCCGGAATCTTCGTGCTGTCGGGCTTCTGCGCCGGCGCCGCCGGCGTTCTCCAGGCGCTGAGCGCCGCCACGGGGTCGCCGCTGGCCGGTTCGGCGCTGCTGATCCCGGCGATCACCGCGGTGGTCATCGGCGGCACCCGCCTCGAGGGGGGGCGCGGCTCCTCGCTGGCGACGCTGGGCGGCGTCGTCGCCCTCGGCGCGCTGACCACGCTCTCCGAGTACAACGGCATCCCGTCCTACACGCAGGCGGTCTACACTGGCCTCATCCTGATTCTGCTCATCACGCTCGACCGGATCGCCGGCGGCAATGGCGGAAAGACGACCCGCACGCTGCGAAGCGCCGCGGTGAAGCAAGCATGACAAGGAGGAACTTCATGAACATTCGTCGGAATATCCTGCTCGGGGCGGCACTGTCCGCGCTCGCATTCGCGGTTGCGGGTCCCGCTGCCGCCGAGGGCGTCGAGGGCAAGTCGATCTGCTACATCACCGCCGCCAACTCGCACTTCTACGTCACCCCCGCCAATGAGGGCGCCCAGGCCGCCGCCGACGCGGCCGGCGTGGAGCTGACGATCGTCAGCGAGGAGTTCTCGCCGCAGACCGGCGCCGACCAGCTCAACAGCTGCGTCTCGCGCAAGGTCGACGGCATCCTCCTGTGGCCGCTCGATGCGAACAGCTACCTGCCGGGCCTGCTCAAGGCGCAGCAGGCGGGCATCCCGGTGGTGGCGATCGACACCAAGGCGGGCGAGGAGTCGATGAAGCTCATCGCCTCCTTCGTCGGCGCCGACAAGTACGGCCAGGGCCAGATCAGCGCCAAGCAGATGAACGAGGCGCTGGGCGGCGAAGGCGACGTCGTCATCATCGCCGGCCAGGCGGGCAACAACACCACCATCATGCGGACGGACGGCTTCCTGGCGGACAAGGCCGAGGGCATCAACGTCCTCGCCACGGTGAATGCCGACTTCGACCAGCAGAAGGCGCTCGTCGTCTCCCGCGACCTCCTCACCAAGTTCGGCGACCAGATCGACGGCGTCTACGCCGAGGACGATGCCATGGCCGCCGGGTTCCTCCAGGCCCTCAAGGAGAGCGGGCTCGACATCAAGCCGATCGTGCTCGGCATCGGCGGCACCAAGACCGCCTTCGACGCGATCAGTGCGGGCGAGATGACCAGCACGATCATGCAGCCGCCGTTCGAAAACGGCCGGCTCGCCGTCGAGACGCTCACCAAGGTGATGGCCGGCGAGACGGTCGCCGCGGACGTTCCGCTCGAGAACACCGTGGTCACCAAGGACAACATCGGCGACTACGAACCGACGATGTAGCCTGATCCCCGCAGAACGGACGCCGAGCATGCCAGGGGCGTGCTCGGCGTTGCCAAACGAGGCGGCGTGCCGCCGGAGACGAACCGGACATGCAATATCGAAAGCTCGGCAGGACGGACCTCGAAATCTCGGTCGTCAGCTTCGGCACCGGATCGCTGGGCGAGCTCTTCGGGCCGCTGGAGGAAGCCGATGCCCTCCGGCTGGTCGACGAGGCGATCGATGCCGGCATCAACTTCATCGACACGTCGCCGTTCTACGGCAGCGCCGAGTACCGGCTCGGCAAGGCGCTCCCCGGCAAGCGCGACAAGGTCATCATAGGGACCAAGGCGGGTCGCTACGGCCTGACCGACTTCGATTATTCCGCGAAGCGCGTGCGCGACAGCGTCGAGGCCAGCCTTCGGCTGATGAAAACCGACCACCTCGACATCCTCCAGCTCCACGACATCGAGCACGTGCCTCTGGAACGCGTCCTGAACGAAGGCTACGCGGCCCTGAGTCAGCTCCGCGACGAAGGAAAGTGCCGCTACATCGGCATGACCGGCTATCCGCTGGCGACGATGCGGCGGGTCATGACCGAGGTCGATCTCGACGTGCTGCTCACCTATGCACACGGCACCCTCCTCGACAATTCGGTCGGCGAACTCCAGCCGCTGGCGGAGGAGCGAGGGGTCGGCTTGATCAATGCCGCCGCCCTGACCCTGGGGCTCCTGTCCCCGCGCGGATCGAACGTTACCTTCGAGCATCCGGCCTCGACAGCCGTCCGCGAGTCGGCGGCAAGCATGGTGGAACTCTGCAAGCGGCGCGGCGTGGATCCCGCATTCATCGCGAACCAGTACGCGATCCAGAGGTCGGGCTGCGCGACGACGGTGGTCGGCGTCGGAAAGAGCAAGCACCTGGCCTCGGCCATCGAAGCGGTGTCGACGCCGATCGACGACCGGCTTCTGGCCGAGCTGATCGCCCTCCGTCCGGCGGAAGGCGAGCGCCAATGGAGCAGTGGGCTTCCAGCCAACAACTGAGCCTCGACCGCCACGGTCAATCCTGGGGGCGCGCTCTCGACCTCGGGCCTCGGTTGCTGGATTCTGATACCGATATAAACGGCCCGCAACTGCCGGGGCTTTCTGTGTACGTGTAGCAACTCGAAATCGATATGTTGACCGATCACGATTCCGTCGCACGCCCGTGTCAATTTGAGCCGGACAGACCACAGTCCTTCGATGAACGGTGGAATCGTGCGATTTGCAACCCGCGGATACTGAATTGGTCGCGTTCGACTGATATATTTGGGTTGGGATTTTCGGCTTGGTCCGCGTCAAATGCGTTACTGGGCCAACGTCGATTGCAACTGTGCGAGCTCTGCGCTAAGCACGGGGCAATCCGAACAAGCCGCGAGGAAGAAGATGGCGGATAACGCTGAAAACGAAAACAAGGACGTCCTGATCGATCTCACCGCGGATGTCGTGGTGGCCTATGTCTCGAACAATCCTGTTCCGGCAAGCGAATTGCCGGCGCTGATCGGACAGGTTCATGCCGCTCTGCGGGGAAGAATTTCCGACGCCGGGACAGAAGCGACGCCGCCCCAGAAACCGGCCGTTCCGATCAAGAAATCGGTCACTCCCGACCACATCGTGTGCCTTGAGGACGGGAAGACCTTCAAGTCCTTGAAGCGTCATCTTGCCACCCACCACGGCCTGTCCCCGGAGGAGTACCGGACCAAATGGGGGTTGCCGGCCGACTATCCGATGACCGCACCGAACTACGCGGCCTATCGCTCCGCCATGGCGAAATCCATTGGCCTGGGAAGCAGGAGCAGCACGGCGGCAGAGACCCCTCCGAAGAAGAAGCAGCCACGCCGCACGACGACCGGATAGTCCGTGCAGCTTCAGCGCGAAGGATGCTGCGGCACTGGCCGGAGCGAACATGGCATCCTTCGGGGTGCGATGATCGAGGGGATGACGCGATGAAGAATTGGCTGCTGGGCGCCGGTGCGCTGGCGATGGGCCTTTGGGCTGGGTCGGCACTGGCCCAGGCCTATCCCGAGCGCCCGATCACCGTCGTCGTGCCATTTGCGGCGGGCGGTCCGGCCGACACGGCGGCACGGCTGGTCACGGAGGCCATGGCGAAGGACCTCGGCCAGCAGATCGACATAGAGAACATGGGCGGGGCCGGCGGCTCGCTGGGCGCAGCCCACGTCGCAGAGACCGAGCCAGACGGCTACACGCTGTTGTTCCACAATATCGGCATGGCCACGAGCGAGACGCTCTACGGCGATCTGCCCTACGACACTTTGAACGCCTTCGACTATGTCGGGCTGGCCACCGAAGGCCCGATGACGATCGTTGCACGTAGGGATTTCGAAGCGGCGGATCTCGAGGAACTCGTCGACTACGCGAGGGGCGCCGAAGGCGGCCTCACGATCGGCAATGCCGGCATCGGCAGCGCCTCGCATCTGTGCGGCATGCTGCTCATGAGCGCGACGGGAGTCCAGTTGGTGCCCGTGCCCTACAAGGGCACCGGTCCTGCGATGACGGACCTTCTCGGCGGCAAGATCGACATCATGTGCGATCAGACGACCAACACCACCGAGCAGATTCTCGCCGGCACGGTCAGGGCCTATGCGGTGACCACCGCGACGCGCCTCGCTGTCCTGCCCGACGTACCGACCACCGACGAAGCCGGCATCGAGGGCCTGCAGATTGCGATCTGGCACGGGCTGTTCGCGCCGAAGGGCACGCCGGCCGAGGTCACGGAGAGACTGTCACAAGCGTTGCAGATCGCGCTCGAGAATCCGAACGTCGTGGCGCGCCTGGCCGAACTCGGCACCGATCCCGCAGCGGAGGCCGACGCGACGCCGGAAAGGCTGAAGGCCAAGCTCGAAAGCGA
>JBIQKL010000024.1:0-17256 GCA_044506555.1 Hyphomicrobiales bacterium | reverse complement strand
AGGAGAGCGTGCGAGGCGAGGTCATGGCCATCCTCCCAGAGGTTGCGCCAGATGCCGAGGATGCCTTCGAGCGGCTGGCCGACAACGCGGGACGAGAAGCTCTCGAAGGCGATCGGCCCCGCATAGTCGATTGCCGCCAGGGACCGGAACACCTCGGCGAAGTCGATCGAGCCCGAGCCCATGTAGCCGCGATGGGAATCGCCGATGTGGAAATAGCCGAGGTCGGACCCGGTCTCCCGGATCGCCGCGCCGATATCCGATTCCTCGATGTTCATGTGATAGGTGTCGAGATGCACCTTCACGTTCGGCGCGCCGACGCGCCGACAATATTCCACGCCCTGCGAGGCCGTGTTGAGAAGGTTGGATTCGTAGCGGTTCACGACTTCCATCACCAGCGTGACGTCGCTTGCGGCGGCCATCTCCGCCACTTCGCCCATGATGTCGACGGACATGGCGACGCCGGCGCTCGTGGTCGGCCGGACGTTCTTCTGGAAGGCGGAATGGAGGATGCCGCCGACGAACTTGCCGCCGAGATCACGGCAGACGCGGACCGCATCCTCGAGCCGCTTCCTGCCGCGCGCGGCCTTGTCCGGCTCGCCGCTGGAGATGTCGGTATCGGCGTCGAGGCCGAGCGAGAGATTGATGCCGATGCCGTTCGTCTCGAGCTGGCGGCGCGTGAAATCGATGTCGATGGCGTCCGGCTCCGGCGCCGACGCCTCGATGAAATCGTAACCCACCGCGGCGGTCTGCTCGACCGCACGCCTGCACTCGTCATGGCTCCATCCGGCGACCCAGACGAGGGCGTGAACGCCCAGCTCATTCATTCGTCTTCTTCCTCCTCGGGGGCTTGCTCTCGCGAAACCGGCGCTCAGCGTCGTGCCGACGCCCCCCAGACGATCATTCTAGACCGGGAGGGACACGTCTCGCCAGCGTGATTATCGGAGCGCACCACAGCACATTGACAGAAAAATACCGGGCAACTACAGTTGGACCAGACCGCCGGTTGAGAACATAGACGGTCTAAACTGCTACAGTTTGGAGGAAATACTATGAAGAAGCATGTCTTTGCAGGCGTATTCCTCGCTGCCGCGACTGTGCTGGCGCCGACCGCCCATGCTGAAGGCAAGACCTTCTATTGGATTTCACACGGATCGCCGGCCGACCCGGTGTGGACCTACTACCTCGCCGGCGCAGAGCAGTGGGCCGCGGACACCGGAAACCAGATCAACACCTCCTTCCACAACGGCGACGTTCCTTCACAACAGGAAGCCGTGCGGGCCGCCATAGCGGCCGGCGCCGATGGCATTGCCGTCGCCAGCCCCCAGGAGGGCGCCCTCGTCGAACTCGCCAGGGAATCGACCGAGCAGAACATCCCGATCGTCGCCTTCAACTCGAACGACGAGACCGCCGACTTCCTCGCCTTCGTCGGCGGCGACAACTTCAAGGCCGGCGCCGAGACGGCGCAGTACGCCCTCGACCACGATCTGGTGAAGGCCGGCGACTTCGTCTGGATGCCGGTCGAGGTGCCCGGCGCGACCTACGGCGCGGACCAGGAAAGAGGCATCGCCAGCGTTTTTGAGCCGCTCGGCATCACCTGGGAAGTCACCGAGGCGACGCTCGACCAGGCCGAGATCATCGCCCGGATGAGCGACTATCTCACTGCCAACAAGGAGAAGATCAACGTCATCTTCCCGCTCGGCGACCTGGTGTCGGGGTCGATCAAGCGCGTGTTCGACCAGGTCGGCGTCCAGCCCGGCGAGATACCGGTGGTCGGCTGGGGCAACTCGCTCGATACCGCCAACGAGGTCATGGAAGGATACGTCCAGGCCGCCCACTGGCACGACCCCCAGGCCGCCAGCTACCTGGCGCTTTCGCTCGCCGCGATGGCCAGCAGCGGGATCACGCCGAATTTCGACATCCTGACGGGCTCAATGTACGAGAAGGACGAGGCACCCGACTACATCGAGATGATGTCTCCCAAGCAGTAGCAGGTTAACCCACACGCGGAGGCGCGGGATGCATCAATCCCGCGCCTCTCGTCATTGCCGACGCGCCGACCGCGCTTTTCCCGCAAAGCTCGCCTGGAAATGCCGACCCGCGGAACACCGCGTTCCATCCGGACGTCCGCATCCCAGACAATGACCCACGGATCTGCTCCGGGATACTCGGCTGTCCCGGCCTCCGCGCCGACCGCACGACACCAGAATTCCAGAGCCGCGCACCGCCTCCCTCGGGACGTCGCGACATCGCCCCGTTCGGCCCCGGGGCCGGAGCGGCGTGAGGCGGCTACTTGACCGCGCCGGCCATCATGCCGCGGATGAAATATTTCTGAAAGAGGATGTAGAGGATCAGCATCGGCGCGCTGGCGATCACCATCCCGGCCATGGTGAGCGGGATCTGGTTGTTGTAGCGGCCCTGGAACACGCTGACCCCGGCCATGAGGGTCCGCTTGGCATCGTCCTGAAGGAAGATGATGGCGATGAGCAGGTCGTTCCAGACGTAGAGGGCGTTGACCACGACCAGGGTGAGCAGCGCGGGCAGCGAAAGCGGCAGCACGATCTTCCACAGGATCCGGAGGTCACCGGCACCGTCTATCCGCGCCGCCTCGAACAGTTCCTCCGGCAGGGTCCGGAAGAACGTGGTGAGCAGATAGACCGAGAACGGGGTGATCAGCCCGGCATAGATCACGATCGCGCCCTGGTACGTGCTGATCAGCGAGAGCTGCGTATAGAGGACGAAGAGCGGGACGATCATCACCACCGGCGGCACCGCCATCAGCGCGGTGCTGACCGAGAACAGCGCGTCGCGGCCCCTGAACTCCATGCGGGCGATCGCGAAGGCGGCGAGGCAGGAGACCACGGCGCTGAGCAGGACGGCGCCTGCGACCAGGATCGCGCTGTTGGCCATCCAGGCGAAGAACGGGCTGTCGAAGACGACGCTCCGGAAATTGTCGAGGACGACCGAATCCGGCAGGCCGACCTTGTCGACCGCGTACTCGTCCTGGCTCTTCAGCGACGTCGAGATCATGAACAGCGTCGGGAGCAGCGCCAGGATGCTGGCCACCACCAGGACGGCATGCTTCAACGGGTTATCGACGCGCAACGTGCTCTCCCGGCGCGAGGCGGCTGGATCGGATCGAGGTCATCGCCCAGTCACGCTTTCCTGGCCGCGAACCCTGAATAGCGGGAAGATCAGGAGGGCGGAGACGACGAGCAGCATCACCGAGACCGCGGCCGCGATCCCCGGCAGGCTGCTGCGGATGAGCGCGTTGTAGATGTAGAGCTCGACCACCATCGTCGACGTTCCCGGCCCGCCGCGCCCCCCGCCGAGCATGTAGACATAGGCGAACACCGCCGAGAGCATGGTGATCACGCTGACCACCACGAAGAACTCGATGACCCCCCGCAACTGCGGCAAGAGCACATGGACCACCCGCTGCCACCAGGTGGCGCCGTCGATCTTCGCCGCCTCGACCAGCGACTCGTCGAGGCTGAGCAGACGGGCCAGGAACAGGATGATCCCGAGCGCGGATTCGCGCCAGATGATGAGCAGCATCACCGTCCACAGCGCCACGTCGGACGACCCGATCCAGTCCAGCGCCATGAAGTCGAGGCTGAGCCAGCGGAGCACTTCGTTCACCGGCCCGTTGAACTGGAACATCTTCTTCATCACCACCGCGATGATCGGGATCGCGAGGATGTAGGGGATGAAGAGGATGACCCGGTACGCCTTCCAGCAGCGGAGGCGCTCGTAGAGCAGGATCGAGACCAGGAGCGACACCAGCACCATCACCGGGATCGCGAGGAGCAGGAGCAGGTTGTGGCTCACCGACTCCCAGAACAGCGACTGCCCGAGCACGAGCTCGTAGTTGCGCAAGCCGATCCACGGGCCGTCGATGCCGCGGACCATCTTGAAGCTGAACTCGACGTTCCGGACGACCGGGTAGCCGAACACGAAGGCGAGCAGGACGACGAGCGGCGCGACGTAGAGGTAGGGCGCGAAACGGCTTCTGTTCATCGTGTCGTCGCAGGATCCGAGACGTTCCGCACCGGGCAGGCATGGTCGGGACGCGGTTGCCCGCGGCCCGACCGCTGATGGCGGCTTAGGCGAGGTCCTTCGCCCAGGCCTTGTACTTGTCGACCATGTCCGGGTTGAAGTCGCGCCATTCCTGGACGACCCGGGCGGCGAGGTCGCCGGCCTCCTCGCCGGTTATCTCGCCCTGGACGATCTGCTGGCCGGCCGGGATCATGGCCTGCTCGTAGAACTGGCCGGGGGTGAGGTTCGCGACGTAGGGGATGTTCGGCGCCAGCGCCCAGTTCTCCCACATCGAAGTGACGGCGGGGTCGGACACCACGCTGGTGTCGAAGTTCTTGTTCGAGGGGATCCAGCCGGTCTTCTCCCAGAACGCCTTGAGGCGGTCCGGAGAATGCAGGAATTCGAGGAAGGCGGCGGCCGCCGCCGGATCCTTCGAGTCGGTCGAGATGCCGAGACCCTGGGTGTCCATGATCGGCTGGCCGGCGAGCTTGCCGGTGCCGTAGACCGGCATCACCATGACGCCGATCTGGCCGTCCGTCGCCTTGCTGTCCGCCGGCAGGCGGGTGCCGACCGACTCGCCCATGGCGAGCTTGCCGGCGACGATCAGGTCGATGCCGGGATAGAGCTCCAGCGACGACATGCCGTCGTTGAGGAAGCCGGCCTTCTTCAGCTCCTCGAGCCGCGACCAGTGCTCGTAATACTTGGGCTCGCGGAAGTCGCGCTCGCCGATGAACAGCTCCAGCGCCTCGCCGACCGAGTCGAGGTTCTGCGGCAGCGCATGGCCGAGATACCACTCGCCCCAGTAGCCGTCCTGGATGCCGCCGCCGACCGGGTCGACGCCCTTGGACTTGAGCGCCTCGCAGGCGGCGAGGAACGCGTCCCACGTCTTGGGCGGCGCATCGGCATCGAGCCCCGCCTGGTCGAACAGCTCCTTGTTGTAGTACCAGAGCATCGGGATCGGATACCAGCCGACGCGGTAGACGTCTCCGCCGAAGTTGCTGAGCAGCGTCGGATTGGAGGCCTCGATGACGTCGGCGTCGACGACGCCGTTGAGCCCGCGGAGGTACCCGAGCCAGACGCTCTCCATGTGGTAGATGCCGTTCCACAGGTACTGGATGTCGGGCGCCTTGCCGGCGGCCGCGGCGGTCTGGAACTGCGAGATCACCACCGCGGTGTCCTGCAGCATGGTGTTGACCGCGGCGTCCTTGTAGGCGGCGACGCTCTCGTCGAGGAAGGCCTGTAGGCCAGGCAGCTCCTGCTCGCCCCACCACCACATCTCCAGAGTCTTTTCCTGCGCCTGCGCCGACAGGGTCGGCATCAGTCCGGAGAGGGCGAGACCGCCCGTTCCGGCCGCCGCGCCTTTCAGGAACCTGCGGCGCGAGAGAGGGCCGTTCCATCTGCTAGCTGTCATCGTCTGTTCCATTCGTTGCTTGCGTGCGGTTGCTCCGAGGCGGGCGGATACCCGGTCGAACTCAGAAGGTGCTGGTGAGGCCGCCGTCGACGACCAGGATCTGGCCGGTCATGTAGCGGCAGTAGGAGGACGCGAGGAAGACGACGGTGCCGGAGACGTCCTCGGGCAAACCGGTGCGGCGGAGCGGGACCTTTCCCCGGGCGACGTACCATTCGAGGAATTCCGGCGTCTCGGTCTCGTTGACGCCGTCGACGAAGGACATCGGCGTCAGCATGAAGCCGGGGGCGACCGCATTGACCAGGATGTTGTGCGGGCCGAGTTCGACCGCCATCGATTTGGTCAGCCCGTTGATGCCGCCCTTGGCGGCGTTGTACGAGCCGACGGTTCCGCTCGAAACGAAGCTCTGCACCGACGAGATGGAGATGATGCGCCCGTACTTGGCCTTGGCCATGTGCGGGGCGACCAGCTTCGAGCCGACATAGACCGCCTCGAGGTCGACCGCGATCGTCCTCCGCCAGTTCTCGATCGTGTCGTCGAGGATCGTCCACGACGGCGGGCTGATCGCCGCGTTGTTGACGAGGGCATGGATGGCGCCGCGCTTGGCGATCACGTCCGCCACGATCTCCGCATAGGTCTGGTGGTCGGTGACGTCGAGCGCATAGCCGTCGGCGGGCGTGCCCTTCTCCTCCAGCTCCGCGAGGACCGTCCGCAACGTCTCGGGATTGCGCTCGAGCAGGACGACACGGGCGCCCTCCGCCGCCATCTCGTGCACGATGGCGCGCCCCAGTCCCTGCCCGGCCCCGGTGACGAGGCAAACCTGTCCGTCGAGCAGTGCCATCCGGTGTCGCTCTCCCTTTCGAACCGGACCGGGAGGCCCCATTCCCCTCAATCGGCATAGAGCCCATTCCGATATTTCGGACAAGGCTCTACAATGCCGGATACACTATGGCGCCTCGAAAAAAGATGCGTCAAGGGTACGGCCTGGAGGACGCCCGTATCCAGCGAAAAACGCCTTCGCTCGCCTCCCCGGCTCCGGCCGTGCCGGTCGTCGGATTGCCATCATCGGCCGGAATGTCGGATACAGGTCCAGGATACTGGAATCGAGGCGGGCCGTGGCCAGGAAGACGCAACCGGCGAGCAACGGAGACTCCGAGGTCGGCGGCTCGCGGGCGGTCCGCCGCGCCCTCGGCATCCTCGAACTGATGATGGAGGCGGGCGAGCCGCTCACCGTCGCCGACATCATCGGCCGCCTCGGCATCCCGAAATCCACCGCCTACGAGCTGGTCAACACGCTGAGCGAGGCGGGCTACCTCGCGCCGCAGGGCGGCGACAACCGCCTGTTCCTGGGACGGAAGCTGTTCGAGCTGGGTTCCGCCTACAGGAACCAGGTCGATCTCATCAAGGACGGCAGCCGGGCCATCGAGGAACTGCGCGACCTGACCGGCGAGACCGTGCAGCTGTCGGTGCTCGACGGCGACATGATGCTGGTCCTGATCAAGGAGGAGGGCAGCAATCCGATCCGGATCGTCAGCCAGGTCGGCTCGCGGGTGCCGGTCAACTGGGCCGCCTCCGGCCGCCTCCTGGTCTCCGACCTCGACGACCGGGCGCTCCGGGATCTCCTCGCCGGCACGGTGCGGCAGTCGCCGTCGGGGCGCGCGAAGCTCGACGTCGGCGTGCTGGTCAAGGAGGTCCGCAACGCGCGGAAGCAGGGCTATGCGACCGAGACCAACGAGACCAACGAGCACGCCGGCTGCGTCGCCGCGCCGGTCTTCGACAGCAGCGGCCGCTGTGTCGCCGCGATCAGCATCGTGGCGCCGGCGGCGCGGCTGACCCCGAGCAACCGGACGAAGCTGATCGCCGCCGTCACCGATGCCGCCGCGCGGCTCTCGCACCGGTTCGGCGCCTGACGTGGCATCGGGCTACGCGGACGGCTGAGCCATGATCGCCCGTCCGACGGCGTCGCTTCCGGTGACCGCGCCGGCCGGTCGGAAGACGTGGAGCCTGATCCAGGCGCGATATTCGTGGCCCGGGCGGAGCTCGAGCAGCGGCGCGGCCTGCTCGCGCGCCTCGGCGAGACCCGCGGCGGGCCACGTCGTGTTCGGCTCGATGCCGATGAGACTGGCCCGCCCGTACCAAGGCGGCTCGGCCGTGCCGCGGAGCTCGCACCAGAGCCAGGCGAAGGGAAACATCGCGCCGTCCCAGGTCAGCATCGCGCCGACGCTGCCGTCGAGGCGGCGGATCGATGCCCAGGGGCTCGCGAATTCGCTGAGGCATGAGAGCATCGCCGCCGGCTCTCCCGGGCGGGAAAGATCGTAGCGGCCGGATCGCCCGGCGACCGAGGGCCACGCGCCGGTGCTTCCCGCGACGAGCGGATTGGCGGGCGGGTCGTAGGCGTCATCGACCGCCACCCGGCGCGCGCCGGTCTCGATCACGAAATCCCCGGCGAGGAGGTCGGAGCCGAAGGTCGGATGGTGGCCCCAGATCACCCGGAGCGGCTCGGCCCCGGTCATGCGGACCGTCTCGTCGATGGACACTACGTCGTCGTCGATCGCAATCCGCCGCTCCATCTCGACGGGCACGGTGAAGAACCGGCGCCGGAGCACGACCGCGTTCGCCGTCAGGCCATGCACCGTCCAGGGCGAGACCGAGGCCTCGCCGTGGAAGCCGTGAAGGATGCCGTCGACGCGGCCGGCGTCGCCGGCATTGGGAAAGAGCAGTGGCCATCCGCCGGAGTAGCGGGTGAGCCAGGTCGCCTCGTCGACGGCGACCGCTCCGGGCTCGGGCAGGTCGAGGTAGTCCCAGGGAACCGTGCCCAGGACTGAGGCGCCGAGCGGCTTGTGCAAGATGCCGGTGATCGTGCCGCCGACCCGCGGTGTGACCGACACGCGAAGGCTCGCGGTCTCGAGCGTGATGGCGGCGTGTTCGCTCATTCCGTCCCCCGTATTCGTCTCTTACCGGCCCGACAAAGAGAATACGACCACATTGGACGTTGCAATCCACGTCACTCTGGGCGATCCGACTTCTCCTCTCGTTGCCAAAACCGGGATCGACACGGATGACGAATCCCCAGCTCCTGCATGCCTCCGCCGCCCGCCTCGGCGAATCGGCGATGTGGCACGCCGCCAGCGGCACCATCTTCTGGCTAGACAATCTTGCGCGGATCATCTTCCGCCACGACCCTGCGACCGGCGTGACCACCTCCGGCCCGGTGGACGTGCCGAACCAGCTCGGCGCGCTGATCGCCACCTCGGATCCGGCGCGCCTCCTGGTGTCAGGCGGCAACGGCATCTCGGTCATCGATCTCGACGGGCGGGTCGAGCGCCATCTTGCGGATCCGGAATCCGGCCGGGACGAGATCGGCTACAACGACTGCAAGATGGACCGCCACGGGCGGCTGTGGATCGGCACCCACCATCTCCCCGAAACCGAGCCGCGCGGCGCGCTCTGGTGTCTGTCGGCGACCGGTCCGGCGCGGCTCGCCGATGCCGGCTTCCGGGTGTCGAACGGCCCGGCGGTGTCGCCGGACGGCCGGCGCCTCTACTTCAACGACAGCTTCGGCCTCCGCACCCTGGTCTACGACCTCGATCCCGACGATCCGATGCCGCGCAACCGCCGCCTGTTCGCCGAGCATGAGGACGGCGTGCCGGACGGCATGACCGTCGACGCCGACGGCGGCGTGTGGATCGCGTTCTGGGAGGGGTCGCGCGTCGCGCGCTACGCGCCCGACGGGACGCTCAGCCGGATCATATCCCTCCCCTGCCCCAACGTGACGTCGGTCTGCTTCGCCGGTCCGGCGCTCGACATGCTGATCATCACCACCGCCCGCGAAGGCATGAGCGACGCGGCACTTGCCGCCAATCCCGAGGCCGGGCATGTCTTCGTCTGCAGGCCGGGCGAGACCGGCCTCGCGGAACCCCTGTTCGACCTGCGGTAGGCCTCGCCGCTTCCGCCAGATCCTCTCCCCGGGAAAGATGATGAAGAGCCTCGCAAGAATCCGCCCCCAGGTTTCCGGACCGGTCCCCGCCATCAACGTGACGGACATCCAGTGCCACGTCCTGCTCGCTCCCGATTACGATGCGAGCATGACGTCCTCGGCGCAGGACAGCATCGTCGTCCTGGTGCACACCGACGCAGGGATCACCGGGATCGGCGAGACCGACGCCAACCCGTGGATGGTCAAGGCCTGTCTCGAGGCGCCGGGCACCCACACGATGGGGCTTTGCCTCAAGGACATGGTGATCGGCTCCAGCCCGTTCGACATCCCCGAGATCTGGGAGCGGATGTATGTCGGGTCGGCGATGAATGGGCGCCGCGGCCTCGTCGTCCACGCGATGGGCGCGATCGAGATGGCGCTGTGGGACATCTGCGGCAAGGCGGTCGGCGAGCCCGTCCACCGGCTGCTCGGCGGCGCGACGCGCGATCACATCGTGCCCTATGCCTCGCTGCAGCCGGCCGGCCGGTCCTTCGCCGAATACCGCGACGCTCTGGTGCAATCGGCGCTCGACGCCAAGGCCCTCGGCTTTCGCGCGATGAAGACCGAGGTGACGATGAACGGCCCCTATGCCCATTGCGGCATGGCCGAACCCTACGAGCGCCACACCGAGGTCGTCGCCGCGGTCCGCAAGGCGATCGGGCCGGACGTCGAGCTGATGATCGACGTCCAGTACCTGTGGGAGGATGCCGATACCTGCCTGTCGGTGATCCGCGACTGGGCCGAGTTCAATCCCTACTTCGTCGAGACGCCGCTGTGGCCCGACAATATCGATGAGCATGCCAGGCTGGCCGAGCGCTCCCCGATCCCGATCGCTTCCGGCGAGTGGCTGTCGACCCGCTTCGAATTCCGCGAGCTGATCGAGCGCGGCCGCATCGGCGTCGTCCAGCCCGACGTCGGCCGGGTCGGGGGCATCAGCGAGGCCAAGGCGGTGTGCGACATGGCGGGCGAGCGCGGCCTGCCGATCGTGCCGCACTGCTGGAAGACCGGGATCTCGATCTCGGCCACCGCGCACCTGGCGTTCGTCGTCCCGCACTGCGCCTATATCGAGTATCTGCCGCCCGCGCTCTGCGTCGAGCGGCTGCGACGTGAGCTCGCAGCGGAGGACCTCGCCTTCGACGACGGCCGGATTTCGCTACCGACCAAACCGGGACTGGGCGTCGAGCTCAATCGTCAGGCGGTCGAGGCCTACACGGTGGCCTGAGCCGAAATTCGTGTGGATCGGCCGCGCCTCGGTGGCGGGGCGCGAGCACGAGCAGGAAGCCGGGCACCTCAGGTCACTCCGTCGGTCGCCGCGCGGCTCCAACGGGGCCGGCCTCCCCGTGTGCATCCTGTGGTGGCAGGGACCGCCAACTATCACCTATGCGACGTTGGTTGGCGGGCCGTCTTGCGATACCTCCGGATTAATGAGTTCAAGCGAACCCGATCCCGAGTTCAGCGTTTGTCAGGTCCGCCCTGTTCGCGCGGGCCTCGGGCCTGCCCGAGCAGACGCCGAACATGGGCCAACCATTTGGCTCGACGGCGACTGCGCTTCTGGCGCCAACGCCTCGGTCGAATGAACTCCTCGCAATTGCCCGTGTCCGTCGCAGACGATGTAGTCCTAAATGCAAGCCTTCACCGACAAGACCCTTTTGATCACCGGCGGAACCGGGTCATTCGGGAATGAACTCATTCGTCATCTTCTCTCCAGCGATATCCGCGAGATCCGCGTCTTCAGTCGCGACGAGAAGAAACAAGATGACATGCGAAAGCACTACAACAGCGCCAAGCTGAAATTCTATATCGGCGACGTACGCAACGAGAAATCTCTCGCCGCCGCGATGCGCGGGGTCAATTACGTCTTCCATGCAGCGGCGCTCAAGCAGGTTCCCTCCTGCGAATTCCACCCGATGGAAGCGGTGCGCACCAACGTCATCGGTACGGAGAACACGCTCAACAGCGCGATTGCATCCGGCGTCGAGCGCATCGTCTGCCTCAGTACCGACAAGGCCGTCTATCCCATCAATGCCATGGGCATCAGCAAGGCGATGATGGAGAAAGTGATGGTGTCGGCAAGCCGCAACCTCGAAGGCACCGGCACGGTGATCTGCGGCACGCGATACGGCAACGTCATGGCGTCACGCGGCTCGGTCATTCCGCTGTTTCTCGAGCAGGCGCTGCGCGGGAGCCAGATCACCATCACCGACCCGACGATGACCAGGTTCATGATGTCGCTCGAGGACGCGGTCGAATTGGTCCTGTACGCGTTCTCCAACGGTCAGAACGGGGACATCTTCGTCCAGAAGGCGCCCGCCGCCACCGTCGAGACGCTGACCAATGCAATATTGGAGCTCCTCGACAAGACAAGGCATCCGATCCGCGTGATCGGCGTCCGGCACGGAGAAAAGCTCCATGAATGCCTGCTGAGCCGGGAGGAGCGGGCGCGCGCCGAGGAGCTGCCCCGCTATTTCCGGGTGCCGCCGGATACCCGCGACCTCAACTATGCAAAGTTCGTCGACAAGGGCGAGGGAGAGCTGACCAGAGCCCTCCATGAGGACGACTACAGCTCCTCCAACACGACCCAGCTCGATGTTTGCCGCCTGAAGGAGCTGCTCCTCACGCTCGGAGTGGTCAGAAGCGCGATCGCCGGCGTTCCTCCCTCGGGAGAGTTCGGTCGATGAAGATCCTCGTCACCGGTGCGGATGGCTTCATCGGCCGGAACCTGCGCCAGCGCCTGGCCGAGCGCCCCGACCGCGATATGGTGCCCTTCACGTCCTCGAACACGGTCGACGCGTTGCCCGACCTCGCGCGCGGGGCCGACTTCGTCGTGCACCTGGCCGGGGCGAACCGACCCGCCGATCCGTCCCGGTTCATGACCGACAATCACGACCTGACCGAGTCGCTGTGCGCAGCGGTGGTCGAGGAGATGCAGGCGACCGGCCGCCGGATACCGATCCTGTTCGCCTCCTCCATACAGGCCGAGCGGAACGATAGCCCGTACGCGCAGAGCAAGCGGGCGGCGGAGCAGGTCCTTCTGGCCGCCGCCGGGAAGCACGGGCTTCCCTTGCATATTTTCCGGCTGCCGAACGTCTTCGGGAAGTGGTGCCGTCCCAACTACAACTCGGTCGTCGCCACGTTCTGCTGGAACACGGCGCGCGGACTGCCGCTCGAGATCCACGATCCGAACGCGCGGCTGAGCCTCGTCTATGTCGACGATGCCGTGGAGCGTTTCATCCAGCTGATCGACGGCGCCCCTCCGGCCGTGGACGCGAACGGCTTCGAGGTGGTCGAGCCCCAATATCGGAGCACGGTCGGGGCGATCGCCGAGCTCGTCCGCCAGTTCCGGGAGAGCAGAAGCACGCTGCAAGTTGCCGAGGTCGGCACGGGTTTCCTGAGGGCCCTCCATGCGACATATCTGAGCTACCTGCCCGAGGCCGACTTCGCGTATCCGCTGAAGGCGCACACGGACGCGCGGGGCAGATTCGTCGAGGTCCTGAAGACGCCGGAATGCGGCCAGTTCTCCTACTTCACGGCGCTTCCGGGGGTGACCCGAGGCGGCCACTACCACCACACCAAGGCCGAGAAGTTCCTGGTGGTGAAAGGGCAGGCCCGTTTCAGGTTCCGGCACGTCCAGGATGGACGCGAGCATGAGATCGTCACCAGCGGCGAACGGCCCGAGGCCGTCGAAACGGTGCCCGGCTGGGCTCACGACATAACCAATGTCGGGAACGAAGAGCTCGTGGTGATGTTGTGGGCCAACGAGGTCTTCGATGCGACACGGCCCGATACCTATTCACACCCCGTCTAGCCGGTGCCGATGAAGAAGCTCCGCGTCATGACGGTGGTCGGGACGCGGCCGGAGATCATCCGCTTGTCGCGGGTCATCGCCGTCCTCGACGAGCACTGCGACCACGTTCTGGTGCACACCGGGCAGAACTACGACTACGAGCTGAACGACATCTTCTTCGATGAGATGGAGCTGCGGAGGCCGGACTTCTTCCTGGCGAGCGCGGAGGGCAGCACCAGTCCGACCCACATGATCGGCAACCTGCTGATCAAAGTCGACGGCGTTCTGGCCGACGTGAAGCCGGACGCGATGCTGGTGCTCGGCGACACCAACAGCTGCCTTGCGGTCATTCCCGCCAAGCGCCGCAAGGTGCCGATCTTCCACATGGAGGCGGGCAACCGGTGCTTCGACCAGCGGGTGCCGGAGGAAGTCAATCGGCGGATCGTCGATCATACCGCCGACATCAACCTGCCCTACAGCGATATCGCTCGCGAACATCTTCTCCGCGAGGGCTTGCCGCCGGACCAGATCATCAAGACCGGAAGCCCGATGTATGAGGTGTTGCAACACCACCGTCCCCGCATCGAGGCCTCGCGTATCCTGGAAGACCTGGAGCTCGCCGCGGGCCAATACTTCGTCGTCAGCGCCCATCGCGAAGAGCACATCGTTTCGGAGCGCGCCTTCCTTCAACTCACAAGCGTCCTCAACGCGCTGGCCGAGGAATATCGGCTGCCCGTCGTGGTGACGACGCATCCCCGGACGCGCAAACAGATCCTCGCTCTCGGCGTCACGTTCCATGCCAACGTCCGCCTCCTGAAGCCGTTGGGATTTCTGGACTATGTGAAGCTGCAGATGAACGCGAAAGCCGTGCTGTCGGACAGCGGGACGATCACGGAAGAGGCGTCGATCCTGAACTTTCCGGCGCTCAACCTGCGCGAAGTCCACGAACGTCCGGAAGGCATGGAGGAGGCCGCGGTCATGATGGCCGGTCTCAATCCCGAGCGGATCAGCCAGTGCCTGTCCATACTCGACGCGCAGCCGCGCGGCACGGAGCGCAGGATGCGCGAAGTAAAGGACTACGCCGTGGAAAATGTCTCCGAGAAGGTTCTTCGCATAATCCATAGCTATACGGATTATGTGAACCGCGTGGTCTGGAAGTCGTACTGACCCCCCAGATGGACGTCCGTTTTCTCGACTTTCGAGCGCTTGCGAGGCGCCTCGGTCTGCCCAGGGAGCCTGCGGTCCGAACGTGGGCGAGGGCCGGCGCGGCCCGTTTGACGAACCGCCTCCGGACCGCTCACGACCTCACCCGGATCTTCCCCCATCGCCGGCCGGACAGCCCGCGCGGCTTTCTCGAGGCCGGGCTCGCGGCGTACCGGCGGCGGGATATGGCGCACGCGCTGGACGTTCTGGAGGAAGGAAGCCGCCGCTATCCCGCGGATCCCAGCCTCGCGGAGACCTTCTTCCGCATCGGTGCCGAGCACGGCTCAATCGAGCGATTGCTGCGAAGCGTGAAGCCCCGGACCGGAAGAGGCCTGTGTGAACAGCTGATCGCCCAACGTCTCGATTGGAACACGCAGGTCGGTCTGATCGCATATTGCCTGCAAGCGGGTCTGTCCGGGACCGCCGATGCCCGCATCGACGACATCATTCGCGCTTGTGACGACGTCGCCGCCATCTGGAGATTGTCCGACATCCTCATCGCGCTCGGGCGCAAGCGCGATGCCGAGCGCATCTATCGGAAGCTCTCCCGGCGGACACCGAACGGGCCCGAAGAGGCGCTGTATTGCGCGCTGGCATTCGAACGGCTCCTCGCTCCGGGCAAGGCGGCGGACCGGCTGGAGGCGGAGGCCGCCAAGCACCCCAGGGCCACCTATCTTCGTGACCACCTTCTGCGCGTTCTGTTCCAGACCGGCCAGATCGACAGGGTGGTCGGGCTTCTGGGCATCAAGGCCGGCGGCCCCGAGGCGATCGAGGCGCTCTTAGAGCGGTTCCCGGAGCGCTCCTACCACTTGAAGATCGCCGAATACTACGTCGACAAGGGAGATATCGTCCTCGCCCGGCGCACGCTGAGCCGAGAGCCCGATGACGAACCCGACGAAAGCAGCGGACTTTGGAACGTTGCCCAGCGGATGGAAGGCAAGGGGTTTTCCGCCGAGGCGCGCGACATCTATCGGGCCTTGGTGGACAGGCCGAGCGAGAGCGCGACGGACGCCTACTTCGCCGCAATCTCGGCTCTGCGTCTCGGGGACGTCGACCTCTGTCTGACGATTCTCGAAGATGGACAGGAGACCTATCCGGAGTCCCCGGAGCTCCGCAACACCTACCTCCAGATCTGCTCGGTCCAGTTCGAATACGAGCGCTATTCCGCCTTCGCGAAAGAACGAGGGACCGAGAGCGCGCGCGGCATCGACTCGATGGTCGATTTCTACAGGGCCGCATTGGAGATCGATGTCGCGGTGACCGCCGAGGCCGTGGTCATGAACTACATGGACCTTCGACGCATATGCCCGCCTGATTCATTCGCGGAGATCAAGAACAGCGTGCTGGCGGCGATGAGGCGGGAAAGTGTCCCGGCCGGCGGCAATGACAGGCTTATCGCCTTCTTCAGTCGATGTCTGGATCTGGACGAGGCGTTTGCGTCGGAACTCCGCGAGATACTTTGCGACCGCACCAGGAAAAGGATCGAGGAAGCCGTCGCACCGGGGAACGAGCAGCGTGTGATCGAGACGGTCCTGCGATTGACCGCGCCGATGATCCCTGCGGAGGGAGGAAGGTCCGAGGCAATCGTCCGTCAGTTCATCGACTCCTGCAATTCCCTTGCACGCCAGCCGATCGAGCTGGCCGACCCGATCCGCGACATGTCGGGCGGCTGGTCATCGCAGGCCTTGTTCTGCACCGGCGCCATTTCCTCGTACAACGCGGCCATGGCGGCCCTGGAGCAGCTTGCGTTCAAGACCTGGCCGAAACTCAACCATACCGCTCCCCACGTTTCGCGCGGCGTTCCGCTGGCCCCGCCGCGCCGCCGGACACGAATCGGCTTCATGGTGCACGACTCCATGCCGATGATGTCGGGCATGCTCAGCGGACTGGATCCTGAGGTCTTCGAGACGGTCTTCCTCCGCCCCGGAGCGATGGGCCAAACCACGGCGGCCCGGGACTGGATCCAGCGGGCCGAGAGGACGGTCGAGTTCTCCGACCAGGACGCCTATGCGGCCATCGACACGATCGCCGCCGAAGAGCTCGACATAATCATCTCGGGCCCGTCGATTGCGGCGGTTCTCTTCCCCATGATGGCCAGGCTCGCCCACCTGCAGATGGTGCTGCTGGAGCCGAACTGGACCGACGGGTTCACCAACGCGGACTACTACGTCTCGTGGAAGCCTGCGGAGCCGGACAGGCCGGCGGATTTCTACAGAAGCAAGGTCGCGCTCCTGCAGCATCCGCCCTACTTCATCGAGCGCCGCCCGGCGATCGAGCTCTCGAACGATGCGAAAGCCGAATTGAAACGTCGGCTGCTCGGACGCGGTGAGAACGACCGCATCTATCTCTGCGCGAACACGCCGCCCAAGATCCACCCCGACATGGACGAAATGTTCCGGAAGCTTCTGGCGAGCGATCCGGAGGGGACGCTGGTCATCCTGCGCTCCGAATACCCGCCCGCGAAGACGCTGAGATTTCGGCTGCATCGTACGCTCGGGCCGCTGATCGAGAGGGTCGTCTTCCTGCCGACGCTGAAGCAGGAGGAGGCGCATCGCCTGCTGCTGTCGGTCGATTCGTGCCTCGACTCCTTTCCCATATGCGGCATGTCATCGAGCTTCGATGCGGCGATACGGGGGGTGCCGATCGTCACGCTTCCCACGGCACAACCGTTCGGGAGATGGACCGCAGCCATCTACGACTGCATTGGCGTGTCCGGCCTTACCGCCGGGGACCAGGACGAGTACGTGCAGATTGCGCTCAGGCTTGCCCACGATCCTGCCTGGCGGGACCGGCTCGGCGACGAACTCAGGCGGAAGGCGGGGCTTTTCGTGGAGAGTACGGCGAGCACCG
>JBIQKL010000023.1:39657-43858 GCA_044506555.1 Hyphomicrobiales bacterium | reverse complement strand
CTCCCACTTGATAGCAGTGATCTCACCTGATCGTGCGCCGGTGAGCAGCGCTAGGCGGAGGCCAGCGGCGGCGAAGGGCCCGATCTCCCCGGCCGCTTCGCTTGCGGTAATTCCGTCCGCTGCCTGACCGATCTCCTTCTCCGACAGGAACCTTTCTCGTTGCCCCTCGCGAAACATCGTTAAGCCCTTTGCGGGGTTCGTCCCCGGGGGACGCTTTCCCAATGCCTCGGCGTAGCTCATGAGTTTTCGAAGGACTGCGGCGCAGTAGTTGGCGCGACGGGGCGTCTCGACCATGTCGGAATGCCACGCCGAGACCTCCGCTCGGGTGAGCGAGGCGACCGGCCGGGATCCGAACCGCGGCTTGATCCGATCTCGGACGATCCGCTCGTAGTCGTCGCGCGTGCGCGGTTTGAGCTTGGTGGCATGCTCCGCGAGGAACGTGTCGGCGAAATCCGCTACGGTGAGCTCGGCCGTCCGGCGGGGGACGCCGGGGCGATGGGTCGCGACACGCGGGTCGATGCCTTGGTCTATCTGGGCGAGCATATGGACCGCGGTCCGTCGCGCGTCGGCGACCTTTGTCGTGTCGGCGTAGCCGATCGTCACCCGGATCGGCCGCTTGGCGAGCCTCCCCTGGACGATGAAGATCTTCCGGCCGGCGGGTGTGAGCCGCACGCCGAAGCCTCGCACCTGGTCGTCGAAGACGATGCGATCCGACCCGTCCGGAGCGAGAGCAGCGACCGAGTCCTGAGTGAATTTTTGCGACAATCCGTGCACCTCAAAACGAGTCACTGGGGATGGGATTTTGACAAAACCTCCCCCACGTGTACGGATTTTCGCGGATCGAAATCAAGTAATATCAACGCTTCTCGCGAGTCCCGAACCAACTGGAATATCGTCCTACGAGCCTGCAAATCCGTGCACGCCGGTTCGATTCCGGCCGAGGCCTCCAACCCTCCACGCAACCCTGCAAGGCCGGGCATACGGGTGAAATTCCCGTTCCCACCGTGCGGATGAGGCGCTATCCCTCACGGGTCCGTTCTACAAACGCCAGCCGGGAATGCACGCCCATGTCCAATCAAGCCGGCCGCCGCGCCGACGCCGAAGACGTCGCCCTCGTCCGCCAGTGGTTCGAGACGCTCGCCACGCATGTGCGGGCCAAGGATTTCGTCGCCGCCTATCCGCTGTTCCATGAGGACTTCCTTGTCTTCGGCACGTTCTCGGATTTCGTCGAGGGGCGGGCCGACGGCGAGCGGAAACAGTGGCGGAACGTCTGGCCGAACATCGCCGACTTCCGTTTCCGTCTCGACGACGTGCGCGCCATGGTGTCGCCGGACCGGCTGTTCGCCGTCGGTCTCGGAATCTTCGATTCGACCGGCTACCACAAGGACGGCACCGCCTATGACCGGCCGGGGCGGGCCACGGTGACGCTCGACCGGAAGAAGATCGGCGACCCCTGGGTCGCCAACCACACGCATATGTCGCTGTTCCGCGACGTGCCGTCGGTATCGCACGGGACCAAGGCGGCGTGACCGCCGCGCCGGTGGCCCCGGCGCCCAGCCGGGCCCCGGTCTACGCCGCGAACATGGTCGCGACCTCGCAGCCGCTCGCGGCGCAGGCGGGGCTCGCGATGCTGGCGAAGGGCGGTAACGCCGTCGACGCCGCGCTCGCCGCGGCATTCGCCCTCATCGTGGTCGAGCCGACCGGCTGCGGCCTCGGCAGCGATGCATTCGCCATCGTCTGGGACGGCGCGAAGCTCCATGGCCTGAACGCCTCGGGGCATTCTCCGGCGGCCTGGACTCCGGAGCACTTCGCCGGCAGGGAGAAGATCCCGGAGCGGGGATGGGACGCGGTCACCGTGCCCGGCGCCGTTGGCGGCTGGATGGCGCTGTGGCGGAAGTTCGGGTCGCTGCCGCTCGCGACGCTCGCCGCCCCAGCGATCGGTTATGCCCGCGACGGATTCCAGGTCTCGCCGAGTATCGCGCATCGCTGGGAATGGGAGGTCGGCCTCCTTTCCGGTCAGCCGGGCTTCGCCGAGGCCTTCACCGTAGACGGGCACGCGCCCCGGACCGGCGAGACGTTCCGCATCCCGGCGCTCGCCGAATCGCTCGAGGCGATCGTCGTGAGCGAGGGCGAGGCGTTCTACCGCGGGGCGCTTGCCGAGCGGATGGTGGCGCATGCGCGCGCCCATGGCGGGGCGATGACGCTCGACGATCTCGCGGCGGAAAGGCCGGATTGGGTGGACACGATCTCGGTCGGGTTCGCCGGCGCACGGATCCACGAGATTCCGCCGAACGGGCAGGGGATGACGGCGCTGATCGGCCTCGGGATCGCCGAACGGGCCGGCATCGGCAGTCGCCCGGTGGACGACGTCGAGACGCTGCACGTCGCGATCGAGGCGACCAAGCTCGCGATCGTCGACACCGCCGCGTATCTCGCCGACCCCGATCATCTCCGGATCCGCATCGACGACCTCCTGTCCCCGGCCTATCTCGATGAGCGCGCCCGGCTGATCGACCCGGCACGGGCCGGCGATCCCGGCCACGGTGCGCCCCGGCCGGCCGGCACGGTCTACCTCGCGACCGGCGACGCGTCGGGGATGATGGTGTCGCTGATCCAGTCGAACTTCATGGGCTTCGGGTCCGGAGTCGTGGTCCCCGGCACCGGCATCAGCCTCCAGAACCGCGGCGTCGGGTTCACGCTCAGGCCGGATCACGCCAACAGCGTCGCGCCGCGCAAGCGCCCGGCGCATACGATCATCCCCGGCTTCGCCATGAACGGCGACGGCACGCCGCTGATGTCCTTCGGCGTGATGGGCGGGCCGATGCAGCCGCAGGGGCATCTCCAGCTCGCGCTCCGCACCATCCTTTACGGTGAGGACCCGCAATCGGCGATCGATGCGTCGCGCTGGCGCGTGGTGTCGGGGCGGAAAGTCGCCGTCGAGGCGGATTTCGACGCCGGCCTCATCGCGGCATTGCAGGCCCGCGGCCATGAGGTCGTGGTCGACCCACCCGATGCGGTGTTCGCCTTCGGCGGCGCGCAGATCGTGATGCGCTCCGGCGCCGGCTATGTCGGCGGGTCGGACGCACGGAAGGACGGCCAGGCGGTCGGCTTCTGACCGCCTTGTCTCGCCCCGCGCGGGCGGCTAGAGGAACGATCAGTCAGTGCTGAATTCATCGAAGCTTGTTGAAAGCCGTGCCATGACCGACTACGCCGCTGCGCGGACCACCATGGTCGATACCCAGATCCGGACGGAAGGGGTCACCGACTACCGGATCCTCCGGACCATGGGCGAGGTGCCGCGCGAGCGTTTCGTGCCGGCCCGCGCCCGGCCCTTCGCCTACTCCGATGCCGACATCGTGGTGAAGGAGGATGGGCACCACCACCGCCGCATGATCCGTCCGGCGACGCTCGCGCGCCTCGTCCAGGCAGCGGCCGTCGCGCCGGGCGACTTCGCCCTCGTCGTCGGCTGTGCCACCGGCTATTCCGCGGCCGTGATCGCCGGCCTCGCGAGCTCGGTGATCGCGCTCGAATCGGATGGAGAGCTCGGAGCCGCCGCTGCCGAGACGCTGACCGATCTCGGCATCGGCAACGTCGCCGTCGTCGCGGGCGCGCTCGAGCAGGGCTACCCGGCCGAGGCGCCTTACGACGTGATCTTCCTCGACGGCGCCGTGGAGCACGTGCCGCCGGACCTGTTCGCGCAGCTCAGGGAAGGTGGCCGGCTGGTCGCGGTGGTCGGTTACAACCGGGCCGCCTCGGCCATGGTCTACACCAGGACCGACGACGACATCGGCGCCCTGCCGGTCTTCGATGCGTTCGTGCCGGCGCTGCCGGGATTCTCGCGGCCGCGCGAATTCACGTTCTGAGGCGCTCGCCGCCAGAGGACGGGAGAGCTCTCTTTCACTGGTATTCCGGCTTGGCGCCCCGCTCCTCATGCTGGAGACTCTAGCACAAGGCCGGTCGGTGAGGGGGATAGACCTATCCGGTTCCGCGCAAAGGTCTCCATGCTGAGAGCCTGTCCTCGGACTTGATCCGGGATGCTCCCCGAAGCGGAGCCTCGAAGCACGCAGGGCACCTCAGTCACGGCGCTGGTCACGCGCTTGACAAGGCGCCGTCGCCATGCGCTTTTCCGCCCGCCCGGAGAGGGCCGATTTTCGCCGGAAACGCTTTGGATTTCCCATGCACCGTTACCGTACGCATACCT
>JBIQKL010000023.1:21603-39557 GCA_044506555.1 Hyphomicrobiales bacterium | reverse complement strand
GATTTTCGCCGGAAACGCTTTGGATTTCCCATGCACCGTTACCGTACGCATACCTGCGGCGCGCTTCGCCCTGAGGACGTCGGCAAGACCGTTCGCCTGTCCGGCTGGGTCCACCGCGTCCGCGATCACGGCGGCCTCCTGTTCATCGACCTCCGCGATCATTACGGCCTGACGCAGGTCGTGGCCGACCCGGATTCGCCCGCCTTCAAGGCGGCGGAGAGAGTGCGGTCGGAGTGGGTGATCCGGGTCGACGGGGTGGTCAAGGCGCGCACGCCCGATACGGTGAACCCGAACCTGGCGACCGGCGGTGTCGAGGTGTTCGCACAGGAGCTCGAGGTGCTTTCGGCGGCCGAGGAGCTGCCGCTGCCGGTGTTCGGCGACCAGGAATACCCGGAGGAGACACGGCTCGCCTACCGCTTCCTCGATCTCCGGCGTGAGAAGCTCCACCGCAACATCATGCGCCGGTCGGAGATCATCGCCTCGATCCGTCGGCGGATGCGCGATGCCGGCTTCTTCGAGTTCCAGACGCCGATCCTGACCGCCTCGTCGCCGGAGGGCGCGCGCGACTTCCTGGTGCCGTCGCGGCTCCATCCGGGCAAGTTCTACGCGCTGCCGCAGGCGCCGCAGCAGTTCAAGCAACTGGTGATGATCGCCGGTTTCGACCGCTACTTCCAGATCGCGCCCTGCTTCCGCGACGAGGATGCGCGCGCCGACAGGAGCCCCGGCGAGTTCTACCAGCTCGACATCGAGATGAGCTTCGTCGACCAGGAGGACGTCTTCCAGGCGGTCGAGCCCGTGCTCCGCGATCTTTTCGTCGAGTTCGGCGAGGGCAAGCCGGTCACCGAAACGTTTCCGCGCATTCCCTATGCCGAGGCGCTCGAGAAGTACGGCACCGACAAGCCGGATCTCCGCAATCCGATCGAGATGGCCGACGTCACAGACCAGTTCCGCGATTCGGGCTTCAAGGTCTTTGCGGGCATGATCGCCTCGGACGAGAAGGTCCGGGTGCGGGCGATTCCGGCCCCGACCGGCGGTAGCCGCGCTTTCTGCGACCGGATGAACTCATGGGCGCAGGGCGAGGGGCAGGCCGGCCTCGGCTACATCTTCTTCCGCGACGACGGCGAGGGCGCCGGCCCGATCGCCAAGAACATCGGACCCGAGCGCACCGAGACGATCCGCGAGCGACTCAAGCTCCGCGACGGCGACGCCGTGTTCTTCGTCGCCGGCCGACCGGACCGGACCGACGCGTTCGCCGGCACCGCCCGGCAAAGAATCGGCCGCGAGCTGAACCTCGTCGACGAGAACCGCTTCGACTTCTGCTGGATCGTCGATTTCCCGATGTTCGAGTGGAACGAGGAGGAGAAGCGGATCGATTTCTCCCACAATCCGTTCTCGATGCCGAACTACGACCATGAGGCGTTCCTCGCTCTCAGCGAGACCGACAGGGAGACGATCCTCGGCATCAAGGCGCGGCAGTACGACATCGTCTGCAACGGCATTGAGTTGTCGTCGGGGGCGATCCGGAACCACCTGCCGGAGATCATGCTGAAGGCCTTCGCCATCGCCGGCTATCCGGCCGACACGGTGGAGAAGAAGTTCGGCGCCCTGTGGCGGGCCTTCCACTACGGCGCGCCGCCGCACGGCGGCATCGCGCCCGGCATCGACCGCATCGTCATGCTGCTCTGCGGCGAGGAGAACCTCCGCGAGGTGACGCTGTTCCCGATGAACCAGCGCGCCGAGGACCTGCTCATGGGCGCGCCCTCCGAGGTGGCACCGAAGCAGATCCGCGAGCTGTCGATCCGGCTGGCATTGCCGGAGTAGGGGATTTCCCCTCACCCGGCTTGCCGAAGGCAAGCCACCCTCTCCCGCAAGGGGGAGAGGGTTTGGCGTTCTGCATTTCCGTTTCAGCACACTCCTAACCCTCTCCCCTTGCATGGGGAGAGGGTGGCCACGGCGAAGCCGTGGCCGGGTGAGGGGTGAGGGGTGCTACTCCGAGCCCGTCCGCGAGGCCGGCGTGGAGCCGCCGCCTCCCGGCGCGGGGGTCGCCGGGGTCATGCCCTGGCCGCCGGTGCCGCCGGACGAAGGTGGCTCGACCGACGGGGTCATGCCGCCGGGATCGGTGGTGGGCGGCGGAGTCTCCGGCGCGACCGACGGGGGAGGGAGGGTGCCCTTCTCGCCCGAAATGGTCAGCCCGAGCAGCCCGACGACCTCCTTCGGCGTGTTCTCGACCGCGGTGCCGATCGCCTCGAGCCGGACCGGCGTCGGCGGATCGAGCGCGACGGTGATCGACGAGCCGGGGTTGGCGACGAAGTCGCGGACGATCGGCGTCAGCTGCTTGAACAGGCCGGACTGGTTGACGATGGCCATCAGCTGGGGATCGTTCTGCACCGCTATCGAAAGCAGGAACGGCATCGCGTCGGCGAACTGGTCGCGGAACAGGCCGGGCGGCGCGTTCATGTAGCCGGCGAGCAGGTCGAGGCCCTTGCCGACGATCGAATCGTCCTTGAACGTGAAGCGCGCCTGCTCGAGGCGGAGGCTCGGGGCCACGGCCTGCAGAAGAACCTCGTCCTGCAACGCCTCGACCGGCAGGTCGCCGAGCACGGCGCTCATCGCGAACGAGCCCATGTCGGCGATGCCGTAGTGAAGGTCGCCGATGGTGAGACGCTGTGACTGCGGGTCGTAGTCGCCGTCGAAGCCGAAGCGGGATACGATCCGGTCGTAGCCGAGCTTTCGCAGCATGTCGCGGCTGGACGGGTCGGTGATCGCCGAAACCGGGATCGACAGGCCGGCAAGAGCGGCGCTCGCCCGCGTCGGGATCAGCCCGACATAGTCTGAAAAGTCCGTCCTGAAGCGCTCGAGCGACAGGCGGGGAATTTCCGGTGTCTGAAGCTCAAGCCCGAGAAGCTCGACGAAACCGAGCTTCGGCGCGAGGGCGGTCATGTCCGGGGGAGGCGTCGTCATGCTCGCGGCGATGATCTGCTTCAGCGCGTCGTAGCCGCCGAAGGAGATGTTGCCGAAGGCGAAGCGGCCGACCTCGATCGCGCCCTGGCCCTGGACCACCGCCTCGATCCCCTCGATGCCGAATTCGCCCAGCCCGTCGATCGAGAGATCGTCGAAGTGAATGTCCTGGATCGCCACGTGATCGATGCCCATCGCGTCGACCGACATGTCGCGGAGCGCGAACCGGCCGAGCGAGAACGCGGAGAACATCGCGGGCACGACCTGCATGGCCATGCGTTCGGCGAGCGCGTCAGGCATGTTGGGATTGGCGATCATGTCGTCGAGGAAGGACACGAAGCTCTCCGGCGTCTGGCGGAGCTTCAGGTCCTCGAACACGATGCTGCCGATGTTCACCGTAGCGCCGGGCACCTCCATTACGACGTCGTGATAGGCGGCATAGCCGAGCGCATCGCGCCACTGCATGTCGCCGACGCCGTTCACGTAGGCGGACGGATCGTAGACGTGAACGAAGGCGCCGAGGTCGGTGTCGCGGCTCTCGATGCCGCTCATCTTCATCCTCACCAGGCCGTCGGGCGTGGGGGAGTCCATCAGAACGGCGCCGGTATCGAAGCGGGCGATCCTGCCGTCCGCCATGCCCTCGATCCGGAAGTCCCGGTAGACCACCGTGCTGGTGACGCCGTCATGCGTCTGGTCGAGGGTGACGCTGCCGATCGTGCCCTGCCGCAGGCCGACCCCGAGCACATCGGCATAGGTCTGCATGATCGACGAAAACGGCTTCTTCGCGTCATAGGCGAAGGCGAGGCCATAGGGGGCGGAGAGATCGTCGAAGGCGATGTCGGCCAGCCGGATGGTCATGAAGCCGGCCTCGATCAGGCCGCCGTCGGCGGCGATCGCGCGCACCGTATAGCCGTCCGGACCCTCGACGTAGCCGGTGACCGACAGCGTCTCGAGGGAGAACGAGCCCTGGGGTTGGTCCGGCGCGACGGATTCCGGCCGAACGAAAAAGCCGCTGACGCGGGCCGTGTCGCTCACCGCGTCGTAGAAGATCTGGCCGTAGCCGGCAGACCATTCGGGGGTCGCGTCGATGGCGGCGATCCACCCCCGGATCGCCGATTCGACCGCCTCCTCCGCGGAGGCGGTCGAGGGCACGATGATGGAGACGGCGGCTGCGGCCAGCCAGTAGCGGATTCGCATCTCAGTCACTCCGGACTTGGCGCCGCGAGCGACCCGGGCAATCGCTGTCCCGCCGAGCCGCCGCCGGCTCGGATCAGTTGTTGGCGGTCACGTCGATGGCGAGCGCATCGGGCAGGGTCTGGGGCGCCGACATGGCGTTGCCCATGATCTCCTGGAACGGAACCGGCTGGGCCGGGTTGGCCGTGATCGTGATCGACTTCGGATCCGACAGGAAGGTCTGCGCCGCCTTCGCCACCTTCTCCTGGAAGGGCGGGTTGTTGATGGCGTTCAGCATGAAGGGCAGGGCGCCGCTGAGCTGGGCGACGATGTCCTCGCGGCTGGCGCCCATCATCTTGGCCTGCATGTCGAGCGCCCGTTCGACGACGCCGGCATTGTCGAAGCGGATGGAGAGATTCTCGAGCATGCCCTTGGCGAGCGCGTCGCTGCTGGCGCTCTCGTCGGCGAGCTCGGAGGCCTTCACGCCCGAAACCGTTCCGGCGAGGGTGAACTTGCCGACGTCGGGTGCGTCGACCGCGAAGCTCCGGAGCGTCATGCGATCGGAGCCGGTCTCGTAGCCGCCCTCGACCAGCAGATTGATCACGAAGCTGTCGTAGCCGAGGCCCTCAACCAGCTGCTGGAAGTCATTGTCGGAATTGGCGATGAATTCCTGCGGGATGTTGATCGAGGCGACGTTCAGCGAGAAGTCGCGGGGCAGGCCGCCCTCGTCGAGGTCGAGCGCGACGCCGACATTGGCGATCTCGAGCGGTACCGGCAGCTCGCCGCCGCTGACCTTCATGTTGGCGATGTTCATCGTGCTGAATGGGCGGAGCTTGGCCTTGGCCTTGATCTCCTCGGCCGACGGCACCAGCGCGTCGGTGGCGGAGGCGACGCCCCAGGTGACGGTGTTGCCCTCGCTCAGCATCGTGGCGTTGTCGAAGCTCATCGCGCCGGCGGTGAAGCCGCCCGGGTCGCGCGGCTGGGCATTGGTGATGAAAACGGTGGGGATGGTGACTTCGTCGCCGTCGTTGCTGGTGACCTTGAGGTTGGTGATGGTGACGTCGTCGCCGGCGGCGCTGGCGCTGTCGAAGCTCGCCTTCGATTCGCCGGAGGCCTGCATGGCCGCGACGAGAGCGTCCGCGATCTGGTTGGCGTCGGCGGCGAAGGCCGGCACTGCGCCGAAGGCCAGGGCGACGACGGCTCCGCCAAAGGCGAAGCGACGGAGGTGGGGCGACATACGAATCTCCTCAAGGGGTTATAGGCGTCGGTCCGCTGACCACGCCGGCCGGTGACCCGCATATTCGCTGGACTTCATGACGAGGGCAAGGCTGCAACACGATGCGATTTTGGCGATTTTCCGCCATATCGACGCCGGCAGTGACCTCGTTCACAGGATCACTCGGGCTCGGGCGGCGGGGTTGCGAGCGCCGCTCCGCCTGGCCACGACGTGCCGTCGGCGGCGATCTCGTTGCCTTCGGGATCGATGAAGAGCGCGAGGTCGCATCGGCTGAACTCCGCGCCCGCCTCGCAGATCGCCCGTGCCGCCGCGGCCGCCGCGTCGCGGCCCGGCATGCCGCAGAGCACGTTGGTGGCGTGGAACTCGGGCAGCCAGGTGACCATGAGCACGGACCAGCCGGCCGGCTGGCACCAGCGGGTCGCCACGCAATCCTGACCGCCGGCCTCGGCGAGACACTGCTGGCGTGCGCAATCGAGCGTCGCCCCCAGGGAGCTTCCGTGACACCACCAGGTGCCTTCCTCCGCCTGCGCGAAGCCCACCCCCGGCGGTCCGTCGGCGCCGAGCGCCTGGACCGGGACCACGGCGAGCAGGACGCGGAACAAGAGTCCCGGGAGCTTCATGCGCGGTCGAGAGGCGGTCAGTAATTAGCCGGCGGATCGCTCGCCGGGAACGACTCGTCCGCGGCTTCGTCGACGCTGTCCCAGCGCTTCGGTGGATCCCGCATCGACTCCGGGCCGGCGGGGCGGACGGGCGTCGGCACGCCGCTGCCCGGATCCTTCTTCTTCCGCGCCGGCTTCGCGCCGCCGGTTGGGCTGTCCTTGGGGTCTTTCGACATCGAGATCACCTCCGCTGGCGATGATAATGTCCGAGGATGTCCTCCTGTTCCAGCCTGCGACGATCGGCACGGCCGGGCGGTGGCTCGTGTTTTTTTCCCTCAGCGCTGGCATATTCGCGGCTTCCGGACTATTTTCCCCGCAAAGCAGCGCGCTGGCCGCCGCTCCGTCGCCCGTCGCCGAGCGACTTTTGCGAGGCCAGCCATCCACCGATCCACCCGATTTGGCCGTGGGCATCCCCGCGGTAAAGGAGTCACCGAGTGCAGATTTTCGTTCGCGACAACAACGTCGACCAGGCGATGAAGGTGCTCAAGAAGAAGATGCAGCGCGAGGGCATCTTCCGTGAGCTGAAGCGCAAGCGCTACTACGAGAAGCCGTCCGAGGCCCGCGCCCGCGAGAAGGGCGAGGCCGTTCGCCGCGCCCGCAAGCTCGCCCGCAAGCAGGCCCAGCGCGAAGGTCTGATCGCCGCCCCGAAGAAGCGGGTTCCCGTCCGCCGCGCCGGCGGTTTCTGATACATCATATCGACGACCTCCGTCCGCGTGTCCGGCCTGGCGTCTGCGATCGGCCGGCCGCCGGCATTGGCTGTGAAGCGAACGGGAGCTCGTGACATGCGATCGGTGATTCTCGCTGCCGTGACGGCGTGGGCGATTCCGGCATTGGCGGCATCGGACGACGCCTGGCAGCAGTTCCAGGACGACGTCGAGGCGGCCTGTCTCGAGGCGGCGAAGCCGATGTTCGAAACGGCGTCGGCCCGGGTCGATCCGTTCGGCTCGGAGAGCTACGGCCTTGCGCTGGTGACCGGCAAGGCCAAGGGTGCCGACGTGGAGATCGCCTCGATCTGCGTCTACGACAAGCAGACGAAAGCGGTCGAGATCGGCGGCGAGCTGCCCGCCGAGTGAGCGACGCTCTCCTGGTTGCTCAGCGCAGGCTGCTCACCAGCGCCTCGCTGCGGTCGTCCTCGATCCCCATCCAGGCGCCGCTGTCGTACTCGGACTGGCGCTTGAGATATCGGTAGGAGGTCTCGCTCCACAGCTTGATCTCGGCGTCGAGATTGTCGAGCACGAGGTCGCCCTGGTTGGTCGTCACGGAGAGGACCGCGTGGCCGTCGCCGTTGCTCTGGCGCACGACCGTGATCAGCAGCGCGGCCGTCGGCCAGCCCTTCTCGATCAGCTTCCTGCGCTTGAGGAGCACGAAGTCCTCGCAATCGCCGGCGCCATCGGGAAATTCCCACACCTCCGGACGGCCGAACAGCTCCTGGTCGGTTGCGGGCCGCACGCCGGTATTGACGGCATCGTTGATGGCGGACAGCTCGGCCCAGCGCTGCACGTCGAGCCGAACCCGGACGCGGCTGTCGCTGCGGACGTTGCACTCGGAGGCGTAGACTTGGCAGAACTCGTGATGGCCGATCGGCTGTGCGGTCTTCCCGGTCACTGCCATGAAAGCCGAGCGCTCGCCGCCGGCCGCGGTCGGGACTGCCGCCAGGCCCGCAAGTATCGCCGCAATCGCTATCGTGCGAAACGCCCCAAGCCCACACATTGTCCGACTCCCGCTCCGAGGGCGACCCTGTCACATGCGGTTTTATCGCGGTCTAAGGTTGCTCGTATAAATATCGGAATTCACGACACTTTCTGGAAACCATGTCGCGTGCGCTGATGGACGGGCCATGGCCAGGGATCTCCGGTCAGCTCTTGCCGCCATCGACCACGTAGAGGTGGCCATGGCGGCGCCCGCCGGCGCGGAGGAAGGCGGGCGGCAGGGTCACGAGGCGGCTGCCGGCGGGCTCGAGCGCGACCGGCTGCTCGCCCGGGCCGATCAGCGCCACGCCGGTGATCGTCTGGCTGGCGATCGGGTCGGTCCCGAACCAGTAGGGCCGCCGGTGCACGGCGCAACTGCCGAGGATGCGGTCATGGGCGGCGTGCCCGTGGCGGAGCGGCAGGAGCAGGAACTCGCACGACACCGTCCGGCCGCGGGACGAGACGAGGTCGACCTCCGCCACCGCGGCGACCGCATCCTCGCAGACGCGCGCCGCTGCCTCGACCATCCGCGTGACGTCCTCGCCGGACCACAGGTCGAGGAAGTTGATGCCCTTGATCTCGCGACCGTAGAGCGAGCACATCCGCGTGCCGGCGAGGCGCACCCGCTGGCTCGCCGGGCCGATCACCTCGAGGATGAACGTGTCGGGGAGCACCCGGCGGATGTCGCCGGGCTCGATCTCACTCCGCCGCGGCGCGGGTTCGCTGCCGCGAATACGATTCCAGTACGCGAAGAGCTCGCGCGACGTCGCGTGTCTCATTTGACCTGCCGTCCCTGTCGTCGGGAGCCCGCGCCACACCCCGGCGCGGACATCCTGGAACGGCACAGGTCTTACGCCTGATCCCGCCCCGACGGAGATGCTAGCACGAGGCGGGCCAGCCGAAGTGTCCCAATGCGGGACTGACGGGAGCGATGGCTTTTTGTCCTTACCCCTTTATAAAGCGGGCATCGCACCTAATCTTCCGGACACCATGAACGTCGATCCGCGCTTTGCCCCCGCCGCCGGCCGCCAGCGGATCTTCAACCTGCCGCCGGTGCTGGTCGCGCTGATCGCCGTGCTGTTCGGCATGCAGGTGCTCCGCGACTACGTTCTCGGCGACAATGCCGCCCTTGAACTCCTGGCGTCGCTGGCCTTCATCCCGGCCCGCACGCTCGGGCTACTCGAAGGCGTGCCGGGCGGGGAGGGGGCGCGGGCCTGGAGCTTCGTCACCTACGCGCTTCTCCACGCCGACTGGGCCCATCTCATCTTCAACACGTTGTGGCTAGCGGCGTTCGGCGGCGCCGTGGCCTGGCGCTTCGGCACCTGGCGGTTCCTCGGCTTCTCGGCGGTGGGCGGGATCACCGGGGCGGCGCTCCATTTCGGCCTCTATCCGTCGAGCATGGTGCCGCTGGTGGGCGCCTCCGCGGCGATCTCGGCGCACATGGCGGCCGCGGCGCGCTTCGCCTTCACCGGCCCGGGGCCGTATATCGGGTTCCAGGCGGCTGGGCCCGCCGCTTATCGCCGTCCGGCACCGCCGCTGGCGATGGCCTTCCGCGACCGGCGGGTGCTCACCTTCCTGGGCGCCTGGCTGGTCACCAACCTCCTGTTCGGCCTCTTCGGCGGCGGCAGCATCGCCTCCGGTGCCGTGGCATGGGAGGCCCATATCGGCGGCTTCGCAGCGGGGCTTCTGTTCTTCCCGGTCTTCGATCCGGTGCGTTTACCGAGGCGGTAGGCGCCGGCCGTGAATTTGCTGCGACGCAGCTTGTCAACTGCGACGATACGCCCCATCCTACCCGTAGGGCTGAGGGGAATGCGGCGGGCGGCCGGACAAGGCGACGAGATGACATGTCCGGGCGCCCTGGATCAGGGAGGTGCCCCGATGATCGTTGCCAACGTTCTCGCAGCGAAGGGTCGCGACGTCGCGACCACGACCCCGGACCGGACCATCGCCTCGGTGGCCGGCGAACTGGCGACGCGGCGTATCGGTGCCCTCGTCGTGACCGAGCGCGGCCGGCTGATCGGCATCGTTTCGGAACGGGACATCGTGCGGGCGATCGGCCTGAACGGCCCCGAGATCCTCGGCGATCCGGTGGTGTCGATCATGACCCGCGACGTCGTGACCTGTCGCGAATGGGAAAAGATCAACACGGTGATGGCCCGCATGACCCGGCGCCGCTTCCGCCACCTGCCTGTGGTCGAGGACGGCGAACTGGTCGGCATCGTGTCGATCGGCGACGTGGTGAAGGCACGGATCGAGCAGGTCGAGTACGAGGCCGACGAGCTGCGGACGTACATCGCCACCGCGTGAGCGAGGGCCGGGACGGCGCGAATCAGCGGTCCCGGGTTACCCGCCGCATCGAACGGTCGAGTTCGACCGCGAGGTCCGGCGTCGGCTCGGCGCCGAGCGGCACCGTGCGATAGAAGCACGAACGGAAGCCCTGGTGGCAGGCGACGGCGTCGCCGGCCATCTCTACCTTGAGCAGGACTGCGTCCTGGTCGCAGTCGACGCGTAGCTCGCGGACCGCGAGCGTGTTGCCGCTGTCCTCGCCCTTCCGCCAGAGCTTCGCCCGAGAGCGGCTCCAGAACCAGGCCGTGCCGGTGGCGATCGTACGCGCGAGCGCCTCGGCGTTCATGTGGGCGACCATCAGCACCTCGCCGCTCCCGGCGTCGACCGCGATCGCCGTCACGAGGCCATCGGCATCGAACCTCGGCATGAGTCGGGTGCCGAGCTCGACGGCGTCATGGTCGCCGCGCGGCGCGAAGCGCGGCGTGTCGTCGCCGGCCATCGCCGTCAGTCCCGCTGGCCGGCGAGGGCCGGGGGGCACTGCGGTTCGGCGAGGCCGTCCGCGAAAAGACCGGCAAATCTTGCGTTCATGGCGAGCGTACGACCCTGTTCCCGTGGCGGGGACGTCACGCGCTTCAACGCATGACGTCGATTCCCTACGGTCATGGACGTGGCGAAGGCATCGGGCAAGGTCTATATCTTGGCCATGCTCGACGACATCTACAACCGGCGCATCCTCGAGTTTGCCGGGTCCATTCCGCGAATCGGACGGCTCGAGGCGCCCGATGCCACGGCGACGGCGCATTCACGGCTTTGCGGGTCCACCGTGACGGTCGACCTCAAGACCGACGGCGAGGTGGTGACGGACTTCGCCCACGAGGTCAAGGCATGCGCCCTCGGCCAGGCGTCGTCCTCGATCATGGCCCGCCATGTGGTCGGTGCCAGCGCCGACGAGCTCCGCGCCGTCCGTGAGACCATGCGGAGGATGCTGAAGGAAGGGGGCCCGCCGCCGGAAGGCCGCTTCGCCGACCTCCAGTTCCTCGAGCCGGTCCGCGACTACAAGGCGCGGCACGCCTCGACGATGCTGACCTTCGATGCGGTGGTGGATGCTCTGGATCAGATCGAGGCGAAGCAGCAGCAGTCGGCGGCGGCCGCCGCGGAGTGAGCATGCGCGGCGCTTTCGCCCTGATGGTGGCGGGCGCGTTGTTCGCCACCGGGGCCGTCGCGCAGACCCGGCCCTCCCTGTTCCCGAAGGAAGGCTGCTCGTCGTTCAGCCGCACCAATCCTTGCGATACGCGCCGGGTCCCGACGCCCCTGGGCGATCCCACCGACGGTCCGCTGACCGATTCGCTTCGGACGGGCCCGCTCGATCGAAAGCCCGATCCGCTTGGCCGCGATGCCGAAACGGAGCGATGGAAGCCGGTCGAGCCGCAATTGCTGCCCTCGCAGCAGCAGGACTAGGCGCGATGCGTGCCGCGGAGCGGAGCAGGCGAAACACCCAGGGTGGCCACGATCCAGGCGAAGCGGAACGCGTCGGCGCGGGAGAGGCCGGCGGTGCGGTACGACCGGTAGTGCCGGTAAAGGCGGAGCATCTCGCAAACTGTCCGGAACGTTGAAGATGTGTACGCATATGGCACACCCAGATCACGTTCTGGTGACGGCGGCGCCGAATTGGCGGATGATGCTCGGCCGCCTGCCGCGGCTCGCCGGCATCGGGTTGATCAAGGCCTACCGGCTGGTGTTGTCGCCGCTGCTCGGCCGCCAGTGCCGCTACCTGCCGACCTGCTCCTCCTATACCGAGGAGGCGATCGTCCGATACGGACTCTGGGCCGGCTGCTGGATCGGCCTCGCCCGGATCCAGCGCTGCGGCCCGTTCGGAGCCTCGGGCTTCGATCCGGTGCCGGCGGCTCTGCCGGCGCGCGCCCGCTGGTACCTGCCGTGGCGCTACGGGCAGTGGACGGGAGCGCATATCGACCCCAAGACGCGGCTGGATCTGCCGTAGCTGAACCTGGGTCGGGGCCGCCTCTTTTCATGCACCGCACCATCCGTTAAGACGCGCCGCGTATCCAACCCGTAGCTTACCCGCGCCGTAGGCGGGAGTGAGCAGGAGACGACGACATGATCAAGCTGACCTTCCCCGACGATTCGGCCCGTGAGTTCGACGCCGGGGTGACCGGACGCGCGGTTGCCGAGGGCATCTCCAAGTCGCTTGCCAAGAAGGCCGTTGCCGTCGCGCTCGACGGCGAGCTCGCCGACCTCTCCGACCCGATCACCCGCGACGCCCGCATCGAGATCGTCACCCGCGACGATCCGCGGGCCCTGGGGCTGATCCGCCACGACGCCGCGCACGTGATGGCCGAGGCGGTGCAGGAGCTCTATCCCGGCACTCAGGTCACCATCGGTCCGGTGATCGAGAACGGATTCTTCTACGACTTCCATCGCAACCAGCCCTTCACGTCCGAGGACCTGCCCGCGATCGAGGCGAAGATGCGCGAGATCGTGAAGCGGAATGCGCCCTTCACCAAAGAGGTTTGGCCGCGCGACAAGGCGCGCGAGGTGTTCCGTCAGAAGGGCGAGAACTTCAAGGTCGAGCTGGTCGACGCGATTCCCGAGGGTCAGGATCTCAAGATCTACTACCAGGGCGAATGGTTCGACCTCTGCCGCGGGCCGCATATGGCGTCCACTGGGCAGATCGGCGACGCTTTCAAGCTGACCAAGGTCGCGGGCGCCTACTGGCGCGGCGACTCGACCAAGCCGATGCTGACCCGCATCTACGGCACCGCCTTCGCGAAGGGCGAGGAGCTCGCCGCCTACCTCCACATGCTGGAGGAGGCCGAGAAGCGCGACCACCGCCGCCTCGGCCGCGAGATGGACCTCTTCCACTTCCAGGAGGAGGGGCCGGGCGTGGTCTTCTGGCACGGCAAGGGCTGGACCATGTTCCAGGCGATGGTCGGCTACATGCGCCGGCGCCTGAAGGGCGACTACGACGAGGTCAACGCCCCGCAACTCCTCGACAAGTCGCTGTGGGAGACCTCCGGCCACTGGAACTGGTTCCGCGAGAACATGTTCATGGCTCGGTCGGCCGGCGACGAAACCGGCGACGAGCGGGTCTTCGCGATCAAGCCGATGAACTGCCCGGGGCACATCCAGATCTTCAAGCATGGCTTGAAGTCCTACCGCGATCTACCGCTACGCATGGCAGAATTCGGCGTGGTGCACCGCTACGAGCCGTCCGGCGCGCTCCACGGCCTGATGCGCGTCCGCGGCTTCACCCAGGACGACGCGCACATCTTCTGCACCGAGGAGCAGATGGCGGCGGAGTGCCACCGCATCAACGACCTCATCCTCTCGACCTACCGCGACTTCGGCTTCGAGGAGTTCGTCGTCAAGCTCTCCACCCGGCCGGAGAAGCGTGTCGGCTCGGACGAGGCCTGGGACCATGCCGAGCGGATCATGGAGGAGGTGCTGAAGGAGATCGCCGAGCGCTCCGGCGGCAGGATCAAGACCGGCATCAACCCGGGCGAGGGGGCCTTCTACGGACCGAAATTCGAATACGTGCTGCGAGACGCGATCGGCCGCGACTGGCAATGCGGGACGACCCAGGTCGACCTCAACCTGCCGGGCCGGTTCGGTGCCTTCTATGTGGACTCGGACGGCGAGAAGAAGACGCCGGTGATGATCCACCGCGCCATCTGCGGCTCGATGGAGCGCTTCCTCGGCGTGATCCTCGAGCACTATGCCGGACACATGCCGCTGTGGCTCGCCCCGGTGCAGGTCGTGGTGGCGACCATCACCTCGGACGCCGACGACTATGCGCTGGAGGTGAGGAAGGTGCTCGAGAAGGCCGGACTCCGCGTCGACCTCGACATCCGCAACGAGAAGATCAACTACAAGATCCGCGAGCACTCGCTCGCCAAGACGCCGGTGATCCTGGTCTGCGGCAAGCGCGAGGCGGAGGAGCGGACGGTCAACGTCCGCCGCCTCGGCGAGAAGGATCAGACGTCCATGGCTCTGGATCAAGCGGTGGCGACGCTCGCCGACGAGGCGACCCCGCCCGACCTGAAGCGGGCGGCCGCCTGAGGGCTGCCGCCGCACGCCGGCACGGCGTCCGGAAGGCGCCGTGCCGCTACTGCTGCAGGACCTCGACGTCGCGGTTCAAGCCGGGCTCGACCACGAACTTCTGCTCGAAGATCCGGTCCTCGTGCTTGGCGATCGCCGTGTACTCGCCTTCGGACAGCACGACCGAGGGGAATGCGCCGACGCTCTCGACGACGCTTTCGCCGGATGCGGTGACCACCGACCATTGGGTGTTGGCGAGCGCTTCGCCGCCGTGGTTCTCGACCAGCTTGAGGGTGACGCGGGCGGCCTGCTGATAGACCGTCGCCTCGGTCAGCTTGCCGGCCTCGACGCGGATATCGGCGCGCACGATCGCATTGGCGTCGCCGTAGCGGCAGACGACATGGTAGGTCCCCGCGTTGAGTCCGATGACCGTGCCCGCGGGGGCGTTCTCCATCACCGTCACCCGGCCGTCCGAGCCGCCTTCGTCCGGCGCGTAGATGTCGAAGCGGATCTCCTCGGGCGCGATCGCCCGGTCCTTGCCGGCAAGCGCGGCGAGACGGATGCCGCCGGCGTCGAGCACCAGGCTCTCGCCCCGCGGGGTCGGCGCGACCGTCACCTTGTGCGTGAGCCCGGCCCGCCCGAAGGCGGCGTGCACATAGTATTCGCCGGGTTTCAGGCGAAGCGTCACCGGGCCGCCGTCGGCCTCGCCGACGAGGCGCATCTTTTCGTCATCGGTGCCGTCGTCGGCATAGACGCGCCAGGTCACACCGGATTCGAGCGGCGGGCCGTCGGGGATCAGGCGCGCGTCGAGGGTGTAGGAGCCGAGGATCGCCTGGTCATCCGCGTCGAAATCGGTGCCGCCGATGCCCGGCGCGGAAAGGTCGATGGGCGCGCCGGTGAGGGGGGCCTGCTCCGCGAAGGGGTTCGCGGCCTGCGCCTGCGGCGCGAGGCTCATCGGCTCTCCCGTACTCTCGCCATCCAGGACCATCTGCACCAGGTCACGGGGGGTGGAAGCACCGAAGGCGGCGAGCGGCTGGACGGACTCGAAATCCTCTTCGGCGAAGGAGGGCGGTGCCGCGCCCGTCGCAAGCAGCGCCTCCTCGCTGAGCGGTGAGTCGGTCCGGAGCGGCGAGATGCGCGGGTCCGGAACGTCCTCCGCCAGCGCCCCGCCGGCCAGGACGAGGCAGGCCATGAACGCTGCGCCGCCCAGCGCGGGCAGCCCGCAGCCGCCGAACGAAAGCTTGCGCGAGAATCCCCGGTCCGCCACCGGCAATGGCCCGTCCCCCGACATGATTGTTATGCGATGCCGATAAGGATGTGAATCGATGGCGAATTCATGGCGGCGGCCTCCGGTCAGTCGTCGTTGCCGAAGGACGTTTTCAGCTGCGTGTGAAGACCGAATGAATCGGCACCGTCGCTGTCGACATAGAGAAGCTCGGCCGAGAGCAGCGCGGTCGCCGTCGGGGACCAGCCGATGCCCCCCGCCGCCTGCCATTCATAGGTGGACGGGCCGTCCATGTAGCTCGAGGTCGCGTTGAGCGAGAGCGTCTCGGTCAGGTTGACCTGGCCGGACAGCATCGCCGACCACCACGCGCCCTCGTTGGCGCAGACGCCGGCGCAGTTGGCGCCGCCCACATAGGCGGGCGCATTCTCGGCATAGGCCAGGTTGAGCTGGATCTGAGGCTGCGTCCCCGAGCCCAGCGAGCCGGACAGTTGCGCGCCCCAGCCGAGGCCCGTCGTCCGGTCGGTGGCGCCGAAAGCCGCTTGGAGATAGGCGCTCTTCCAGGTGCCGGTGAGGGCGAAGGCGAGGCTCGGATAGTCGCCGGTCGCGTTGCTGGCGCCGCCGAACCAGTCGCGCGGATCCTCCAGCGCGACCGCGACGCCCCAGGGTCCCCATTTGTGGTTGAGCTGGACCTGGTCGACCTGCGGGTCGGCATTGATGTTGCCGTCGAGGGAGAAGGCGGCGGCCTGATAGGCGAAGATCGAGTCGTAGTAGCCTACGAATAGCGGGCCGATGGCGGCATAGGCGCGGTCGAGGTTGAGCGTACGCGCGAGCGCCTGGGCGGTGTTGCTGTCGGTGGCGTCGGCTCCGTTCTGCAGCACGAAGCGCATGTAGGTGGAGACGATGCCGAGGTCGGTCTGCGTCCGGGTCTGCGCGATCAGCTTGATCTCTTCGGAGAACGTCCACGGCGCGGCATAGTCGTCGGTGTCGTAGAGATAGCCGGCCACGGCTCCGGACGATTGCGCCAGCGGATTGCTCGGGTCGGCGGTGGGGCTGACCGCGCCGGTGAGATAGTTCGCGACGTTGAAATAGTTCCGCGCGCCGTCACTGTCGTAAAGCCATGCGTCGAACTGCAGGTAGCCGCCGAGGCTGAGACAGGTCCGGGTCCCGGGGACGTAGAAATAACCGCTGCCGAAGGCGTCGCAGACCCGCACGTAGTCGATCGGCTGGACGGAGACGACGAGGTCGCCGGCGAAGGCCGCAACGGGCGCGAGGGCCGCGGCGCCGGCAAGGAAGAAGCGCTGCAATTTCATCGTTCCCCCGAACGCCGGTCGCGACGCCGCGATGCGTATTGTGCCCGATCGCAGCGCGAGTGCAACCGCGGCCGACCGGAACGGAGCGGGTGCAAGGGACCGGCGAGTCGCATTGGCGTTGCCCCGGGATTGTGCGATTCTCCGGAGGCGATTTCGTCGGAGGACACCATGAACGACATGAGCCGCGCCCTCGAGGCGCTGACCCCGGAGCAGGTCGCGGCCTACCGGCGCGACGGCTATCTCGTCATCGAGGGGAGGGTGCCGAACGACGTCATCGCCGCCTGCCATGCCGAGATCGAACGCATTCGGGAATCGGCGCGCGGCCTCACCGCCCATACCGACGACATCGACCTCGAGGACAGCCACACCCCCGACAATCCGCGCATCCGGCGGGTGAAGCTGCCGCACCGGCAGAGCAAGGTATTCGACGACCTGATGCGGAGCGATGCGATCCTCGCCCCGGTCCGCGACCTGATCGGCCCGAATCTCCGGCTCCAGACCTCGAAGCTCAACATGAAGTCGGCCCGCTACGGCGCTCCCGTCGACTGGCACCAGGACTGGGCGTTCTATCCCTATACCAACGACGACATCCTCGCGGTCGGGGTCTTCCTCGACGATGTGGGCCTGGAGAACGGGCCGCTGATGGTCTTCCCCGGCACCCAGAAGGGGCCGGCATACGACCACCATTCCGGCGGCTACTTCGCCGGCACAATGTCGCTTGCGGCCGCCGGCCTCGACGTGAGGGACGCGGTGCGGGCGATGGCCCCCGCCGGCTCGATCTCGATCCACCACGTGCGGATCGTCCACGGCTCCGACCTCAACCGTTCCGACAAGGACCGGGCGGTGTTGTTCTACGAGATCGCCGCGGCCGACGCGTTCCCGATCGCCGGCTCGATGGGCACCTTCCCCTCGCTCGCCGAGTTCGATGCACGGCTCCTCTGCGGGGAGGGGACGGTGACGCCGCGCGTGACCGCGGTGCCGGTCCGTATCCCGCAGCCGCAGCCGCCGACGCAGGGCTCGATCTACGAGATCCAGAAGCAGAGCGCGGTCCGCGGTTTCGAGCGGACGTCGGGCGGCATGTTGTAGTCACGAAGGCATTGTCGTCGTCGCCCCGGGCGCATAGAAGTCCCGAGCCTTGAGGGAGGACATCGGCATGGCTGGACCTGTTCGCGTCGCGATCGTCGGCTGCGGCTTCTTTGCGCGCAATCATCTCTTCTCATGGAAGGACCTCGCCGCAGAGGGCGCGGACCTGGTCGCGATCTGCGACATCGATCCGGCGAAGGCGAAGGCAGCGGCCGAGGAGTTCGGCGTCCCCCGCTGGTACACCGACGTCGACGAGATGCTCGCCAAGGAGCAGATCGA
>JBIQKL010000023.1:17597-21503 GCA_044506555.1 Hyphomicrobiales bacterium | reverse complement strand
GCGTCCCCCGCTGGTACACCGACGTCGACGAGATGCTCGCCAAGGAGCAGATCGACCTGATCGACATCATCACGCGGATGGACACCCACCGGATGATGGTCGAGAAGACGATCGGACGCGGGATCGCCACCATCGTCCAGAAGCCCTTCGCGCCCACTTGGGACGATGCGGTGGCGATGACCAAATTGGCCGAGAAGGCGGGGGTCTGGTTCGCCGTCCACGAGAATTTCCGCTTCCAGGCGCCGCTGCTCAAGGCCGCGGCAGCCGTGCACACCGGCGACATCGGCACACCGACCTGGGGGCGGATCACGTTCCGCACCGGCTACGACCTCTACAAGACGCAGCCCTATTTCCACGACGAGGAGCGCTTCATCATCCTCGACCTCGGCGTCCACACGCTCGACATCGCGCGCGTCGTGATGGGCGAGGTCGAGCGCGTCTATGCGGAGACGCAGACCCGCAATCCGAAGAACCGCGCCGAGGACACCGCGACCGTCATGCTCCGCCACGTGACCGGCGGCGTGTCGGTGGTCGACTTCTCCTACGAGAGCCGCAAGCAGCCCGATCCGTTCCCCGAGACGCTGATGGAGATCGAAGGCCCGAAGGGCGCCGTCGTCGTTGCGCCCGGGCTGACCATGCGGGTCAATGTCGGCGACGACATCCGCGAGACCGACATCGGCGCGCCGCTCCTCCACTGGACGTCGCGACCCTGGCACGTGGCGCAGGAATCGGTGCTCTCGACCTGCCGCCACCTGCTCGAGGCATACAAGGCAGGTCGGCCGGCGGACATCAGCGCGCTCGATAACCTCAAGACCTTCGCCATCGCCGAAGCCGCCTACGAATCCGCCGCCACCGGCCGCGCGGTGACGCCGAAGACGTACGGCTGAGCACGGCTGCGTGCTTCGAGGGCCGACGCTGCCGCGCCGGCCGCCTCAGCATGGCGAAGAAGGTGTTCCCGTCTCGGTGTTGCGGCACGCGACGATGGTGTTCCGGGTGGCGGTGGTGTTCCGACGTGGCGAGATTCCCCGCCGGGTCCCTCCAATGTCGCCATGCTGAGGTGCTCGGGCGGTAGCCCGAGCCTCGAAGCACGCAAGGATGGCTATGTCAGGGGTTCTTCCCGCCGACCAGGCGTCCGGCCCGCCCGACCACGCCGTCGCCCGCGGCGTAGCTCCGCGTGCCGTTGACGTAGACCGCATCGATGCCGGCCGAGAGCACCTTCGGATCCTCGTAGGTGGCCTTGTCGATGATCGTCTCGGGGTCGAAGACGACGAGGTCGGCATAGGCGCCGGGGGAGATGGTGCCGCGGTCTTTGAGGCGGAAGGTCGACGCCGTTAGCCCGGTCATCTTGTGGATCGCGGTCTCGAGCGGGAAGAGCTTCTCGTCGCGGGCATAATGGCCGATGACCCGCGGGAACGTGCCCCAAAGGCGCGGATGCGGGTGCGCGTCGTGCGGCAGGCCGTCGGAGCCGATCATCGCGAGCGGGAAGCGCATCACGCGGCGGACGTCGGCCTCGTCCATCTGGAAATAGATCGCGCCGGCTGGATCGAGCCGACGCGCCGCTTCGTGGATGTCGACGTCCCATTCCTTCGCGACGTCGGCGAGGTCGCGGCCCCCCATCTCGGGATGCGGCGTCGACCACGCGATCATGATCCGGTAGTCGCTGGTGACGAGATCCATGCGGAGGTTGGTCGAGCCGGCGATGTAGGGGTAGACGTCGAGGGCGATCGGCTGTTTCGTCGCGGCGGCCTCGATCTTCGGCAGGGTCTCCTTCGTCCGCCCCCAATTGCGCGGATGCGCGCACTTGTGGTGCGAGATCACGAGCTGGATCTTCGCCTTGCCAGCGGTGGCGAGCGCCTCGTCGATCGAGTCGAGCACCTTGTCCATCTCGTCGCGCATGTGGGTGGCATAGACGCCGCCGTGCTCGGCGAAGCGGGTGGCGAGCGGCGCCACCTCGTCGATACCGGCGGCGGCGTTGGTCGGGTAGAACAAGCCCGTCGAGAAGCCCGCCGCGCCCGACTCCATCGCCTCGTCGATCAGGTCGAGCATGGCGTCGACCTGCGCCGGCGTGGCCGGGGCCTTGATGTCCGGCATGGTGCGGAGGCGGAGCGCCGAATGGCCGATGAGCGCGGCGACGTTCACCGCCGGCACGGTGTCGGCAAGCGCCTTCGCATAGTCGGCGAAACGCGGGAACTGGTACGCCGTCTGGTCGCCGAGCAGGTTCATCGGCGCCGGCGGATAGGCGTCGAAGGTCGCCGGCGCGAGGCTGATGCCGCAATTGCCGGCGACCACCGTGGTCACGCCCTGGCTGATCTTCGGCAGCATGTCCGGCGCGTCGAGGACGATGCGGTCGTCGTGGGTGTGGGCGTCGATGAAGCCCGGCGAAATGGCGCGGCCGGCGAGGTCCTGCTCCTCCCGCCCGGCGCCGGTCGGCACGGCACCGACGGCGGCGATGCGGTCGCCGGCGATCGCGACATCGCCGGTGAAGGGCGGCGCGCCGGTGCCGTCGTAGATCAGGGCGTTGCGGAACACGTGGTCGTAGCGGGGAGTGGAATCGCTCATCGTCTCAGTCCCCCTGTGGGTTCTGGTTCATGAAGGCAGTGGGGTCCGTGCTTGGCGTCGGGATCGCGACGCCGATCCGCGCCACGGCATAGCGGACGCGGCGGAGGGTGTCGCGCCCGCGCGGCAGACGCGCGGCGAGCGCGGTGGCGATCGTATCGACGATCGCGAGATGGGCATAGCGGGAGGGGGTGGGGCGAAGCACGTCGTCGACCTCGGGGATGGTCACCGCGATCACCGTCTCCGCCTTGGCGGCCAGCGGCGTGCCGGGGCGGGTGAGGGCGATCGTGGCGGCGCCGAATGAACGGGCGATCTCGACGGCGTCCACCACCGGCTTCGAGCGGCCGCTGTTGGAGATCGCGAGCACCGCGTCGCCGGGCTGGAGCGTCGCCGCCGACATCCGCTGCTGATGGCCGTCGACGAAGGCGGCCACCGGCAGCCCGAGGCGGAACAGGCGGAGCCTGGCATCCTCGGCCACCGCCGCGGAGCCGCCGCCCTGGCCGTAAATGTCGAGCCGGCGGCTCACGGCGATGCTTTCGATTGCCGCAGCAAGGATCCGGGTGTCGAGCTGGTCGAGCCCGTCGCGGATCGCGTTGGTGGCGTTCATCATCACCGACTGTGCGAGCTGGCCGATGTCGTCGCTGAACACGCGGTCGGAGGTGAGATAGGCGGCGGCGACGGTGAGCGTCGTCGCGAGCTGGATCTTGAAGTCGTTGTAGGAGGCCGAGCCGACCGAGCGGCAGAAGCGGGTCACGGTCGGCTGGCTGACGCCGGCGCGCGTCGCGAGCTCGCCGATCGTGTAGCGCGTGGCGGCGCGGAAGTCCTGCCGGACGACCTCGGCCACCCGTCCCTCGGCCGGGCTGAGCTCCGGCTCGACGCGTTCGATGCGCGACACGAGGTCGATGGTCGAGGATGCGGCCGTACCGTTCGATCGCCCGGATGTGCGACGCCGCGTCATGGTCTCCGCTCCGGCCGCTGTCGGCCCTGGGACTGAAAGAAAATTACACGGCGGACATCGAGCGAGCAAGCGGGGACCGCCAGTCCGCGCTCACCACGCTTGCTAGGCCTAACCCCCTGACCGGGCCCCCACGATACGTCATGGCCGGGCGTGTCCCGGCCATCCACGCGAACACGACGCTGCCGGAAAAGACGTGGATGGCCGGGACAGTCCCGGCCATGACGAGGGTGACCACGGCGAGCACGCTGCATTCGCTTTGGAGGCGGCGTGAAGGGCGCGATCCGCGGACCGGGCGGTCGATGCTCGCCTTTTGTCTGGACATGCTCGCATATTGGTGTTGCGGCCCCTCCAAATCTGTAACATCATTTCACGAATGGAAACGGCCGATCAGG
>JBIQKL010000023.1:3739-17497 GCA_044506555.1 Hyphomicrobiales bacterium | reverse complement strand
TTGCGGCCCCTCCAAATCTGTAACATCATTTCACGAATGGAAACGGCCGATCAGGCCGGCACGGCGTACTCGGGACAGGGCTGGCATACATGAGCGTCACCGCGTCGAAGCCGCAGCAAGGGTCCGCGCGGACGCGGATGGTCGTCGATCGGGCGACGCTCCATTACCAGACCAAGTCCGGGCCGCTGCATGCCCTCGACAACGTCTCGCTGGAGGTGAAGGAGGGCGAGTTCCTCTGCATCATCGGGCCGTCCGGTTGCGGCAAGACCACGCTCCTGTGGTCGATGGCGGGCCTCATCAACCTCAACGGCGGCGAGATCACGCTCGACGGCCAGCGCATCACGCGGCCCAATCCCGAGATCGCGATGATCTTCCAGGACGCCAACCTCCTGCCCTGGCGGACGGTGGAGAAGAACATCCAGCTTCCGTTCGAGCTGAAGCGGAAGTCGATGGACAGGTCGCGGATCAACAAGCTGCTGGAGCGCGTCGGCCTCGGCGGTTTCAACGACAAGTATCCGCGCGAATTGTCCGGCGGCATGCAGCAGCGCGCCTCGATCGTCCGGAGCCTCGCCGTCGAGCCCTCGATCCTGCTCATGGACGAGCCGTTCGGTGCGCTCGACGCCTTCACCCGCGACGAGATGAACCTGCTCGTCCAGGAGATCTGGATGGAGACGGGCAAGACCATCGCCTTCGTCACCCATTCGATCCCCGAGGCGATCTTCCTCGCCGACCGGATCGTCGTCATGTCGGCGCGGCCGGGGCGGATCGCGGCGATCGTCGACGTCGACCTGCCGCGGCCGCGCAGAGTCGAGATCCAGACCGATCCGGATTTCATCGCCCGCGTCATGGATATCAAGGTGAAGATCGACCACCAGCGCGGCGCGCGCGCCGACCATTCGATGATCGGATAGGAGAGGGACGTTGAGCGACGCCGCCAACTCGGTTCCGAGCTTCGAAAAGAAGCGGTCCACGGATTCTACCAGCATGGCGGGCGGGCTTTCTGCCTCGCTCGCGGGCGGGGCGGCGCGGACCGGCCTCGAGATCTTCGTCATCGTCCTCGTCGCGGTGATCATCATCGGCGGCACCGAGCTCCTGCTCCGCTGGTTCCAGGTGCCGCAATACGTGCTGCCGACGCCGAGCGAGATCGCGGTGGCGCTGGTCACCGAGTTCCCCAACCTCTGGCCGCACTTCCTGATCACGCTCAAGGAGCTGTTCGTCGGGTTCGCGATCGGCGCCTCGATCGGTTTCGTCCTCGCCGCGGTCATCACCCAGTTCCCGTTCGTCGAGAAGGTGGTAACGCCCTACATCCTGCTCCTCGTCACCACGCCGATGCTGGCGCTGGTGCCGCTCCTCATCCTCCGCTTCGGCTTCGGCAGCGAGCCGCGCATCATCGCGGTCGCGCTCGCCAGCGGCCCGATGGTGATGATCAACGCCGCGACCGGCTTCCGCCGCGTCGATCAGGCGAAGATCGCGCTCGCCCGGTCGTTCGGTGCCAACACGCTCCAGATCTTCACCAAGATCCGCATCCCGATGGCGATGCCGATGATCATCGTCGGCCTCATGGTTGGCTCGATCTTCGGGCTGCTGACCACCGTCGGCGCCGAGATGGTCGGCGGCGCGGAGGGCCTCGGCAACCGGCTCACGTATTATTCGTCGCTGATCCGGATGCCGCAGTTCTTCGCGGTCATCCTGATCCTCGCGCTCATCGGCATATCGATCTACGTCTTCTTCTTCTGGCTGGGAAAGAAGTGGGCCAGCTGGGAGGCATGACCGGGCGGCCGTTCGTGAACCGAACGATCCATAATCCAGGGAGAGAAACAGACATGACCGGACAGATTGGAAATGGCGGCCTCATGATCAGTCGCCGCCGACTCCTCACCCTCACCGCCGCCGGCATCTCGGTGGCGACGCTGGGCGGCCTCGGCGCCCGCAGCGCCTACGCCCAGAGCGGCACGATGCGCTGGGTCTCGCCGCGCGGCACGGTCGAGGTGCTCGACGATTACCCGTACTGGGTCGGCAAGAAGTTCGGCTATTTCGGCGATATCGAGACCACCCTCGAGCCCGGCCCTTCGGACGCCACGGCGACCGTGAAGCTGGTTGACCAGGACCAGGCCGACATGGGCTATCCGTCGCCCGGCGTGTTCAGCCTCGCGCTGGCGCAGGGCATCCCGCTGGTCTCGGTGTTCCAGATGGGCGGCGCCGACGTCTTCGACTTCGCCTTCCGGAAGGGCGAGAAGCCGGCCGACATCAAGGGCCTCGAGGGCAAGACCATCGTGCTCGGCACCGCCGGCTGGCAGTCGATCGCCGACCCGATGCTGAAGGCGGCGGGCGTCGACATCTCCACGATCAAGTACGTCGACGCCGGCTGGCCGACCTGGGGCACCGCGGTGATGCAGGGCCAGGGCGACGCCGCCCTCTCGTGGGAAGGCCTCCGCGCCCAGTGGAAGGGCCAGGGCCTCGACTTCGACTACTTCCTCGGCCGCGACTTCTCGAAGCTGCCGGCGAACAGCTTCGTCATCCGCAAGGCCGACTTCGAGGATCCGGCGAAGAAGGACCTCTACACCGCCTACCTCAAGGGCTGGGCGGCCGGGCTCGAGTTCGGCAAGCAGAACCCGCGCGCCGCGACGCAGATCGTCATGGAGCAGTTCCCCGGCCTGTCTTCTCAGATGGACCCGACCGTCGCCACCGAGTCGATGATGCAGCTCGCCAACGTCTACTCGGGCCGCTGGGACGAGCGCGGCAAGTGGGGCTTCCACCTGATCCCGAGCTGGCAGTCGTTCTTCGACGTCTCCACCGAGATCGGCCAGATCCCAAGCGCGATCAAGGCCGAGGACGTGGTCAAGAACGACTACGTCGACGGTGCCAACGAGTACGACGCCGCCAAGGTGAAGGCGGATGCCGACGGCTTCGCCCTCTCGGCCGACTACGAGAAGGTCGACGTCGGGGCGATCCAGTCGGCGCTCTGATGGCGCGATTGTCGCGGGCGGCCGTTCCGACGGTCGCCCGTCTTCTTGTGTCAGCGGGAGTCCGTTCATGAAGCCGCTCGTCATCGACCATGTCGGCATCACCGCCTATGAGCCGATGCCCGGCGAGAATTGGATCGAACAGAGCAAGTGCTGGGTGACCAACCCGCGCGAGCATCCGGAATCGATCGAGTTCCTCCGCTACGCCCCGGATTCGCCGGTGCCGGACCGGGTCAAGCAGAACCCGCATTTCGCGTTCCGGGTCGACGACGTCCGCCCCTGGATCGAGGGGCAGGAGATCCTGATCCCGCCGTTCATCGTCGCCGGCTTCGTCGAGGCGGTGTTCATCTGGAAGCACGGCACGGTGTTCGAATACATGCGCTACCTGAAGGACGGCTGGTTCGAGAAATAGGCCGCTATGGGACGGCGGCTCCGCGTCCTTCGAGGCTTCGCGTTCCGCGAAGCACCTCAGGATGGCGAGGATGGCGCGCTCCATCACGGCACTTGCCCAACCCTCGCCATGCTGAGGTGCCCGGGCCGAGCCCGGGCCTCGAAGCACGCACAATGACACGGCGATCACCATGACTTACCGCGCCTTCTACGCCTACGCCTGGGACATCGCCGAACGGGGCGCGGAGAACGTCATCGCCGAGGTGACGGGGCTCGGCCTGGACACGCTCAGCGTCGCCGGCGCCTATCATGCCGGCAAGTTCCTCCGGCCGCGCGGCACCGGCGGCAAGACGTATTTCCCGGAGGACGGCACCGTCTATTTCAAGCCCGACCCGTCGCGCTACGGGCGGATCAAGCCGGTCCCGAACCACATCCTCGACGACCATGACTTCTTCGCCGAGCTGACGAAGGCGGGCGGCATCCAGGTCAACGCATGGATGGTGCTCCTCCACAACACGCGCCTCGGCACCTCCTACCCGGAGGCAACGGTCGAGACCGCCTTCGGCGACCGGCTGCTCTATGCGCTCTGCCCGTCAAATCCGGATGCGCGAACGCTGGCCGTCGCGCTCTGCAAGGACGTGACCGAGAGCTACCCGGTGATGGGCGTCTCGATCGAGACGCCGGGCTTCCTCCCGTCGGTCCACGGTTTCCACCACGAGTTCAACCTGGTGAAGCCGAACCGGTGGCTCGACAACCAGCTTGGCCTCTGCTTCTGCGAGCACTGCCGGGCGGGCGCGAAGCGCGCCGGCATCGACGCCGATGGCCTGCGCGCGCGGATCAAGGCCGACGTCGAGGCGTATCTCGCCTCCGATATCGACCTGCCCGACGACATGGCGGATGCGATCTGGTTCGCCGACACCCGCACCGACCCTGACATGGCCGCGTTCCTGACGTGGCGCTGTGCGGTGGTCACGTCGCTGGTCGCCGAGATCCGCGATGCGGTCCGGAAGGACGCGGCGGTGGCAATCATCCCGTCCGTGGCGCGGCCGACCGGCGGCGCCTGGTACGAGGGCACCGACCTCAAGGCGCTGGCCAGGGCCGCCGGCATCATCGAGGCGTGCTTCTACGAGCCGAGCGCGGCGCGGGTGCTGGCCGATGCCTGGGACGTGAAACGCCGGATCGGCGACGCCGGCGCGATCCGCGGCATCATGCGGGCCTCGCACCCGGACCTCAACAGCGCGGGCGAGGTCGCTGCCGCCGTGGCGGGGTTGCGCGCGGTGGGCATCGCGGATGTCGCCTTCTATAATTTCGGCTTCTACCGGCCGCGGAGCTTCGAGTGGATCCGCGCCGCGTTCGAGGGGACCTGACGGCATGGATTTCACGGGGAAGGTGGTCGCGATCACCGGGGCGGCCGGCGGCATCGGGCAGGCGCTGGTGCGCCATTTCGCTGCGGCAGGCGCGAAGATCGGCGCCATCGATCGCACCGAGGCGGTCAGGGAATTCGCCCGCGACCTCGCCCGGGAAGGCGTGACCATCGAGCCGGCGGTCGCCGACATCGGTGACGAGGCGGCGGTGAACAAGGCGATCGCCGCCGTGGTGGCGGCGATCGGGCCGGTCGAGGTGCTGGTCAACAATGCCGGCATCTCGCGCGCCTCGAGCCTCAAGAAGACGACCGGCGACATCTGGCGCGCCGACGTCGAGACCAACCTCAACGGCGCCTATTATTGTTCGGCCGCGGTGATCCCGGCGATGCAGGAGAAGGGCGGCGCCATCGTCAATATCGCCTCGGTCAACGGCCTCTCGACCCTCGGCGATCCGGCTTACAGCGCCGCCAAGGCCGGCATGATCAGCCTCACCCAGTCGATGGCGGTCGAGTACGGGCGCTTCGGCATCCGGGTGAACGCCATCTGCCCGGGAACGGTGCGGACGCCGATCTGGCAGCACCGGGTCGACCGAGAGCCGGAGATCCTGACCAAGCTCCAGCGGTGGTATCCGCTCGGCCGCGTGGTCGAGCCGAGCGACATCGCCAGGGCCGTTGCCTTCCTCGCCTCGGACGACGCGGGCGCGATCACCGGCGCGGTGCTGCCGGTCGATTGCGGCCTGATGGCCGGCAACATCGTGATGACGCGCGAGATCACGCTCGAGGAGTTTTGAGGGGAGCACTGCGGCAATGAATGCTCCAGCCGTCATGGCCGGGCTTGTCCCGGTCATCCACGTCCCGTGGGCATTCACTATCGGCAGGTTGTCGCGCTGGGCAGGCAGTCGTGGATGGCCGGGACAAGCCCGGCCATGACGCAACGGTGGGTCGATAACGCATAGGCCAGCCACGGGGAGGAACGGGAATCATGGACAGGTTGCGCATCGGCGTCATCGGGCTCGGCTGGTTCGGCGAGATCCATTGCGACGCGATCATCGGCATCCCGAACCTCGAGTTGGCCGCGCTCTGCACGCGGACCGAGAGTCGTCTCGCCGAGATGGCGGCGAAGTTCGGAGTGAAGAAGACCTATACCGACTACCAGGCGATGCTCGCCGACCCCGACATCGACGCCGTGTCGATCGTCACGATGTGGGACCAGCACACCGCGCCGGCCGTCGCCGCGCTCGAGGCGAACAAGCACGTCTTCCTCGAGAAGCCGATGGCGAGCACCGTCGCCGACTGCCGGACGATCGTCGCCGCTGCCGAGAAGTCGAAGGGCATCCTCCAGATCGGCCATATCTGCCGCTTCAACCCGCGCTATCGCGCGGCGAAGGAGGCGATCGCCGCCGGCCGGATCGGCAGGATCGTGTCGATGGCTTCGCGGCGGAACATCCCAGCGGCCTGGACGCCGACGATCCTCGACAAGATCGGCCCGATCGTCGGCGATGCGATCCACGACACGGACCTGATGCTGTGGTTCACCGAGGACCGGATCGTCTCGGCCTATGCGCAGACAGTGGACGTCCGCGGCCTTCGCTATCCCGACATCGGGCAGACCATGTACCGTTTTGCGGGCGGTGCGACGGCGACCCTCGAGACGGTATGGTGTATGCCGGACAAGACGCCCTACGACATCGACGAGCGGATGAATATCGTCGGCACCGAGGGCTTCATCCAGATCCAGGACACCTTCCCCAATCTCGGCATCGCCGACCGCAGCAAGCATCACAGCCCCGACACCACCTACTGGCCGATGTTCGAGGGCGTTCGCGGCGGGGCGCTTCGCGAGGAATTCGCCTATTTCGCCAACTGCGCGCTGAAGGGCCAGAAGCCGAAGATCGGCACGCCCGAAGACGCCATGGCGGCGCTCGAGGCGACGCTCGCTGCCGAGGAATCGGCGCGGACGGGGCAGGTTGTGCGGCTGTAGCCGGCGGCTGGCGCCGCCTCGCGGCGCGGCTCAGCGGCTGTGATGCGTCAGCGCCGCGAGCGTCTCGTAGCAGGCGGCGAGCGGGTGGTAGTCGGTCTTTGCCGCCGGGCTCTTCTCGTCGCTGTAGCGCCGGCCGTCCGGGTCGAGCACGCGATACCAGCCACCATAAGTGTGGTCGACGAAATGCCGGTCGGCGTAAGCCCAGTGGCGATCGTACCAGCCCCAATAAGCATCGTCGCCGGTGGCGAGCGCGAGCAGCGCGGCGCCGGCGAAGGCCTCTGACGTGACCCAGTAATAGCGGTCCGTGTCGAGGATCGTGCCGTCTGGGGCGAAGCTGTAGTTCATGCCGCCGTGGACCTCGTCCCAGGCCCTGTCGTGCGCTACCCGGAACAGGTGCTCGGCGGCCGGCAGGTGCCACGGGTCCGGCCGATGGCGGTCGAGGATCACGAGCAGCTTCGCCCATTCGACGAAGTGCCCCGGCAGGTAGCCGTAGGGCTTGAACAGGTTCTTCGGATCGTCGCGGTTGTAATCCCAGTCCGGCGTCCAGTCGGTGGCGTAGTGCTCCCAGATAAGGCCGTCCGACGGCGCCGCGAGCTCGACGCAGATGCGGCGGGCGAGGGTCTCGGCCCGGTCGAGGAAACGGCGTTCGCCGGTCGCCTCGTAGGCCGCCAGCATCGCCTCGCACATGTGCATGTTGCAGTTCTGGCCGCGGTACGGCGCCACCGCCGACCAGTCGCCGGCGGCGATCTCGTCCACGTAGAGCTCGGCCCCCGGCTCCCAGAACCGCGCCTCGAGCAGGTTCCAGACCTCGTCGACAAGGGCGCGCGCGCCGGGGATGCCAGCCTTGGTGCCGCCGGCGGCGGCGAGCAGGACGAAGGCGTGGCCGTAGCAGGCGCGGGTACCGTCGGTGACGGTGCGGTCGCTGAGCACCCAGGCGAAGCCGCCGTCGGCCTGGCGGTGATGCTCGGCGAGGAACCTCAGGCCGTGCGCGGCGGCATCGCGGTAGCGATCCTCGCCGAAGAGTAGCGCGCAGAGCGAGAAGTTGTAGATGAAGCGGCAGGTCCCGACGAGGTGCTTGGTGTGACGGTCGAAGATCGAGCCGTCGTCACGCAGCTGGTTGATGTAGCCGCCGAACTCCCGATCGATGCAGACCGGGTAGTAGAAGTCGATGATGCTGCGGATGTGCTTCCGCAGGAACGCCGGATCGCGATGGTTCATGAAGTCGGCCCGTCGCTCGGGGAGGGGAAGTCGGTGGGGTCGAAGTGCTCCGGGAACCGTTCGCGTGCGAAGTGGACCACCGAGAGGACGCGCTGGAGGTGGCTTCTCATGGCCTCCTCGGCGGCGACCCGGTCGCCGGCCTCGATGGCGTCGACGATGGCGCGGTGCTGGCCGAGCACGACCGACATGTTGTCGATCCGCGGGAAGGTCAGGTAGCGGAAGCGATCCATGTGGAGCTTCGCGTTCATGATGTCGGTCCAGATGCCGGGGAAGCCGGCGTGGTTGGCGATGTGCTGGTGGAGCGCCTCGTCGGACTTGTAGAAGCGGCGGTCGTCGGAGATCGCGGCGAACGTCTCCTGCACAGCGATCTCGTCTCGGAGATTCTGGACCAGGTCCATCCGGTCCGGACTCTCGACCGCCCGGATCAGCAGCCCGACCTCGAGCGCCTCGCGCAGGAACTGCGACTTGGCGAGGTCCGACATGCGGAGCGGTGCGACGACGCTGCCGCGCTGGGGATAGATGTCGATGAGACCGACCCGGGCGAGGCGGGCGAGCGCCTCGCGGACCGGCGTCCGGCTGACGCCGAGCGCCTCCGACAGCGCCTTCTCCGAGACCAGCTCGTAAGGCTTAAGGCGGAACGTCAGGATCTGGTCGAGGAGCACGTCGAAGGTGCGGGTCGCAACCGAGCCGCCGGCCCGTTCCTCCGGGGAGCGAAGCTCCGGGCGCTGGCGCCGCGCGATGCCGCCCTCCGCCACGGTCAGAGCCCCTGCAGCCGGAGGCCGTTCATGAAGTGCTTCCGGAGCACGAAGAACAGGGCGACGGTGGGCAGGCTCGCGAGCAGCGTCGCGGTCATCACCACGTTTGGCGTCGAGGCGGCATAGCTCCCCTGGAGCACCATCAGGCCGTTCATCAGCGAGCGGACGTCCTCGCGGCTGGTCAGCACCATCGAGAACAGGAGATCGTTCCAGACCCAGGTGAACTGGATGAGGAACAGCGCGGTCATCGGTCCCCAGCAATTGGGCAGCACGATCGAGCGGAAGATGCGGAACTCGGACGAGCCGTCGATCCGCGCCGCCTCGTCCATCTCGCGCGGCAGGCCGGCCATGTAGTTCCTGAGGACCAGGACCGGGAAGGGGATGCAGATCGCGGTGTAGAACAGGATCATCCCGAGCCGCGTGTTCATCAGGCCGAGGCGTGTGTAGCCGAGGAACAGCGGGATCAGATACATCTGCAGCGGGAAGATCGTGCCCGCGAAGATCAGCATGAACCAGAAGTTCTTGCCGCGGAACTCGATGCGGGTCAGGCCGTAGGAGGCGAGCGCAGCGATGAACATCGCGGCGCCGGCGCCGACCAGGCCGTAGAGGGCGGAGTTGAACATGCCGTCCGCCATCCGCGTCTTGGTCCACGCCTCGTAGACGTTGACCAGGATCGGCTCCCACGATTGGGGCAGGGCGAGCGGATTGCCGGTGCCGTATTCGGTGTTCGATTTGAACACCGAGACGGCGAGATAATAGAACGGCGTCATCCAGGCGAGTGCGAGCACCATCGCGACGGTGAGGGTCAGCACCTTCGGCCGCGCCGCCTTCTGCTCCTTCCGGGCGATGGCGTCGAAGTCGATTGCCGGGACGTCGAGGGAGGCCATGGTCGGGGTCCTACCGGCGGTCGAGGCGCTGCTGGAGCCACCCCAGCACCCAGGAGATGCTGAGCGCGATGATGCCGAGGATCACCGCGATCGCCGCGCCGTAGGCCCAGTAGCCGGCTCGGAACGATTCCCAGTACTGGTTCACCGCGAGCGTCAGCGTCGAGCGGTTGGGATAGTCGCGGCCCATCACCCAGACGAGGTCGAAGGAGGTGAAGCCGGCCAGCACCGAGACGGTGACCACCACCATGATGGTCGGGGCGAGCAGCGGCAGCACGATGTAGCGGAACACCTGCCAGCGCGAGGCGCCGTCGACCTTTGCGGCCTCGATCGGGTCGCTGGGCAACGCGTTGAGGCCGAGCAGCAGCAGCACCATGGTGAGGCCGACCTGCTGCCAGAGGTGCGTGACGATCATCGCCGGGGTCGCGAAATTGGCCTCGTAGAGCCAGTTGCTCGTGTATTCGCCGAGACCGACCGAGCGGAGCGCCGTGTTGACGATGCCTTCGCCGGCATAGACGTAGTACCAGAGCACGCCGACGGCGGTCGCCGAGAACATGCGCGGCAGGAAATAGAGGCTCTTGAATGTCTCCTCGCCGCGGAGCCCCTTGACCAGGAGCGCGAGGCCGAGGCCGAACAGCGCCGGCAGGAAGAACGAGGCCACCACCCACAGGATGGTGTTGGACGTCGCCGTCTCGAAGTTCGGGTTGGAGAACAGCCGCTGGTAGTTGGCGAAGCCGACCATCCGGTCGAGGCCGCTGAATTTCTGCCAGCCGGTGAACGAGGCGTAGATGTTGAACGCCACCGGCAGCAGCAGGAATATCCCGACGAAGAGGAGGGCTGGCGCCAGAAAGGCGAGGGCGGTCCAGAAGCGCTTGCGAGCGTGACGCCGCTCGCGGGCGATCATCGCCTCGATCGAGGGCACGCCGGCCGGCAGGACGAATTCGGCGGGCTGGATCGCCACGGGGCTCGCTCCAATGGGAAGAATGCCCGTGGCGGAGATTTCCGCCACGGGCGCTGGCGTAGTTCTATTCCTGCGGGTTGGCCGCCCAGTACTGGGACGCGACGGCCTCCATGTTGTTCATGGCCTGCTGCGCCTGCTCCGGCGTCGGGTCGGTCATGAAGCGGTTCATCTCCTCGACCGCGGGCAGCACGATGTCGGACGGCGAAGCTTCCCAGTAGCGGGTGATCGACTTGTAGTTGCCGTCGGCGGCAGCCTTGGCGATCTCGCCGATCAGCACGTTCGGGATCTTGGCCTTGTTGTTGCCGGCATAGAGACCCGGCGTGGTCGCCCAGGCGTTCATCGCCTTGTCGCTCATGTACCAGTTGGCGAATTCCATCACCTCGGGCTTCTCGGCGCCCGCCGTCGAGAGCACCAGCGGACCGCCTTCGACGATGATGACGTTCGGATCCTCGGGATCGACGTTCGGCATGATGAAGACGCCGAAGTCCTCGCCCGGCGTGAGGCCGGCGGCCTCGATCAGGCCGATGTTCCAGTCGCCGGCGAGATACATCGCCGCCTTGCCGCGGGCGAAGTCGAGTTGCTCCTCCTGGCTCGCCGGGTCGGTGAAGTAGCCCTTCGCGTAGAGGTCGCCCCAGATTTCGAAGACACGCTGGACCGGCTCGTCGGTGTACTTGAGCTTGCCCTCGTTGAGGGCGAGATAGGCGTCGGCGTCGGTGCGGATGAGGAGCTCCTCGAACCACACGAAGCCGCGCCAGCCTTCCTGGAGCGAGGCGTTGAACGGCGTGATGCCGGCCGCCTTGAGCTTCTCGGCGGCGTCCATCAGCTCGGCCCAGGTCGACGGTGCCTTCTCGATCCCGGCCTTCTCGAACAGCTCCTTGTTGTAGAACACGACCCAGCGGTTGATGCCGGTCGGCATGCCGTAGATGTGGTCGCCGACCTTGAACGGTTCGGCCGCGGACGCGTCGTACTCGCCCGAGGCGATCTTCTCGGCCCAAAGGTCGTCGAGCGGCGCGATCATGCCGCTCTCCACGACCTCGGCGAGCTTGGTGCCGTTCCACCACGTGAAGGCATCCGGCGGGCTGCCCGACATCAGGCCCTGCTGGATGAACGCCTGGAACTGGTCGGTGGTGTAGGCGCTGAACTGGAGGTCGATGCCGGCCTCCTTGGCGGCGGCGGTGAGGCCGTCCCAACCTTCCTGGTAGAAGGGCTTGTCGTGGAAGACGGTGACCGTCTCCGCGCTGGCGGCGCCCGTGAGGGCGAGCGTGCTCCCGAGCAGCGCCGTTGCTGCCAGGGTCTTCAGAATGCCGGACATGAGAACCTCCCTTTTGCCGACGGTTCAGTTGCGAAGCGAACGACCGGTCTCGGCATCGAACAGATGCAGCCGCTCGCGATCCATGAGGAAGTCGATGACCTCGCCGTCCGCGACGGGACGCGGCCGCTGCATGCGCGCGGTGATCTCGCTCCCGGCGAACTGGGCGAAGAGCAGCGTCTCGTTGCCGAGCGACTCGGTGAGGTTGACCGGCGCGCTGAAGTGGTGCGCATCGGCCGGGACCATGCCATGGCCCTGGGGCACGATGTCCTCGGGCCGGACGCCGAGCGTGACCTTCCGGCCGGCGGCGAGATCGGTAAAACCGTTGCCGCGGATCGCGATCCGCTGGTCGGGCCCGAGCTCGACCGCGATGCCGTCGCCGTCCCCGACGAGGCGGCCGGGCAGGGTGTTCATCGCCGGCGAACCGATGAAGGTGGCGACGAACGCGTTGGCCGGGCGCTCGAACACTTCGAGCGGCGCGCCCGCCTGCTCGATGATGCCCTCGCGCAGGATCACGATCCGGTCGGCCATGGTCATGGCTTCGGTCTGGTCGTGGGTCACGTAGATCGACGTGGTGCCGAGCTTCTGGTGGAGGCGCTTGATCTCGACCCGCATCGCGCTCCGGAGCTGGGCGTCGAGGTTGGACAGCGGCTCGTCGAAGAGGAAGACCTCCGGCTCGCGGATGATGGCGCGGCCCATGGCCACCCGTTGGCGCTGGCCGCCGGAGAGCTGCGAGGTGCGGCGGTCGAGATAGTCGTCGAGGCGGAGGATGTCGGCGGCGCGGCGGACGCGCGTCTCGATCTCGGCCTTCGGCAGCTTCGCGACCTTCAGCGCGAAAGCCATGTTCTCGTAGACCGTCATGTGCGGGTAGAGTGCGTAGCTCTGGAACACCATGGCGATGCCGCGGTCGCGCGCCGGCACGTCGTTGACGACGCGGCCGCCGATCTTGATCTCGCCGTGGGATACCGTCTCGAGCCCGGCGATCATGCGCAACGTCGTCGACTTGCCGCAGCCGGAGGGCCCGACGAAGGCGACGAAGCTTCCCTTTTCGATGTCGAGGTCGATGCCCTTCACCGCGACCTGGCGGCCATAGACCTTGACGAGTTGGCGGAGGCTCACGCTTTCGGACAAGGGATCATTCCTTCCGCGGCGAGCCGCCGATCCGCGACAGCAGCCCGCCGTCGACCCGCACCACGTCGCCGGTGACGAAGGACGCCTCGTCGGAGAGCAGGAAGGCGACGACCGCCGCGATCTCCTCGGCCTTCGCCGTCCGCCCCATCGGGTGCATCGCGTCGAGCTCGCGGCGGATCGCGGCGGGATCCTCGTTGAGATCGAGTGCATCCTTGAGCATCGGCGTATCGACCGCACCCGGCGCCACCGCGTTCACCCGCACGCCGAGCGGCGCGTAGTCGACCGCCATCGAATTGACCAGGCCGATCAGGCCGTGCTTGGCGGTGGTGTAGGCGAGCACGCCTTCCTGGCTCGCGAGGCCCTGCGCCGAGCTCATGTGCACCACGGCGCCGCGGCTCTCGCGCAGCAGCGGCATCGCGGCGCGCGAGATCAGGAACGCTGCCTTGAGGTTGACGTCCATCACCTCGTCCCAGAGCGCCGCGTCGGTGGTTTCGACCGTGCCGTAGCGCTGGATGCCGGCATTGTGGGAGAGCATGTCGAGGCCGCCGAAGTGCTCGCGGGCTGCGGCGACGGCGCGCTCGGCGGTGGCAGCATCGGCGGTTGAGCCCACGATCGTGACGACCTCGGTGCCCTGGGAACGGAGCGCCTCCGCCACCGCCTCGAGCTTCTCGGCGGCGAGGTCGACGAGGACGAGCCTCACGCCCTGGGACCCGAGCTTCTCCGCAACCGCCCGTCCGATGCCCATGGCGGCGCCGGTGACGATTGCGCGCTTCTGTCGTTCGGCCATGTCGTTCTCCCGTCCC
>JBIQKL010000023.1:0-3639 GCA_044506555.1 Hyphomicrobiales bacterium | reverse complement strand
TGGGGAAGACGTTGGCGAAGTCGCCGAGTACCGCCGTGCCGCCCGCCGGCTCCGAGGGATAGAATTTGAGGAGCGTGGCGCCCGCCCGCCGCGCGGCGATGACCTCGCTTGCGGTCTGAACGCCGGGTACGAGGCGGATCGGGCCTGCGTTGGCGATCGCGACCATGGCGGGATCGAAGCCCGGCGAGATGCAGAAGTCGGCGCCGGCGTCGACCGCGGCGGCGTATTGCTCCGGCTCGAGGATGGTGCCGGCGGCGATCAGCGCATCCGCGAACCGCTTCCGGCAGGCGGCGATGGCGGGGAGGGCGTGCGGCGAGCGGACGAAGATCTCGACGCCGCTCGCGCCGCCGGCCATCAGGGCCTCGGTCGCATCGAGGACGAAGTCGACGGATCGTGCGGCGAGGATCGGCACGATGCCGATCGCGCGGACGCGGGCTTCGAGCTCTGTGTAGGTCACGGTTTCCAATCCTCGAGAAAGGCGACGGTCTCGGCTCGCGACGGCGCCCCGAGACGGCCGCCGAAGCGGAGGCACTTCAACGCCGCGGCGGCGCTGGCGAAGCGGATCGCGTCGGCGAGCGGCTGGCCCTCGGCGACCGCGAGCGCAAGGCAGCCGTGAAAGACGTCGCCGGCGGCGAGCGTATCCACCGCCTTGATCCGCGGGGCGGGGACGTGGCGGGCGCGGTTCGCGGTGCGGTCGAACCACCACGTGCCGTCGGCGCCATCGGTGACCATCACCACCGCCTCGCACATCGCCGCCAGCCGGGCAGTCACGACCTCGCTCGACAGGCCGTCGCCGCAGAGGATCGCTGCCGCCGGCCGCGATGCTGCGATATGAGTGGCGAGCGGCAGGAGCCGCGCGAGAACGGCGCGTGGTCCGACATCGGCATCGAGGATTGCGGGAATGCCGGCTGCCCGTGCCGCATCGAGTGCCAGCGCCGCGGCGTCGGGCCAGCGGACGTCGGTGAGCACCGCATCGTAGCAGCCCGCGATCGACCCGGGGAGGGCGCCGGGATCGGCCTGCGTCGCCGGATCGTAGAACGGCACGATGATCCGTTCGCCGCTCGCGTCGACGAGGATCGTCGCGATCGCCGTGCGCCCGCCCGGCACGGTCCGCACCAGGCCCGTGTCGACGTGCTCGGCGGCGATCTCGCGGACGAGATCGCGCCCTGCTGCGTCGTCGCCGACGCTGGCCCAGAGCGACACGCGGCCGCCCTGCCGCGCCGCCGCCGTCGCGGCGGCGGTGGCCATGCCGGAGGCGATCTTCACGGCCTCGTCGGGGATGAACTTGCCGGGGCCGGGCGGAAGGGTCGCCAGGCGAAAGATCGTGTCCTCGGTAAGCGCGCCGACGCAGAGCAGCCGAGCGCCGTCCATCAGTGGGCGTAGCCCTTCTGATGGGCGAGTGCCGCCATCACGCCGCGCAGTTCGGCGAGGCCGCGGAGCCGTCCGACGACCGGATAGCCGGGGTGGGACTTGCGCGCCGCATCGTCGATCAGCTCGTGGCCGTGGTCCGGCCGGAACGGGATCAGCGCCTCCGGGGCGCCCGCCTTCCGCCGGCGCTGCTCCTCGTCGAGAATGACGTCGACGACCGCGACCATGTCGACGTCGCCGTCGAGATGGTCCGACTCCATGAACGAGCCGTCGGGGTCCTTCTTCACGTTCCGCAGGTGGCAGAACTTGATCCGGTCGGCGAAGCGCCGTGCGATGGCCGGGACGTCGTTCTCCGGGTTGGCGCCGAGCGAGCCGGTACAGAGCGTGAGGCCGCTATGCGCCGACGGCACCGCGTCGAGGAGGTAGGCGATGTCTTCGGCGTTCTTGACGATGCGCTTGAGCCCCGCGAGGTTCCGCGGCGGGTCGTCGGGATGGATGCCCATCGCCACGCCGGCCTCCTCGGCCGCCGGGATCACCGCCTCGAGGAAACGGACCAGGTTCCGGCGGAGATCCTCCTCCGTCAGCATCGACTGCTCGGCGATGGTCTCGCGGAGTTCGGCCGGCTCGTAGCGCTTGAAGGCGCCGGGCAGGCCGGCCATCACGTTGCCCCAGAGGCGCGCCCGGCCTTCCTCGCCGGCGCCGGCGTACCATCTCTCCGCGGCTTCGAGCACGGCCGGCGTATAGTCCTTCTCGGCGCCCCGGCGCTCCAGCATCAGGACGTCGAAGGCGGCGAGCTCGTGCTGGTTCATGCGGAGCGCGGTGCCGCCGCCGGGCAGCTTCACGGCGAGGTCGGTGCGCGTCCAGTCGAGGATGAGCATGAAGTTGTAGCAGACGGTCCGCACCCCGCATGCGCCGAGGTTGCGGAGCGTCTGCGCGAAGTCGGTGTAGAGCCGGTCGAGATCGCCGCGGCCGAGCTTGATGTCCTCGTGGACCGGCACGCTCTCGACGACGCTCCAGCGGAGCCCCATCGAAGGATCGGCCTCGATCAGCGCCTTCCGCTCGCGGATCGCTTCGAGCGACCAGACTTCGCCATAGGGGATGTCATGGAGCGCCGTCACGATGCCGGTGGCGCCGGCCTGACGCGCGTGCGCCAGCGTCGCCGTGTCGTTCGGCCCGAACCACCGCCAGGTCTGCTCCATGGAATTCCCCCGCTTGTCCGGCTTCTTGCGCCGAACGCGTTCAGCATCGCCAACCGATACTGAACTGTACCATGGTAGTCAACGAGAGCGGTGTGCGACGTAGGGGCGTACGGGACCGCGGGCTCAGCCGCCGACGAGGACCGAGCCGGCGTCGATCCTGCGGAGCTCTCTTCGTCCCTTCGGCCGGAAAGCCGGCCGTTCAGGCGGAGATCGGCCGCCAGTTCGGCATGCGGACAAAGGCGGGCGTCGAACCCGATCGCTCCGGGAGAGGCGGAGCGGTGAGGACCTCCGGGTCGTCGCCATCGTCCCAAATGTCGGCGAACTCCTCGGGTTCGTCGAGCCGGGCGACCGAGCATCCGCTGATGCCATGTCTTTTCGGGGTGTAGCGCGCGTGGAGCATAGACCACAAACGTTCGGCCGGGCCGCTGGTTCCCCGGCTGGCGCGAAGTTTCCGCGGAATGCCGCGCCCCGCGGTCGTCGGCAAAATCCGCAGGAGGGCCCGCAATATGCGGCCGACCTCGCTTCCGGCGCCACGCCGCTCATACTATCGTGAAGACGTCGGGGTGGGTGGGAGATCTGACGGCATGGCGAAGCTTGTCTTCGGAATGAACCAGTCCCTGGACGGTTATGTCGACCACCTGGAAATGCAGACAGGTCCCGAGCTGTTTCGTCATTGGTCGGATCACGTGCGCGATCTGGCCGGCAGCCTGTACGGTCGCCTCATGTACGAGACGATGCGCTATTGGGACGAGGACCATCCCGAGTGGAGCGCGGAGCACCATCGGTTCGCGGCGGCGTGGCGACGCCTGCCGAAGTGGGTCGTCTCGGCCACGCTGGAGTCGGTCGGCCCCAACGCCACACTCGTCAAGGCCGATCTGGAGACGGTGGTACGTGACCTGAAGGCCCGGCTTGCCGGGGAGATCACGGTTTCCGGACCGGCGCTGGCACGGAGCCTCACCGACCTCGGTCTTGTCGATGAGTATCGACTTTACCTCCACCCCGTCGTGCTTGGTGGCGGCAAGCCGTTCTTCGCCGGCCCGCGGCCGCCGCTCCGCCTGGTTTCCATCGACCC
>JBIQKL010000022.1:20691-44049 GCA_044506555.1 Hyphomicrobiales bacterium | reverse complement strand
CGACCCAGTTCGCCGACGGCGGCGAGTTCGGCATGGGCGCCGAGATCGGCATCGCCACCGGCCGGATGCACGCGCGCGGCCCGGTGGGCGTCGAGCAGCTGACGAGCTTCAAGTACCGGGTCACCGGCAACGGTCAGGTCCGGGCCTGAACTGAACGGCTTGAGCGATCCCGACCCGGCCCCGGTCCGCCTCCCCTTCGTCCGCCCCGGCATGCGGATCGGCCTGTTCGGCGGCTCGTTCGATCCGCCGCATGCCGGCCATCGCGCGGTCAGCATCGAGGCGTTGAAGCGGCTCCGTCTCGATGCCGTCTGGTGGCTGGTGTCGCCGCAGAACCCGCTCAAGCCGCACGTCCCCGACGATCTCGGCCGGCGGATCGCCACGGCGCGGGCGCTCGCCCGCGATCCCCGGATCCGGATCACCGGCGTCGAGGCCGGGCTCGGCACGACCTACACCGCCGATACGCTCCGCCGGCTCCGTCGGCGGCTGCCGGGGGTGAGGCTGGTCTGGATGATGGGCGCCGACAATCTCGCGACCTTCCACCGCTGGCGCGATTGGGAGGACATCGCGGCGAGCGTGCCGATCGCGATCTTCAACCGGCCCGGCCTCGCGCTTCGGGCCCTGGCCTCGCCCGCGGCGCGGACGCTGGCCGGCAGCCGGATCCGGGAATCCCAGGCGGGCCGCCTCGCCGACATGACGCCCCCGGCCTGGGTATTCCTGTCGTCGCCGCACGTGCCGCTGTCATCGACGCAGCTTCGCGCCAGGCGCGAATCCGCTGCCGCGTCTTGAAACCTTCACCGCTTCGCCCCTATCTTTTCAGAGTCGGCATTTCCGCCGACGAAAGCGGGAAGGGAACAAGACGCTGTCCACCGCACTTGGGAGTGGGGCCGCATCGCAGCATGCGCCCCGAGTCGCGTCCGTCGAGCGCGAACTGTCTTCGGCGGACGCCTTGAACGTGGTCCTGGCGAGCCTCGATGAGGCCAAGGCCGAGGATCCGGTTTCCATAGACCTCGCGGGCAAGACGACGATCGGCGACCACATGGTCATCGCCTCCGGCCGGTCCGATCGTCACGTCTCGGCGATCGCCCACCGCCTGATCGACGACCTCAAGGAAGCCGGCGGTCGCGACATCCGCGTCGAAGGCCTCCGCGCGGCCGATTGGGTGCTGGTCGATGCCGGCGACGTGATCGTCCACATCTTCCGCCCCGAAGTCCGCGCCTTCTACAACATCGAGAAGATGTGGCGGGCCGACCATCCGGCGGTGCCCGTGGCCGTCGGCGCCTGAGCGGAACGCTGTCGGCCCGGCCGGCCGAAGCCCTCTTGCCGCGTTGCCGGTACGGGGGCGCGCCGCCGTGAAGGTCACGATGGTCGCCGTCGGCCGGCTCAAGGCCGGCGCCGAGCGCGCACTCCTCGAGCGCTACCGCGACCGCGCCGTCAAGGCCGGGCGGGCGCTCGGCCTCGCCTTCGAGATCCGCGAGCTCGCCGAGAGCGGCGCGCGCAGCGCCGCGGCGCGGAAGGACGAGGAGGCCGCCGCGATCCTGGCGGCCGTCCCCGCGGGCGCGGCTCTGGTCGTCCTCGACGAGCACGGCAGGATGCTGGACAGCCGCGGCTTCGCCGACCGGATCGCAGCGTGGCGCGACTCGGGCATCCGCGACCTCGCGGTGGCGATCGGCGGCGCCGATGGCCTGGGCGACGCGGTGCTCGAGAAGGCCGCGCTCCGGCTCGCCTTCGGCGCCGTGACCTGGCCGCATCAATTGGTTCGGATCATGCTCGCCGAGCAGCTCTATCGCACCGTCACCATCCTTTCCGGCCACCCGTATCACCGCGACTGAGCCGCATCGCGCTTCTGCCGCAATCGCTGCCGAACATCGCTTTCCGCGGCCGCGTTGGTTGACAGACCGTTAATCCCCGCCGGCCTAACCTCGGCGTTCCGAGGCCCGGACAAGGGGATTCCCGGCGCGTGGGCACCTCACGCAGGCGATTGGCGGTGATCGTTCTGGCTGCGGCCTTGTCCGCGGCCGCGGCGCCGTCGCATGCCCAGGATGCGCCGGACCCGGCCGAGCGGGACGCCCGGCAGGCGGAACTCCAGGCGGTGGAGGGCGACATCGCCCTGTCGAAGGAGCGTCTCGCCGAGCTTCGGGCCGAGATCGACGCCCTCGACAAGGATCGCGCGACCCTCAACCGGTCGCTCATCGAGACCGGCAAGCGCGTCCAGGAGCGCGAGGAGCAGATCGCGGCCACCGAGCGCCGCCTCGCGGCCCTGTCGCAGAACGAGGAGGCGCTCCGGGCCTCGCTCCTCGAGCGCCGCGAAGTGCTGATCGAGGTCCTGGCGGCGCTGCAGCGGATCGGTCACCGGCCGCCGCCGGCGATGCTGGTCCGCCCCGAGGACGCGCTGTCCTCGGTCAGGAGCGCGATCCTCCTCGGAGCGGTCGTGCCCGACCTCAGGGAGGCCGCGAACCTGCTCGCCGCCGATCTCCGCGAGCTCGAATCGCTTCGCGCCGAGATCGAGGGCGAGCGCGACCGGCTGCGCGGCGACGCGACGGCGCTCGCCGAGGAGCGGACGCGGGTGCAGCTTCTCGTCGCCGCGCGCCAGCGCGACCGCGAACGCTCCGTCGCCGCCCTCGAGACGGAGGAACAGCGGGCCGAGCAGCTGGCCGCGCAGGCGACCAGCCTCAAGGACCTGATCGCCCGGATGGAGGACGAGATCGAGGGCGCGGCGCAGGCCAAGGCCGAGGCGGAGGCCGCCGCCGCCCGCAACCGCGAGCGGGCCGAGGCCGAAGGCGAGGATCGCCGGCCGCCCCGCTCGCTCGGCAATGCCGACCGCATGGCCCCCGCCGTCGCCTTCGCCGACGCGAAGGGCCTCCTGCCGCTGCCGGCCACGGGCCGGGTCGTCAAGGACTTCGGCGCCGACGACGGGGTGGGCGGCAAGACCCTCGGCATGTCGATGGCGACGCGCGCCGGCGGCCAGGTCTCGTCACCGGCGGACGGCTGGGTCGTCTACGCCGGCGAGTTCCGCAGCTACGGACAGCTCTTGATCATAAATGCCGGCGACGGATATCATGTGCTCTTGGCGGGTATGGACGAAATCGACGTCCAGCTCGGCCAGTTCGTACTCGCCGGCGAGCCAGTTGCGACAATGGCCTCGTCGAAATTGGCGAGTACCGATCCGGCGGACATAGTTTCGACCCAGCCTCTACTCTATATCGAGTTCCGAAAAGACGGTGCCTCGATTGATCCGGCCCCCTGGTGGGCCGCCTCCAGTGACGAAAAGGTCGGCGGATGATACGCAAAGCCTCTCTTCTTCTCGCCGGTGTCGCACTCGGCGCGCTCCTTGCCGTGACGGCCACCCAGACCCGGTTCTTCTCCGGCAGCGAGGCGATCGCCGCCTCGGCGGACACCTATCGCGAGCTGAACCTGTTCGGCGACGTGTTCGAGCGCGTCCGCTCGGATTACGTCGAGGTGCCGGACGAGAACTCGCTGATCGAATCGGCGATCAACGGCATGCTGGCCGGTCTCGATCCCCATTCCAGCTATCTCAGCCCCAAGAATTTCAAGGACATGCAGGTCCAGACCAGCGGCAAGTTCGGCGGTCTCGGGATCGAGGTGACCATGGAGGACGGGGTCATCAAGGTGGTCTCGCCGATCGACGATACCCCTGCCGCGCGGGCCGGCATTCTCGCCAACGACCTGATCACCGCCCTCGACGGCGAGGTGATCGAGGGCCTCAGCCTCAACGAGGCGGTCGAGAAGATGCGGGGTCCGATCAACACCCCGATCACCCTCACCATCACGCGCGAGGGCGCCGACAAGCCGTTCGACGTCGAGCTGGTGCGCGAGGAGATCACCATCCAGTCGGTCCGCTCGCGGGCGGAGGACGACGTCGGCTATATCCGCATCACCACCTTCAACGAGCAGACCTTCGACGGCCTCAAGGCGGCGATCGACAAGCTCGAGGACGATATCGGTCCCGAAAATGTGAAGGGCTGGGTGATCGACCTCCGCAACAATCCCGGCGGCCTGCTCGATCAGGCGATCGCCGTCTCGGATGCCTTCCTCGACCGCGGCGAGGTGGTCTCCACCCGCAGCCGCCATGCCGAGGAGACGCAGCGCTACAACGCCCATGTCGGCGACCTCGCCGACGGCAAGCCGGTGATCATCCTCGTCAACGGCGGCTCGGCATCGGCTTCCGAGATCGTCGCCGGCGCCCTCCAGGATCATCGCCGCGCGACCATCATCGGCACCCGGTCCTTCGGCAAGGGCTCGGTGCAGACGATCATCCCGCTGGGTGCCAACGGCGCGCTCCGGCTGACCACGGCGCGCTACTTCACGCCGTCGGGACGCTCGATCCAGGCTAAGGGCATCGACCCGGACATCGAGGTGATCCAGGAGCTGCCGCCGGAGCTCGCCGAGCAGATCGGCGACATCGAGCCGCGGGGCGAGGCCGATCTCAGGGGCCATCTCGAGAGCCAGGACGTGGAGGACGGCAAGACGACCGAGGAGGATTCCGGGTCGCTCGCCTACGTTCCGCCGGACCCGAAGGACGACAAGCAGCTCAACTATGCGCTCGACCTCCTGCGCGGGCTGCAGGTCAACAGCGCCTTCCCGCCGGACCAGAACGCCGGCATCCCGAACTGACGTCGGCGGAGCGCCGCTCCGGTCAGCCAGGACGAAGGCCGGTGGCCATGCCGCCGGCCTTCCTGTATCTGGGGTCGGGCGAGCCCGCCGCCCGGAGCCTTCCATGAACCAGACCAGGATCGAGGACCTGCCCTATCGCCTCTGCGTCGGCGTGGCCCTGTTCAACCGCGACGGCAAGGTCTGGGTCGGCCGGCGGTCCGACGAGGACGCCGAGGGCGAGGGAAAGGGCCACTGGTGGCAGATGCCGCAGGGCGGTCTCGACGATGGCGAGGATCCCTGTGAGGCGGCGCGGCGCGAGCTCTACGAGGAAACCTCGGTCCGGCACGCGAGCCTGATCGCCGAAGCGCCCGACTGGCTCCCTTACGACCTCCCCGCCGAACTGGTGCCGGCCTCGTGGAACGGCCGCTACCGCGGCCAGAAGCAGCGCTGGTTCGCGTTCCGCTTCGAGGGCCCGGACTCCGAGATCGACGTGCTCGCCCCCGGCGGCGGCGCGCACCACGCCGAGTTCACCGAATGGCGCTGGGAGAGGCTGGAGCGCCTGCCCGAGCTGATCGTCCCGTTCAAGCGCGGCGTCTACGAGCAGGTCGTCCGGGCCTTTCGCCACGTCGCGGCATAGTCCCGCCCACGACGAAGGGGCGCCCGCCTCGCGGCCGACGCCCCCTCAGGTCAGGCTCTGGATCAGTCTCAGTCAGTCTCCGCCAGCGGTTCTTCCTGCGGGGCGACCGGAACCAGCACCGCCTTGGCAGCGTCCGCCACGCGCATCGGGTCGACTGTCGTGGCGGGCGCCGCGACCTCTTCCTGGATGACGGGCGAGGCGGCCGCGGTGACGTGGTTCTTGTGGAAGTCGCAGGCACTGGCGGCAACACTCGCCGCGGCCAGCAGGCCGGTGGCGGCGAGCGTGGTCAGGGAAGTCGTCATGAGCTTCATGGGACGTCCTTTCGACCGTGACGGCGGGGGGAGGTCGCCTCCCGCCTGGAGCGGAGGGTAGACGCCCGTCCCGAGGTGGCAAGCCCGGCGCGTTCACAATGGCGCGAGGCGCATGCCAGGCGGGCGCCGGGAGCGCTGAATGAAGGCCCCCGGATCGTCCGCCCGCTCATTCATGCGCATGCGGAATCCGGATTTGAAGAAGATTCGCCGATGGTGTCAGCCCACCGCGATCAGCACGTTCCCGCCGTCGATCTTGACCGGATAGGTCTTGAGGTTGATGCAGACCGGCGCGCCCTTCGCCTCGCCGGTCCGGTAGTCGAAGCGGCCGTTGTGCTTGGGGCACTCGATGATGTTGTCCAGCACCAGGCCGTCGGAGAGGTAGGCGTGCTCGTGGGTGCAGATGCCGTCGGTCGCGAAGTACTCGTCGTCCGGCGACCGGTAGATGGCATAGACGTGCCCGCCGTGGTCGAAGCGGAGCACATCCTCAAGCTCGATGTCGTCGGTCGCGCAGGCCACGACCCAGTTCTCGCTCATTCTCTCTGGTTCCCGTAAGTGTGATGATGCCGGCCGTCCGCGCTCAGTAGACGACCACGCTCCGGATCGACTCGCCCTTGTGCATCAGGTCGAAGCCCGTGTTGATCTCCGGCAGCGGCAGGATGTGGGTGATCATCGGATCGATCTCGATCTTCTTGTCCATGTACCAGTCGACGATCTTCGGCACGTCGGTGCGGCCGCGGGCGCCGCCGAAGGCGGTGCCCTTCCAGACCCGGCCGGTGACCAGCTGGAACGGGCGGGTCGAGATCTCCGCCCCCGCCGGTGCGACGCCGATGATCACCGAGACCCCCCAGCCGCGGTGGCAGGATTCGAGCGCCTGGCGCATGACGTTGACGTTGCCGGTGCAGTCGAAGGTGTAGTCGGCGCCGCCGATCTGGTCGGCGCCCTTCTTGGTCATGTCGACCAGGAGCGGCACCAGGTCCTTGCCGGCCTCCTTGGCGTTGACGAAGTGGGTCATGCCGAAGCGCTCGCCCCATTCCTTGCGGTCCGGGTTGAGGTCGACGCCGATGATCATGTCGGCGCCGGCGAGACGCAGCCCCTGGATGACGTTGAGGCCGATGCCGCCGAGGCCGAAGACGATCGCCTTGGCGCCGGGCTCGACCTTGGCGGTGTTGAGCACCGCGCCGACGCCGGTGGTGACGCCGCAGCCGATGTAGCAGATCTTGTCGAAGGGCGCGTCGTCGCGGACCTTGGCGACCGCGATCTCGGGCAGGACGGTGAAGTTGGCGAAGGTCGAGCAGCCCATGTAGTGGTGGATCGGCTTTCCTCCGAACGAGAACCGCGAGGTCCCGTCCGGCATCAGGCCCTGCCCTTGCGTGGCGCGGATCGCGGTGCAGAGATTGGTCTTCCGCGACAGGCAGGACGGGCACTGCCGGCACTCGGGCGTGTAGAGCGGGATGACGTGGTCGCCCGGCTTCACCGTGGTCACCCCCGGCCCGACCTCGACCACGACGCCGGCGCCCTCGTGGCCGAGGATCGCGGGGAACAGGCCCTCCGGATCGGCGCCGGAAAGGGTGAATTCGTCGGTATGGCAGATGCCCGTCGCCTTGATCTCGACCAGCACCTCGAAGGCCTTCGGTCCCTCGAGCTGCACGGTCTCGATCTGGAGCGGCTTTCCGGCCTCGAAGGCCACGGCGGCGCGCACGTCCATCTGGTCGGTCTCCCTGTCGTCACACGTCGTTGCCGGACGCGTGCCACAGCCGGCGGGACGGCGCAAGGCCGTGCAGCCTCCAGCTCTGATGGGAGTCGATCAAACTCGTGACGTCGGCCCGTCGAGCCGGGTGCCGGCGGTCGCCGTCTCGGCGGTGCGACTTGAAGCATCCCCGGTCGAGCGCCATATCACCCCAGTCGGGTGCCGTGATCAGGGCCCGGCCGACAGGGTCGCTTCCGAGAAGGACCGGCATCCATGACGCGTCTCACGCCGTTCTCCAGCCATCTCATGCTCGGCTTCGAGGAGCTCGAGCAGGCGGTCGACCGGGTCTCGAAGGCGGGAGACGGCTACCCGCCCTACAACGTCGAGAAGCTCAGCGACGGCGCGAGGGGCGAGGTCTTGCGCATCACGCTGGCGGTTGCGGGCTTCGGCGAAGAGGATCTCGACATCACCGTCGAGGAGAACGAGCTCGTCATCCGCGGTCGCCAGAAGGAGGATGCGTCGGCACGCGTCTTCCTGCATCGTGGGATCGCGACGCGCCAGTTTCAGCGCACCTTCGTCCTCGCCGAGGGCATCGAGGTGCTTTCTGCCCGGCTTGAGGAGGGGCTTTTGTCGATCGATCTCACCCGGCCGCCGACCGAACGGGCGGTGCGGAAGATCGTCATCAGCCGGCACGGCACAGGGGCCGCGCCGCGGAAGGAGTAGAGTCATGGAAAACAACGAGAAGCAGATCATGCCCGCCGACAGCTTCGCCGATCTCGGCGGTGGCAAGATCGCCTATATCCGCGCGATGAACGGCGCCGAGGCCAAGGGCATGTTCCCCGGCCTGCCCGAGCTCGCCGCGGACCTCCAGCTCTGGGCCCTGCTCGCGGCCGACGGCACGCCGATCATGGTCTCGGACAGCCGCGAGGCGGCGATGATGAACGCGCGGGAGAACGATCTCGAGGCGGTCAGCCTGCACTGAGCACGCCCGCGGCGAGGCGCGGGGAGCCGCGCCGCCGCTCAATGGGCTCCGAGCGGATCGGAGCCGTTCAGCCGGTCGGCGAGGGTCTCGACCCGTCCGGCGAGCGAGTCGAGGGTCTCGGCGAGGTCCGCCTCGCGCGCCTCCGTCTGCCGGACGTCGGCGGCGTTGGCTTCCTTGAGCCGCTCGATCTCGGCCTCCAGGTCGCCGATCCGCTGCTCGGACTCGGAGTAGCGGTCGGCGAGGGTGATTGCCGCCATGACGGTGAGCCGCTGGTCGCCGATCTCGCCGAACTGGCTGCGGAGGAGCTCGATGGTCTCGCCGAGCTGGTGCCCCAGACTGGAGAGATGCTCCTCTTCCCCGTCGTCGCATGCCATCCGGTAGGTCTTGCCGCTGATGGTGACGTTGACCTGTCCCATGTCGTGCTCCCCCTCAGGCGGCCCCGTTCCGGGCCAGGACCTCACGGATCGACTCCATCGCGGTGACCAGCCGGCGCGAGACTTCGCGGTTGGCGTCCTCCATCCGTCCCGAGCGTTCCTCGGCGGCGTCGAGCGACTGGGCCAGGCGCGAGCGGTCGGTGCCGAGGCGCTGCAGCTCGCCTTCGAGGCTTGCGACCTGCCGCTGGTTGTCGAGGCTGCGCTCCACCGCGCCTTCGAGCCGGGCGAGCGCGGCCTGCAGCCGCCCCAGCGCCTGGTCCGCGGCTTCGCCTGTCGCCATGCCCTGCCTCGCTCGGAGCCGTCGCCCGCTTCCTTCGACGTCCCGGGGCCCCGTTCCGGGAACGCGATCCCGGCGACCGATCCGGCCGGGAACGTTCCGTCTGCCCAAGGATTGCGACAATGATGGGGCGCTGTGCCGCGTGGGCGTGCATTGACTATGGTCTTCTACCTGCTATGTCTCGCCCGGCCTCGCCGAGACCGCCTGGACGGCGGATCGGGCTGGCCCCGCACTCTGCCGCGAACGCGGATCCCCCTCGGGCACGGATCAGGCCAGGCATCATGACCGACCTCGTCAAGCACCAGCGTATGGCGAACGCGATCCGCGCGCTCGCGATGGACGCCGTCGAACGCGCCAAGTCGGGGCATCCCGGCATGCCGATGGGCATGGCCGACGTCGCCACCGTCCTGTTCACGCGCTACCTCAAGTTCGATCCGAATGCGCCGCGCTGGCCCGACCGGGACCGTTTCGTGCTCTCGGCCGGCCACGGCTCGATGCTCCTCTATTCGGTGCTCTACCTGCTCGGCGTCGAGGACATGACGATCGAGGAGATCAAGAACTTCCGCCAGCTCGGCTCGAAGGCGCCGGGCCATCCGGAGAACTTCATCACCATCGGCGTCGAGACCACCACCGGTCCCCTCGGCCAGGGCCTCGGCAATTCGGTCGGCATGGCGCTCGCCGAGCGTCTGCTCGCCGCCCAGTTCGGCGACGACGTCGTCGACCATCGCACCTATGTCATCGCCTCGGACGGCGACCTCATGGAAGGCCTCAGCCACGAGGCGATCTCGATCGCCGGCCATCTCCGGCTCAACAAGCTGATCGTCTTCTTCGACGACAACGGCATCTCGATCGACGGGCCGCTGTCGCTGTCCGAATCCGGCGACCAGGTCGCCCGCTTCGAGGCGGCCGGCTGGCATGCGCGGCGCATCGACGGCCACAACCCGGACGAGATCGCCGCCGCGATCGAGGAGGCGCACAAGAGCGACCGGCCGTCGATGATCGCCTGCAAGACCACCATCGGCTTCGGCGCCCCGACCAAGGCGGGCAAGGCCTCCTCGCACGGCTCGCCCCTCGGCGCCGAGGAGATCGCCGGCGCCCGCCGGGCGCTCGGCTGGGACTATCCGCCCTTCGAGATTCCGGCCGACATCCGCGACGCGTGGCGGATCGCCGGCCTCAAGGCCGGCCAGGGCCGGAAGGACTGGGAGAAGCGGCTGGCGGCGGCCGACCCGGAGAAGCGCGCCGAGTTCGAGCGCCGGATCCGCGGCGAGCTGCCGGCCGGCCTCGACAAGGCGATCGCCGACTACAAGAGGAAGCTCGCCGCCGAGAAGCCGAAGGTCGCCACCCGCAAGTCGTCCGAGATGGCGCTCGACGTCATCAACCCGGTGGTGCCGGAGACGATCGGCGGCTCCGCCGACCTGACCGGATCGAACAACACCCGCTCCAAGGACATGGCGGCGGTGACGCCGGACGACTTCTCCGGGCGGTACATCCATTGGGGCATCCGCGAGCTCGGGATGGGCGCCGCGATGAACGGCATCGCCCTCCATGGCGGGCTGATCCCCTATGGCGGCACCTTCCTGGTGTTCAGCGACTATTGCCGGCCGGCGATCCGCCTCGCGGCGCTGATGGGCAATCGCGTCATCTTCGTGCTGACCCACGATTCGATCGGCCTCGGCGAGGACGGCCCGACCCACCAGCCGGTCGAGCAGCTCGCCGCGCTCCGCGCCATCCCCGGGCTCCTGGTGTTCCGCCCGGCCGACGCGGTCGAGGCGGTCGAATGCTGGCAGCTGGCGCTCGAGAACGACCGGCGGCCGAGCGCCATGGCGCTGACCCGGCAGAACCTGCCGACGGTCCGCACCGACCACGACGAGGCCAACCTGTCGCGCCGCGGCGCCTATGTGCTCGCCGATTCGAAGGGCGATGCCGACGTCACCATCTTCGCCAGCGGCTCCGAGGTCGAGATCGCCCTCGCCGCCAGGAAGCAGATCGAGGCCGCCGGCCGGAAGGCCCGGGTGGTGTCGGTGCCGTCGTTCGAGCTGTTCGCCGACCAGAGCGCCGACTACCAGGCCGAGGTCATCGGCACGGCGCCGGTGAAGATGGCGATCGAGGCCGCGATCCGGATGGGGTGGGACCGCTTCATCGGATCGGACGGCATCTTCATCGGGATGAAGGGCTTCGGCGCCTCGGCGCCCTACGAGAAGCTCTACGAGAAGTTCGGGATCACCGCGGAAGCGGCGGCGACGGCGGCGCTCGACAGGCTCGCCGCGCGCGACTGAGAAGGAGAAGGACATGGCTGTCAGAGTTGCCATCAACGGCTTCGGCCGCATCGGGCGGAACATCCTCCGCGCCATCGTCGAGTCCGGCCGCACGGACATCGAGGTGGTCGCCGTCAACGATCTCGGCCCGGTCGAGACCAATGCCCATCTCCTTCGCCACGATTCGGTGCACGGCAAGTTCCCGCACGAGGTCAAGGTCGCCGGCGACACGATCGACGCCGGCCGCGGCCCGTTCCGGGTGACGGCGATCCGCAATCCGGCGGAGCTGCCCTGGAAGGAGCTCGGCGTCGACATCGCCATGGAGTGCACCGGCCTCTTCGCGTCGAAGGAGAAGGCCTCGGCCCATCTCCAGGCCGGCGCCAAGCGCGTGCTGGTCTCGGCTCCGGCCGAGGGCGCCGACCTCACCGTCGTCTACGGCGTCAACGACGACAAGCTTTCGGCCAAGGATATCGTCGTCTCCAACGCGTCCTGCACCACCAACTGCCTCGCGCCGGTGGTGTTCGTGCTCAACAACGCCATCGGCATCGAGCACGGCTTCATGACGACCGTCCATTCCTATACCGGCGACCAGCCGACCCTCGACACCTTCCACAAGGACCTCTACCGGGCGCGCGCCGCGGCGATGAACTCGATCCCAACCTCGACCGGCGCGGCGAAGGCGATCGGCCTCGTCATCCCCGAGCTCAAGGGCAAGCTCGACGGCAGCTCGATCCGGGTGCCGACGCCGAACGTGTCGCTGGTCGACTTCAAGTTCGTGGCGAAGAAGCCGACGAGCGCCGAGGCGGTCAACCAGGCGATCACCGACGCCGCCACCTCCGGCCGGCTCAAGGGGATCCTCGGCGCCACCGCCGAGCCGCTGGTCTCGTCCGACTTCAACCACGACCCGCGCTCGTCGATCTTCGCCCTCGACCAGACCAAGATCATCGACGGCGACTTCGTCCGGGTCGTCTCCTGGTACGACAACGAGTGGGGCTTCTCGAACCGGATGGGCGACACCGCGGTCGCCATGGGCAAGTTCCTCTGAGGACTGCTCCTCTGCCGTCATGGCCGGGCGTGTCCGGGCCGAGCGGACACCGCGTGCTTCGAGGCCGGGGCGCTCGGCATGAGGAGGATGGAGACGTTCACGCGGGCTCCGGCAATGGAGTACACCTCCCTTCCTCATCCTGAGGTGCTCCGCGGAGCGGAGCCTCGAAGGACGCACGGGATCGATCCAGGCGGGTCGGAAGCGCTCGCCCGCCTCTCAGCCTGAGGGTTACGCGCATGACCGCATTCCGCACGCTCGACCAGGCCGACGTGAAGGGCAAGCGCGTGCTTGTCCGGGTCGACCTCAATGTCCCCGTCGCCGGCGGCGAGGTCACCGACGACACCCGCATCCGGGCGGCGGCGCCGACCATCGCCGAGATCGCCGGCAAGGGCGGCAAGGTGATCCTGCTCGCCCATTTCGGCCGGCCTAAAAGCGGGCCGGAGGCGCAGTTCTCGCTCCGCCAAGTGGTGCCGGCGCTCGAGGCGGTGATCGGCCGGCCGGTCGCCTTCGCCGAAGACTGCGTCGGCGAGAAGGCCGAGGCCGCGGTCGCCGCGATGAAGGACGGCGACGTGCTCCTCCTCGAGAACACCCGCTTCCACACGGGCGAGGAAAAGAACGAGGCGGGGTTCGTCGACGCGCTCGCCAGGCTCGGCGATCTCTACGTCAACGACGCGTTCTCCGCCGCGCACCGGGCGCATGCCTCGACCGAGGGCCTCGCCCGCAAGCTGCCCGCCTATGCCGGCCGCGCCATGCAGGGCGAGATCGAGGCGCTCGAGTCGGCCCTCGCCGATCCGAAGCGTCCGGTCGTCGCCGTGGTCGGCGGGGCCAAGGTCTCGTCCAAGATCGACGTGCTCGAGAACCTCGCCGGCAAGGTCGACGCGCTGGTGGTCGGCGGCGGCATGGCCAACACCTTCCTGCTCGCCAAGGGCGTCGCGGTCGGCAAGTCGCTGGCCGAAGCCGACCTCGTCGATACCGCCCGGAAGATCATGGCCGCGGCCGACAAGGCCGGTTCGACCATCGTGCTGCCGGTCGACGTGGTGGTCGCGAAGGAGTTGAAGCCGGGCGCGGCCGCGACGGTCGTGCCGGTCGATGCGGTCCCCGCCGACGCGATGATCCTCGACATCGGCCCGAAGTCGGTCGGGATCGTCAACGGATGGATCGACAAGGCGGCGACGCTGGTCTGGAACGGCCCGCTCGGCGCTTTCGAGATCGCGCCCTTCGACACGGCGACGGTCGCCGCGGCGCGCCATGCCGCGTCGCGGAAGGGACAGCTGCTCTCGGTCGCCGGCGGCGGCGATACGGTCGCGGCGCTCAACCAGGCCGGCGCCGCCGACGGCTTCAGCTTCATCTCGACCGCGGGCGGCGCCTTCCTCGAATGGCTCGAAGGCAAGGCGCTCCCCGGCGTCGAGGTGCTGCGCCTTAAGTAGGGCGTTGAACGGCGCCCGCCCGACGCTATAGACACCGTCACGCACCGCGTAACTCATTCGGAAGGATCACGTCATGGCCGAGAGAATCGAAGACATCGCGCAGGCAATGGTGGCCAAGGGCAAGGGCATCCTCGCCGCCGACGAGAGCAGCGGCACTATCGCCAAGCGCTTCGACACCATCGGCCTCACCTCGACCGAGGATGCCCGGCGCGACTATCGCGAGATGCTGTTCCGCAGCAACGCGATGAAGACCGCCATCTCCGGCGTGATCCTCTATGACGAGACGATCCGCCAGAAGGCCAAGGACGGCACGCCGCTCGTGGACCTGATCAAGGCCGCCGGCGCCGTGCCCGGCATCAAGGTCGATGCCGGGGCCAAGGACCTCGCGCTGTCGCCGGGGGAGAAGATCACCGAAGGCCTCGACGGGCTCCGCGAGCGGCTCAGGGACTACTACGGGCTCGGCGCCCGCTTCGCCAAGTGGCGGGCGGTGATCGACGTCGGTGCCGCGATCCCGACCTGGAACTGCATCAACGCCAACGCCCAGGCGCTCGCCCGCTACGCCGCGCTCTGCCAGGAGGCCGACATCGTGCCGATCGTCGAGCCGGAAGTGCTGATGGACGGCCCGGTCGCGACCCACGACATCGACGCCTGCTACCGCGCCACCGAGTGGATACTGAAGACGGTGTTCCAGGAGCTCTACGTCGCCCATGTCAGGCTCGAGGGCATCGTGCTCAAGCCGAACATGGTGGTGCCGGGCAAGAAGAGCGCGAAGCAGGCGTCGCCTGCCGAAGTGGCCGAGAAGACCGCGCGGGTGCTGAAGGAATGCGTGCCGGCGGCGGTGGCCGGCATCGCCTTCCTCTCCGGCGGCCAGGGCAACGAGGCGGCCACCGAGCACCTCAGCCTCGTCAACCAGGTTCCGGGCCTGCCGTGGCCGGTCACCTTCTCCTATGGCCGCGCGCTGCAGGCGGCTTCGCTGGAGGCCTGGGGCGGCAAGCCGGAGAACGTCGCCGCCGGCCAGCGCGCCTTCGACCACCGGGCGAAGATGAACGGCCTCGCCGCCACCGGCGCCTGGAAGCCGGAGCTCGAGAAGGCCGCCTGACGCCTGTCCCGCAAATGCCCGATTCCTTCGTATGTTCGGGCGGATCGGAAGGGCATGGCGGCCGCGCCGCCGCTGCCCTTCGCGCGAGGAGGCTGCGGCCGGCCGGGAGGCTGCCCGCGGGTGAGGGATGTCCGAAGTCGAGCTGCCGCGCTGTCGCCTCTGCCTGGTGACGCCACCCGAGGATGATCCGGACCGGCTGGCGCGCCTCGTCGACGAGGCGCTCGCTGGCGGCGACGTCGCGTCGCTGATCATCGACGGCGAGGGCGAGCGGCTGCAGCAGGTTGCCGAGGCGCTGGCGCCGCGGGCGCAGGCCCGGGGCGTCGCGGCGATCGTCAGGAACGATACGCGCATCGCCGGACGGGCGAAGGCGGACGGCGTCCATGTCGACACCGGTCCGGCCGATCTCGCCGCGGCGGCCGAGAAGCTCCGGCCGAAGCTGATCGTCGGCGCGGCGGGCTTCAAGACCCGCCACGACGCGATGGTCGCCGGCGAGGCGAATCCCGATTACCTGTTCTTCGGCCGGCTCGACGGCGACACCACCGACGGCATCTTCGCCAAGGCCCTCGATCTCGCCGCCTGGTGGTCGTCGCTGTTCGTCATCCCCGCCATCGTCATGGGCGGACGGAGCCTCGCCTCGGTCGAGGAGGCGGCCCGGAACGGCATCGAGTTCGTGGCGCTGTCGCGCGCCGTCTTCGAGGATCCCCGCGGTCCGGCCGCCGCCGTCGAGGAGGCCAACCGGCGTCTCGCGGCGCCTGCCGGAGCGGACGCGTGAGGCGTATCCTGGCGGCCATTGCGGCGCTGGGGTTCGCGGCCACCGCCGCCTCGGCGCAGATCGTCTTGACCCCGGACGGGGAACCGGCGCCGCCTCCGGCCGCCGCGCCCGGTCCGGCACCGGAGCCCGCCGCGCCGGCGCCCGGTTCCGTGCCGCTCCCGCCGGTGCGGCCCGACGGCGACGCGGCCGCCGGCGTCGAGATACCGCCCGCGCCAGACGCTGCGCCGGGCGTGGCGGCCCCTGTTCCGTCGTTCGACGACGTCCTCCCGCCCGTGCCGGAGGAAACCGTGGCCGATCCGGGTGGCGATGCCGCGGTCGACGACACGGTCGCGACCGGCGCGACGCTGCCGCCGCTGCCCTCGCCCCAGGCCGAACCGCCGCAGACCGCGAATGTGGAACAGCCCTCCACCGCCGCACCGTCGGCCGCGGGGCAGCCGGATCTGGCCTATGGCGCGTTCCAGCGCGGCTTCTACCTCACCGCCTTCGACATCGCCATCGGCCGGGCAGAGGCCGGCGACCGTGCCGCGCAGACCCTGATCGCCCTCATCTACGAGCAGGGTTACGGCGTGCCGCAGGACTTCGAGAAGGCGGTCGACTGGTACCGCCTCGCCGCCGATGCGGGCGACCGCGAGGCCCAGTTCGCCCTCGGCATGATGCTGATGCAGGGCCGTGGGGTCGCGGCCGACCCGGCGGCAGGCGCCGACTATATCGAGAAGGCGGCGAACCAGGGCCAGGTCGACGCCATGTACAACCTCGGGCGCATGCTGTTCGAGGGCAGGCTCCGCGAGGCCGACCCCGAGCGGGCGGCGCAGCTCCTCTCCGCCGCTGCCGAATCCGGCAGTCCCGACGCCCAGTATGCCCTGGCACAGCTCTACGCGGCCGGGATCGGGGTCGCCAGGGACGAGGCCGCCGCCATGAAGTGGTACGCCTCGGCAGCGCGCCGCGGCATCGTGCCGGCGCAGGTCGACTACGCCATCCGCCTGTTCAACGGCACCGGCGCCGCCAAGGACGAGGCGGCCGGCATCGCCTGGTTCGAGCGCGCCGCGGAAGCCGGCGATCCGATCGCCCAGAACCGCCTTGCACGCATCCTCGCCGCCGGCGTCGGCGCGGAGCCGGACCCCGTCAACGCCGCCAAGTGGCACTATCTCGCCCGGAGCGCCGGCAAGGCGGACGAGTGGCTCGACACCTACGTCGCCGGCCTGTCGCCGGAGCAGCGGCAGGCGGCCGCCGAGGCGGCGCAGCTCTGGCCGGGCGGCTAGCGACCCTCGGGCACCCCGATGCTCACCATCCGCCGCCGGGCGTAGCGGTCCCAGTCGACGGGGCAGGGCGGCCGGACATTCACCCAGCAGCGGCCGGCCCGAAGCCCGGCGAGCAGCCGGTGGGCACGAACGATGTCGCGGGTGAACAGGCCGACCTCGTCGCCGCCGCTGGCATCGAGCAAGGCGATTGCCTCGCGATCGTCGGCAAAGCCGCGGACTTCCGCGTCGGGCAGGCGGGCGGCCAGCATCGTCCGCAGCGCTTCCTCGGCAAGAAGGCGGCCGCCGAGGCGCAGGGCCGCCGCGACGGCTTCCTCCATCGCGCCGTCCGCGAAGAGCACGAAGGTCGGACCCGCCCCCTCCCCAGGCGGCAGCGCGATGACGTCCGGGTGGCCGAGGAGATGCCCGGCCGCGCCGCCGCCGATGGGAACGACGGTCAGCAGGCCGTCAGGCAGGCCCGCTGCCGCGAAGCGGCCGGGCAGGCCGGCGAGCGCCGGCGCGGGTGTGCCTTCGGTGCCGAGGACGAGCGCATTGCCGGCCGCGAGCGCCGGACCCGCCATCGCCACGGCCTGCACGAACGACGAGGGACCGACGACCGTAGCGAGCACGCCATGCGGCACGCGCCCGGCGCCGCCGAAGCCGGGCTCGTCCGTCCGTATCGCCAGGGCAGCCGCGTCGAGCCCGTCCGCCTCGGCGGGGAGGGACGCGCGGCGGAGATCGGCCGCGACCGCCGCGAGGACCGCGGCCCGGCCGCCCCCCGGCCGCGCCGCCCATTCCGGCTGCGCCATCGCCGCGGCGGCGACCGCGGCATCGACGGCCGCGTCGGCTTCCGGATGACGGGCCGCCGCCCGGGCGATCGCGTCGTCGATGAAGGCGGTGGCGATGGCGCGCGCCGTGGTGCTGTCGGTCTCGTTCGACGCGGAAAGGCTGGCGCGGAGCCACAGCCCGTCGATCATCGCCGCGAGCGCCACCGCCAGCCGCGGCGCCTCCGGATCCGGCACCAGCCGGCGGAGCGCGTGGCGGAGGTTGGAGAGCATGCGCTGCTGGTAGACGATCTGGACACGACGGAGCGGCGCCGAGTGGATCACCTGGCCCCAGAAGGCGAGCCACACGCCGCAGCTCCGCGGGTCGAACTCCTCCGGCGCGAGCGTCGCCTCGATCACCGCCTGGATCCGCTCGCGGGGCGTCCGCGCGGCGCGGAGCCGGCTCGTCGTCGCCCGGGAGAGGCGGGCCGCGAGGCTCCGGAGCGTGGCTTCAAGGAGGCCGTCCTTGTCGGTGAAGTAGTGCGCAATCAGTCCCGGCGAGACCCCGGCGCGCTGGCCGATCTGCGCGAGCGTCGCCGCGCCGAATCCGACCTCGGCGATCGTGTCGATGGTCGCGGTGATGAGCTGCCGGCGGCGCGTGTCTTCGGCGGCGTTGCGGTGCATTCGGTCGGTTCCGGGCGACGGAAGCGGGATTGAACGGTCAATCAACCGGCATCTGCCGCGAAAGACAAGCGAATTTCGGTGGCAAGCAAAGCCCACGGACGTTACGCTGGATCTTCAGCCACCCGATGTTGAACGACTGAATAATCGCCGCGGCGACGCAAGTTGTACTTGCGCGGCGGCGATGGATGGGGATTGTCTCGGCTCGGATGATCCGGCGTCCCGACGCGATCCATCCGCGGTGCGGACGGGCGGCGGCGGCTTCGATTCGATAATCCCACGGAGGACCAGAATGCTCTCTCGCGTGACGTGCGCCTTCCTTGCCGGCATCGCGCTCGCCCTGCCGCTCGCCGCCCAGGCCGCCGACCCCGAATCCTGCAAGATCGTACGCTTCGCCGACGTCGGCTGGACCGACATCACCGCTACCACGGCGCTTGCCTCGCGCGTCCTCGAAGGGCTCGGCTACGCGCCGACCAGCCAGGTGCTGTCGGTTCCGGTCACCTATGCGTCGTTGAAGAACAAGGACATCGACGTCTTCCTCGGCAACTGGATGCCGACCATGGAAGCCGATATCCGCCCGTATCTCGACGACGAGACCGTCGAGGTGATCGAGCGGCCCAACCTCGAGGGGGCCAAGTACACGCTCGCCGTGCCGGACTACACCTTCGCCGCCGGGCTCCAGTCCTTCCAGGACATCGCGCGCTTCCGGGAGGCGCTCGAAGGCAAGATCTACGGCATCGAGCCGGGTAACGACGGCAACCGCCTGATCCTCGGCATGATCGACGCCAACCAGTTCGACCTCGGCGGCTTCGAGCTGGTCGAATCGAGCGAGCAGGGCATGCTGGCCCAGGTCGCCCGCGCCACGTCGCGCCGGCAGCCGATGGTGTTTCTCGGCTGGGAGCCGCATCCGATGAACGCCACCTTCCGGATGAAGTACCTTGCCGGCGGCGACGAGGTCTTCGGCCCGAACTTCGGCGGCGCCACGGTCTATACCAATGTCCGCGCCGGGTATCTGACCGAGTGCCCGAACGTCGGCGCCTTCGTGTCGCGCCTCCGCTTCACCCTGCCGATGGAGAACCAGGTCATGGGGGCGATGCTGAACGACGGCAAGGATGCCGCCGTCGCCGCCGAGGAATGGCTGAAGGCCAACCCGCGCGCCTGGGAAGGCTGGCTCAAGGACGTCACCACCATCGACGGCCAGCCCGGCCTCGAGGCGGTCCGGGCGAGCCTCGGCGGTTAGCCCGAGGGCGCCGCCGACGGCGTGCCATGGAAGACTGGATCACCGCCCACAAGATCCCGCTCGGGGCGTGGCTGAAAGCCGTCGTCGACTGGCTCAACCGCCACGCCCAGGGTGTCTTCGACGTCGTCATCCTGGTCCTCGGATCGATCGTCGAGGGCCTGCTCGCGGTCCTCGAATGGTTCCCGCCGGTCGTGCTCGTGCTCCTGTTCGCGGCCGGCGCCTATGCGCTCCACCGCTCGCTCAGGCTTGCGGTCGGGGTGCTGCTCGGCCTCCTCCTGATCATGAACCTGGGCTACTGGCAGGCGACGCTGGAGACGCTGGCGCTGGTCCTCTGCGCGACCCTGGCCGCGGTGGCCATCGGCATCCCCACCGGCATCGCCGCCGCGCACCGTCCGGCGCTCTACACGGTGCTCCGGCCGCTCCTCGACCTGATGCAGACGATCCCGACGTTCGTCTACCTGATCCCGACGCTGGTGCTGTTCGGCCTCGGCATGGTGCCGGGCCTGATCTCGACGGTGATCTTCGCCGTCGCCGCGCCGATCCGGCTCACCCATCTCGGCATCGCCTCGGTGCCGCGCGCGCTGCTCGAGGCCGGCGAGGCCTTCGGCGCGACAAGGCGGCAGCGCCTCTGGAAGGTCGAGCTGCCCCATGCGCTGCCGACGATTATGGCCGGCGTCACCCAGTGCATCATGCTGTCGCTGTCGATGGTGGTGATCGCGGCGCTGGTCGGCGCCGACGGCCTCGGCAAGCCGGTGGTGCGGGCGCTCAACACCGTCAACGTCGCGATGGGCTTCGAGGCGGGCACGGCGATCGTCATCCTCGCCATCATCCTCGACCGCGTCTGCAAGCTGCCGGCGCGAAGCCGGCCGGCGGCGCGCTAGCCATGCCGGCCGTCGCCTTCGATCACGTCGACGTGCTCTTCGGCGGCAGGACCGCCGCGGCGCTGGCGATGCTCGATCGCGGGGCGCCGCGCGAGGCGGTGATCGCGGCGACCGACTGCGTGCCTGCCGCGGTGGACATAAGCCTCGCCGTCGAGACCGGCGAGATCTGCGTCATCATGGGCCTGTCCGGCTCGGGCAAGTCGACCGTTCTCCGCGCCGTCAACCGGCTCGCGGCCGTCGCCCGCGGCACCGTCATGGTCGAGCATGAGGGGCGGGCGATCGACGTCGGCCGCGCCGACGAGCGCACGCTTCGCGCGCTCCGCACCCGCGGCGTCGCCATGGTGTTCCAGCACTTCGCGCTGCTGCCGTGGCGGAGCGTCCGGGACAATGCCGGCTTCGGCCTCGAGCTCCGCGGCGTGGCGCCAGCGGAGCGGAGCCGCATCGTCGACGAGAAGCTCGCCCTGGTCGGGCTGTCGTCGTGGGCCGACAAGGTCCCGCAGGAGCTCTCCGGCGGCATGCAGCAGCGCGTCGGCCTCGCCCGGGCGCTCGCCACCGACGCGCCGATCCTGCTCATGGACGAGCCGTTCTCGGCGCTCGACCCGCTGATCCGCGGCAGGCTCCAGGACGAGCTCCTCGACCTCCAGCGCCGGCTGAGGAAGACCATCGTCTTCGTCAGCCACGACCTCGAGGAGGCGCTGAAGCTCGGCAGCCGCATCGTCATCCTCGATGGCGGCCGGATCGTGCAGGACGGCACCGTGGAGGACATCCTGCTCCGCCCGGCCAACGGCCACGTCGCCGATTTCGTCCGCCACGTGAATCCGCTCAACGTGCTCCGCGGCACGTCGGTGATGACGCCGGCCGCGGCGCTTCGGCGCGAGGCCGGCGCCGTGGTCGTCGCCCCCGGGCCGGTCTGCGTCCGGATCGACGCCGCTGGCCGGCCGGTCGGCGTGTCGCTGGCGGGACGCGAGGGCAGGATCGTCGCCGCCGACGGCGACACGGGAGCGATGCCGCAGGACGCGGCGGCGGATTTCGTCGTCGCTCCCGTCGGCCTCACGCTCCGCGCCGCCGTCGCGCTCAAGCGCCGGAGCGACCACCCGATCCTGCTGGTCGACGAATCCGGCGCGCTGGCGGGGGTCTGCGGCGACGCCGAGATCTATCGCGGCCTGCTCCGGCAATGAAGCATCCGCCGCATTGCGCCGGGGCGCCGCTTCGGCGACGCTTTCCCCGCTGACGGAGGGGACGACGACATGGCATCGGCGACGGAGACGGCATCGGCGTGGCTTGCCGCGCTCGGCGAGGCGTTGGGCGCCGGCGATCCGCAGGGCGCCGCCGCGCTGTTCGGCGACGCCTGCTACTGGCGCGACCTCGTCGCCTTCACCTGGAACATCCGGACCGTCGAGGGCCGCGACCAGATCGCCGCCATGCTCGCGGCGACGCTGCCCCATATCCGGCCGGATGCCCTCGCGCTGAAAGGCGAGGCGGAGGCCGACGACGGCATGGTCGGCGCCTGGTTCACCTTCGAGACGGCGGTCGCCCGCGGCATCGGCCATCTCCGCCTCCGCGAGGGCAGGGGCTATACGCTCCTCACCGCGATGACCGAGCTCAAGGACCACGAGGAGCGGCAGGGGAGAACGCGCGAGCCGGGCATCGTCCACGGCGCGCGCCGCGACCGGACGACCTGGAGCGAGAGCCGCGAACGCGAGCAGGCCGCCCTTGGCCGCAGCGAGCAGCCCTACGTGGTGATCGTCGGCGGCGGGCAGGGCGGCATCGTCCTCGGCGCCCGACTCCGCCGGCTCGGCGTCCCCACCGTCATCGTCGAGAAGAACGCGCGGGCAGGCGACTCATGGCGCAACCGCTATCGCTCGCTCGTCCTCCACGACCCGGTCTGGTACGACCACCTGCCCTACATCCCGTTTCCCGCCCACTGGCCGGTGTTCACGCCCAAGGACCAGATGGGCGACTGGCTGGAAATGTACGCCAAGCTCATGGAGCTGGCTTACTGGGGCTCGACCGAATGCGTGAAGGCGAGCTACGACCAAGCCGCGGAGGAATGGTCGGTGCGCGTCCGCCGGGACGGCGAGGAGACCGTGCTCCGCCCGAAGCAGCTTGTGCTGGCCACCGGCTCCTACGGGCCGCCGAACGTGCCGGCCATCCCGGGGCGGATGACCTTCCGCGGCGAGCAGTATCATTCGAGCCGCCACGTCAGCGGCGCGCCCTACCGGGGCAAGCGCTGCATCGTGCTGGGTGCCAATTCGTCCGCCCACGACATCTGCGCCGACCTGTGGGAACACGAGGCGGCGTCGGTCACCATGATCCAGCGGACGCCGACCACGGTCGTCCGTTCCGAGACGATGATGGAGGTCGGCTTCGCGCCGCTCTATTCCGAGGAGGCGGTCGCCCGCGGCATCGACGTCGACAAGGCCGACCTGATCTTCGCCTCGACCCCCTTCCGGCTGCTGCCGGCCGCCCAGAAGAAGCTCACCGACGAGATCGCGCGGCGCGACGCCGACCTGATCGCGCGGCTCAACGCGGCCGGCTTCCGCACCGATTACGGGCCGGACGGCTCGGGCCTCCTGATGAAGGCGCTTCGCACCGGCACCGGCTACTACCTCGACGTCGGCTGCTCCGAGCTGATCGCGCGCGGCGACGTCGCGGTGCGGAGCGGCGTCGAGATCGTCCGCCTCACCGAGGACGCGGCGATCCTGTCCGACGGCTCGGAGCTTCCCGCCGACCTGATCGTCTATGCCACCGGCTACCGTCCGATGGACGCGTGGGTGGCGCAGCTCATCGCGCCGCAGGTGGCGAAGCGCGTCGGCCCGAACTGGGGCTACGGCTCGGACACCCGCGGCGATCCCGGCCCGTGGCTGGGCGAGCTCCGCAACATGTGGAAGCCGCTCGCCCAGGAAGCCCTCTGGTTCCACGGCGGCAACCTTCATCTGTCGCGGCATTATTCGCTGTATCTCGCGCTCCAGCTCAAGGCGCGGCACGCCGGCATCCCGACGCCGGTCTACTAGCCGGCG
>JBIQKL010000022.1:19277-20591 GCA_044506555.1 Hyphomicrobiales bacterium | reverse complement strand
CGCCGCGTCCCGCCGTCCGGCGCGAAGGTACACGATCTGGTCGGCGAAGGCGCGGGCCGCGACCGGCGGCGTGCGGTCGCCTGGTCGAGTTCAGCACCATAAGCGGACGGAGGAGCCCGCGAGCGACGCGGTCGACGCCGCCGAATTCAACGCGATCATACGGACCCGCACCCCAGGCGCTTGACGGGGCATGTCCTGTTGCGAAAGGTTCTGACCTACGGTTCCGGCTGGGATTCGGCGAATGCTTCCGTCGCGGCGCGACTTCATCCGTCTCGGCACGTTCTTCGGCGTCGCGGTGACGCTGGCGCGCCTGTCGCCGGCGGAGGCGACGGAGGTTCATTCCGGCCCCGGCGCCGGCCCGTGGCTCGCCCCCGACGGCAAGGCCCGCTGGCGCTGGGATGCCGTCCGCAAGGTGACCGGTGAGAAGGTCTTCGCCCGCGATTTCCGCGCCATGGACCTGCCCGGCTGGCCGAAGCGGCAGGCCCACGCCTTCTTCGTCAAGGCGACCCGCACCGACCGGATCTTCGAGGGCGTCGACCTTTCGTCGCTCGGCCCGGACCTGCAACCCGACCGCCTGCTCCTCCACGAGGACCTCGCGGGCGACGGCGTCGCGGTGCCCCAGCCCGCCGACCTCGGCTTCCAGTTCTACGGCGCGTATTTCCTGGTACCGCGCGGCAAGGTGCCCCCGATGTTCGGGCATCCGGTGGCGCTCCTCGTCTACAAGGACTTCGACCGCTACGAGATCGCCAGGCGCCAGCTCCGCTTCGCCACCGACATCGTCAGGTACGGCGCAAAGGGTCCGCCCGACCTGCCGCCCAACTACGGCGCGGCGCGCTACGTGCGGGTCGGCGGCGAGACGCCGGAGAGCGAGCCGGAGTTCTCGCCGATGCAGGACTCGGTGATCTGGGGCGGCTTCGACGGCAACACCCCGACCTGGCCGCCGGAGGCGCCGACCGACATCTTCGTGCCGCACCGGGTGGCGCAGAAGGCGCGGGCCGGCTCCGACCTCGATCCGCTCGAGGTCGCCGAGCAGACCTTCGAGCCGATGAAGCGCGGCATGGCCGCCGCGGCCGAGATCGCCGCCGACATCGAGGCGGCGCGGAACGACCCCGCCAAGCTGGTGCTGGAGCGCCACGGCCATTCGCAGTCGATCGACCCCTCGCCGCTCGAGCCCGACAACGGCAACGGCTGGTACGATGCGGCGACGCGGACGCTGCATCTCCTCGTCGCCGCGCAGTCGCCCTACGAGGTGGCGCGCGTCGCGGCGCTGATGACCAGGGACAACAAGCGCTTCCCCGTCGAGCACATCGTGCT